>JAQYAI010000170.1 GCA_029227655.1 bacterium | reverse complement strand
TTTCAGTCCTTCTATGATTCCATCAATGTCCGGATGGTCCTCGATTTCTTTGGAATCAATCGCTTCATAGATCGCTTTTGTCGATACACTGACCGGTGGTTTCGCAATCAGGATCTGACATTTTGGCATTGGTGGAAGCGGACTTAAGATTTCGCCGATTCCCTCAGCGAGAACAGTTCCTCTCATAATACAGTACGGAACATCAGCGCCAAGCTTCACACCTCTGTCCATCAGTTCCTGCTGGGAAAGTCCTAATTTATACATTTTATTCATACCATAAAGAACTGCTGCCGCGTTGGAACTTCCGCCCGCCATTCCGGCTGCCACAGGAATATACTTATTTAAGATGATCTTGATTCCTCCAGGAATATTGAATTCCTCCATCAGAAGATTTGCAGCTTTCCACGCAATATTCCCACTGTCTTTTGGCAGGAAATACAAATTCGATTCAATTTCAATCCCAGGCTCTTCCTTTTTGATGAGTGTCACATTGTCATATAAATATAATGTCTGCATGACCATGCGAACGTCGTGATATCCATTTTCGCGTCTGCCCAGAACATCTAATCCTAAATTAATTTTCCCAAGCGCTTTCAGTTCAATTCTATCCATGGCAGTTCTCCTTTGTATTCAATATCGATGTACGGGGACATTAACTAGATTCCTCATTTTCTGTCTACAGTATACTCATATTCTCTTTAAAAATCAATAATTTCTCCCCTGCTTTCAGCTCTCTGGAAGTCAGCCCATTGATCTCCATAATCCCTTCCTCTGTGGTGTAATACCTTTTCGCCAGTTTCCAGAGATCGTCACCTTCTTTTGTGATATAACCAATAATTCCCGGACGTTTGCTCATCTCATTCGGATCAAGCATTTTAAGTTCCATAGAATCGATCACTTCCGTTTCCACCGGACAGCGAAGAAAACTCTGGAACGCCAGCACCGCTTTCACTTCTACTTCTTCGCTTCCCGCCATATCGATGGAAATCTGTTCCACACTCGGCGTAATATCATATCTCATATCCGGGCAGGCTCTTGGGCTTTCAATCAGATAGGAAAATGGAAGAATTCCTGTCCACATATCAAATGGCACCTGATCATTTGCCTTCACATAGAGAAAATGAACATGCAAGAGTCCTTCCACCTGAATTCCTCCCTCTGTTACTTCCATATGTTCTACCTGCACCCGTCCACCACTGTGACAGATCTGCAGAATCCCATCTCTCACTTCCGGCAGATTCATCCTTTCCACGAACTTATATTTCGAATGATTCTGCGTGATCAGCTCTTCATATACCGCTTTCCGCTTATCCAGAACGCATTCTTTTTCCAACGAATAAACATCTTCCAGAATGTTGATTTTTTCTTCATTATATACCAGAATCCGCATTTCCAGCGTAGCTTCGATGCCAAGATTTCTCATTTCTCCATCCGTATCCATACGCACTTCTACATTAATATCGCTCAGGTTATGATAAATATGATGATAAAATCCTTCTTCTATATTATTACACGTAACCTTTCCTTCAAATGGCACCATTTGTTCTACCCAGTCTGTTTTGTCCTCTTCTGATTTGTAAAATAGAAATACTTGAAGCGTTCCTGTAAATGTAATCATATCTTGTGCAACTTTTGTGTCTATTTTCCGCAGATTTACATCCGTCCAGATCAAAGTACTGATATTTTCCTTTGTCCCAGGAATGGTAAGTTCCTCTTTAATACGGTAAATATCACGTTTACTGGTATGTAACTGCAGAATCTCAATCGGACACATTTTCTTAAAAATACGCCCCTCTCCTTCCACATCAATCGTCGTCTCTTCCTCCTGCGCTTTTTCTGCATGAATCAGAAGATCCACCATTGCCTTGATTGCAAGTTTACGTGAGTGAATCAATGTGGAAGAAAATTCTACTCCTGTCACCTGAGCCACATAGTCTTCTCCGCCAGAGGATTCTACATAGACCATTTCTTCAAATGGAATCTGCCCTCGCAGAGATTCCAGCTCTGGCATCACCGAATCTGTCACATATAACACCTTGAAAAATAATTTCCCCGACACGCGCAGATAATTTTCTACCCGTTTTATTTCTTCTATTTTAATCGTTCCCTCCCCTGACACTACGCGCCCGATATCCGCTTTCGCATCTGGCACATTATAATCATCATCCAAAACGAACTGGTCTGAAGTAATCTTCCCGATTTCATTTGTCCTGATTCTTTTCTTTACTAATTCCATATCATATAATCCTCCATTTTCCTACTCCTCAAAAATCACGTGCTTCTTTGTGTACGCCGTCCTCACTACATAAAGCGGATATTCTGTCTCACAGATGGCTCCTTCTCCCCCGGGACCATGAAGAATCGCTTCTATATATATAGCGTTTTCATTCTGTGTACATTCTGTTATTTCAATACAATACCCACTCTCTTCCTTTTTCCCATAACCTTCCGCAATATATAAATACTCCATGTCTCTGTATGTGATCTGAAAAGGCTCTGCCTTTTGTTCTGCAATTTCCTTTTGTATATCTTCTGGAATATCCCGCAGATCCATCAGCTCATATTCTACTGCCGTCCTCTCTCCTTCTGTCTTAAGAATTACCGAACAGCCGGTCAGAATGAACAGTATCCATATAATTCCCCCAAATCCAGCGATTCTTTTCAAGGTCCATCCCTTAAGCAGTTTCTCTTTATTATCCTATTATCTTCCTTGTATTTTCATTCCTCGAATAGTATAATAAGTCCAATGAATTGCCAGAAACATGACAAATAATGGAGGATAATTAACGAATGATACGTTTTATTGGACTTTGTATTTTTTTAGGACTATTTTTAATACTTTCTATTCCAGTATTTTTTGTGGAGTGGATCATTGGAAAATTTAATCCAAGAGCACGTGATATCAGTTCTCTTCGCATTGTACAGTGGGCCTTTTCCATGATGCTTTGGATTGCCGGAACCAGAATTACTTATATCGGAGAAGAGAATATTCCGGACGGTCCGGTTTTATATGTAGGAAATCATCGAAGCTTTTTCGATATCCCGATCACATACACACGCTGTAAAGATCTGACAGGTTTCGTTTCTAAGAAAGAGATGGAGAAATTTCCACTTCTTGTGACATGGATGCGCTATTTATATTGTCTGTTCTTAGACCGTGAAGATATTCGTGCCGGCCTTAAGACAATCCTTCAGGCAATTGAACATGTAAAAAATGGAATCTCTATTTTCATTTTCCCGGAAGGAACGCGCAATAAGGGAGAAGAACTTTCCCTTCTTCCATTCCATGAAGGATCTTTCAAAATCGCTGACAAGACAGGATGCCCAATCATTCCAGTCAGCATTAATAACACGAACCAGATCTTTGAGGCACATTTCCCACGTGTAGAAAAGCAACACATTGTGGTAGAATATGGAAACCCAATTTATATGAAAGATATGGACAAAGAAACCAGGAAAAAAATCGGGGTATACTGTCACGATATTATTGAAGAAACCATAAAGCGTAATGCTAATTTACTTTAAATAAAAAGAAAAGAGGTATAAAAATGAGTGTTACCAGCAGCAATTTAACTTTACTTACTGACCTTTATGAACTGACAATGATGCAGGGATACTTTGAAAAGCAGGAAAACGAAATGGTCGTATTCGACGTTTTCTTCCGCAACAATCCTTGTTCTTCCGGCTATTCTATCTGTGCCGGACTGGAGCAGATCATTGAATACATCAAGAATCTGCATTTTACGTATGAAGATATTGAATATCTGCGCGGGGTGGGCATTTTCTCTGAAGAATTTTTAGCTTACTTACACGGCTACCGCTTCAGCGGAAGCATTTATGCAATTCCGGAAGGAAGTGTTGTATTCCCTCGAGAACCACTGATCAAGGTCATTGCACCTATCATGGAAGCACAACTCGTAGAAACCGCCATTCTTAACATCATCAACCATCAGTCTCTGATTGCAACAAAGACTGCCCGTATCGTATTTGCCGCTAACGGACGCGGAGTTATGGAATTCGGACTTCGCCGTGCACAGGGACCGGACGCTGGTGTTTATGGTGCACGTGCCGCAATGATTGCAGGCTGTGTTGGAACGTCTAACGTACTTGCCGGAAAGATGTTTGATGTGCCAGTCATGGGAACACATGCCCACAGCTGGATCATGAGCTTCCCGGATGAATACACTGCATTCAAGGCATACGCAGATATGTATCCAACCGCATGTACGCTATTGGTAGATACTTATGACACCTTAAAATCAGGTGTTCCGAATGCCATCCGCGTATTCGATGAAATGAAAGCAAATAATGTAACTCCAAGAAAGCTTGGTATCCGTCTTGACAGCGGTGACCTCGCATATCTTTCTAAGAAGGCTCGTAAAATGTTAGACGAAGCAGGTCATACAGATGTATCGATCTGTGCTTCAAACGATCTTGACGAATATCTGATCAACGACCTCAACATTCAGGATGCCGCTATTGATTCATGGGGTGTTGGTACTCATCTGATTACCTCAAAAGACTGCCCATCCTTCGGCGGTGTCTACAAGTTGGCCGCTATTCAGAATAAAGATGGAAACTTTATTCCTAAGATCAAGATTTCTGAAAATACAGAAAAAATCACAAATCCTGGCAACAAGACCATTTACCGTATTTATGAAAAAGAAACTGGTAAAGTAAAAGCTGACCTTATCTGCTTTGCTGATGAAACGCTGAACCCTGAAGAAGACCTCCTTCTCTTCGATCCAATCGAGACATGGAAGAAGACAAAATTAAAAGGAGGCACCTACACCGTCCGTGAAATGCTGGTTCCTGTTTTCATCAACGGAAAATGTGTTTACGACTCTCCAAGCGTCAAAGAAATCGCAGCATACTGCAAAGAGGAAAAGGAAACCCTTTGGGATGAGACCAAGCGTCTTTTCTACCCACATCAGGTATATGTTGATCTTTCAGACAAACTTTATAAAGTAAAACAGGACTTATTAAACAGAATGAATATCATAGAGGAGTAATTAATTATGAAAGTTGTAGTATTAGCCGGCGGACTCAGCACAGAGCGAGATGTATCCTTAAGCTCTGGTGCCGGTATCTGCCGTACCCTTAGAGAACGCGGTCATAAAGCTGTTCTTTTGGATGTTTTTTTAGGATTCCCTAATGCACCAGAGAATCTGGAAGATGTATTTGATCTGCCAAACGGTAATCTGGAAATTGCGGAAGGTATCAAAACAACTGCACCTGACCTCAATGCAATCAAGGCATCCCGCGCGGACAAATCGGACTGCTTCTTCGGCCCAAACGTTATTGAACTCTGCCGACTTGCAGACATTTCCTTCCTTGGACTTCACGGTGGATACGGGGAAGACGGAAGGCTTCAGGCCGCATTTGATCTGCTCGGCATCAAATACACAGGACCAAATTCATTTGGAAATGCACTTGCCATGGATAAGAGTGTCACAAAACAGATTTTCAAAATGAATCATATTCCTACACCAGATGGAACTTGGGTTTATGAAGATACAAAGGACACTCCGCTTGCAAAACTTGGGTTAGAACTTCCAGTTGTTGTAAAGCCTTGTGTCGGCGGTTCCAGCATTGGTGTGTATATCTGTAATACAGAAGAGGAATACCGTGCTGCTCTCGATGCATCTTTCCCACAGGAATACTGTGTCATGGTAGAAAAATACATCAAAGGCCGCGAATTTGCCTGCGGAATCATTGATGGAAAAGCGCTTCCAGTCATCGAAATCATTCCAAAGTCCGGTTTCTTTGATTATGCAAATAAATATCAGGCAGGATGCACCGAAGAAATCTGCCCTGCCAATATTCCACCAGAAGTAGAACAGCGTATGCGACAGGCAACAGAAAGAGCTTTCCATGCGCTTCAGTTAAATGTATATTCCCGCGCTGATTTCCTTCTGGATGAAAATGGAGAAATCTACTGTCTGGAAGTAAACACACTTCCTGGAATGACAGCTGCAAGCTTACTACCAAAAGAAGCTGCTGCTGTCGGCATCCCATACGGTGAACTCTGTGAGCTCATCATCGAAAAATCACTGGATGCAAGATATCGCTAAAATGAGGATAAACAAATGAAACAGATGTCATTACAAAATATAGCTGCAGCCTGCCATGGAACCTTTCATGGCGACGCAGCTCTTTTATCAAAAGAAATTACCGGTGTCGCCATTGACAGCCGTAAGATTGAACCTGGATTTTTATTCGTTCCAATCAAAGGTGCACACGTAGATGGACACACATTTATCCCACAGGTCATGGGAAAAGGTGCTCTCGTTACACTCTCTGAACAGACACTGAAAAATGTATCCTATCCATATATTCTTGTCACCTCTTGTGAACAGGCTTTAAAAGATATTGCCGCATTTTATCTTGATGTTCTGAATATTCCAGTTGTTGGAATTACCGGAAGTGTCGGAAAAACAAGTACAAAAGAAACAATTACTTCTATTCTCAGTCAGAAATACCATGTTCTGAAAACAGAAGGAAATCACAATAATGAAATCGGTCTTCCACTCACTATTTTCAATCTTACAGAAGATCATGAAGTAGCAGTCCTTGAGATGGGAATCGACCACCCGGGCGATATGCACCACCTTGCAGCAATCGACCGCCCAAATATTATGGTCATCACAAACATCGGTCTTGCTCATCTTGAAAACTTCGGTACACGAGAAGGCACATTAAAAGCGAAAACAGAATGCTTTGATCATTTAAAGCCAAATGCAACTGTTATTCTAAATGGAGATGACGATAAACTCTGTACCGTATCTTCGGTTCAGGGCAAATCACCTGTATTTTTCGGCCTCTCGGATAGCAACAGTGCTTATGCGAACGAAATCGAAGATAAGGGACTCCTTGGAACAGACTGTACACTGCACCTTTCTATCGGAACCGTCCGTGTACATATTCCAGTTCCAGGTATTCACATGGTATATAATGCTCTCGCTGGTGCCTGCGTCGGAATTGCGATGGGATTATCACTAGATGAAATTAAGGCAGGACTTTCATCGCTGAAAACGATCGCAGGGCGTTTGAACTTAATTGATACTGGTTCCTTGCTCATCATTGATGACTGTTACAACGCAAATCCCGTTTCAATGATGGCTTCTATTGACACTCTTGCTACCGCAGTTGGCCGTAAAATTGCTGTCCTTGGTGACATGTTCGAGCTGGGAACAAATGAAAATGAACTGCACTACAATACCGGTGCCCACGCTTCCCAGAAAGGCATTGATGTCATCTGCTGTATCGGATCTCTTTCCAAACACACTTACGCTGGAGCGAAAGCATTTGCAAAGAGCAGCTCTGTCCTTTATTTTGAGACAAAACAGGAATTTCTGGAAAAAGTATCCAATGTCATCGTCAAAGGTGATACGATCCTTGTGAAAGCTTCAAATGGTATGAAATTTACAGAAATTGTTGATACTTTAAAAGAAATAGAATTGAGATAAGATCAGCATTGGCAGACAAGAGACTGCCAATCAATCAGGAGGAATTTATGAAATACCAGATTCTAGTATTAGATTTAGATGGAACCCTGACAAATTCCAAAAAAGAAATTACAAAACCGACCCTGGATGCACTGATTGAGATTCAGGAAGCCGGAAAAAAGGTCGTTCTCGCGTCAGGGCGCCCGACCTGTGGTGTTGCCCCGCTGGCGGAGCAGCTTCACCTGGAGAGGTATGGAAGTTACATTCTTTCTTTTAACGGAGCCAGAATCACGGATTGTCGTTCCGGGGAGATCATTTACAACAAAACACTTCCACAAGATGTCATCCCGACAATTTATGAAATAGCTTCTAAGTATCCGGTAGATATTTTAGGATATCTTTCAGATACCGTCCTCTCCGGACTTAAGACAAACAGCTATTCAAAACTCGAAGCCGACATCAATAAAATTCCACTTACTCCGGTTTCTGATTTCTGTGAACAAATGACGAATCAGAATAATAACAAGTTTCTTCTTACTGGTGATCCAGACGTAATCGCACAGGCAAAGGAGGAAATGAATGGAAGATTCCGCGGTCTTCTGAACATCTACTGTTCTGAGCCATATTTCCTTGAAATCATGCCTCAGAACATTGACAAGGCCTATTCTTTAGAAAAACTGTTACACAGCATTGGACTTAACGCTGACCACATGATCTGCTGTGGTGACGGTTACAATGATATCACAATGATTGAATATGCCGGACTTGGTGTCGCCATGGAAAATGCGCAGCCACTGATCCGCGAAAAAGCTGATTATATTACAAAATCAAATGATGATGACGGCATCTTATATGTCATCGATCAGTTTATGAGGGATTAATAGCTGAACTGTTACATTTTCATTTAAAAAGGAGAAGCTCGCACATGAGTTTCTCCTTCTTTTTAATCTTCATTATTAGTCTTCTTCTATATGATCCCTTCCCTGCGCAATGATCGTTCTTACATGGTCATCTGCAAGTGAATAGAACACTGATTTTCCTTCTCTTCTGCATTTTACCAGCTTACTGTTCTTCAGGATACGAAGCTGATGTGAAATAGCCGACTGTGTCATATTCAGTACCTGTGCCAGATCACATACACAGACTTCTGCTTCAAAAAGTACATACAGAATTCGGATTCTTGTGGAATCTCCGAATACTTTAAATAATTCTGCCAGATCATAAAGTTCTGTCTCATCTGGCATGGTCTTATTTACAATCTCCAGAAGTTCTTCATGCACTTCTACCGTTTCACAGCACTCTGCTGTGTGGCAACCTTTATCTTTCCCCATATTTAACACCTTCTCTTATCTTACAGATTTTTTACAAACAATGCACGGGTTGCATTCAATACTGCAAGTACCATCACACCAACATCTGCAAAAATAGCCAGCCACATATTTGCGATTCCCACGGCCCCTAACACAAGGCAGATAAGCTTGATTCCCATTGCAAAATAAATATTTTCATATACTATTCGCATACATTTTCTTGCAATCTTTATCGCTTTCGCAATTTTTGCAGGATCATCATCCATCAGTACCACATCTGCTGCTTCAATCGCCGCATCTGATCCAAGTGCTCCCATCGCAATACCCACATCTGCAATGGCAAGAACCGGCGCATCGTTGATTCCATCTCCTGCAAATACAAGCTTTTCTTTCTCTGCTTTCTTCTGAATTAAATTTTCAACAATGCTTACTTTATCCGTCGGCAAAAGTTCCACATGAACCTCTTTGATTCCAAGTTCTGCTGCCACATACTCTGCCACCTTCTTTGCATCTCCGGTAAGCATGACAGTCTTTGAAACACCACATTTATATAAACCGCTTATGGCTTCTTTTGCGTTCTCTTTGATGGCATCCGCAATTAAGACGTGACCTGCGTATACTCCATCCACAGCAATGTGCACTACCGTTCCCACATGGCTGCATTCCACATATTCTGCCCCGATTTTCTTCATCAGTTTTGCATTTCCAACAGCCACACAGATGCCATCTACTTTGGCAATCACACCATTTCCACTGACCTCTTCTACCTCAGTCACTCTGGTCTTATCCAATGATTTTCCATAAGCCTTCTGAAGACTGAGACTGATTGGATGCGATGAATAGCATTCTGCAAGTGCTGCATATTCTAAAATCTTTTCTTCGTCCATCGTGCTGTGATGAACACCATTTACCTCGAAATTCCCCTGAGTCAGCGTACCCGTCTTATCAAATACCACATATTTGACCTGGGCAAGCGTTTCCAGATAATTTGCGCCTTTGATCAGAATTCCCTGGCTACTTGCGCCGCCGATTCCAGCAAAGAAACTAAGCGGTACACTTACGACCAAAGCACATGGGCAGCTGATAACAAGGAATGTGAGTGCCCTGTAGATCCAGTCTCCCCATCCTGGCGCAAGCCCCAGGAAAATCATTCGCACGATTGGCGGAATCACCGCAAGTGCAAGTGCTCCATAGCAGACTGCCGGTGTGTAATATCTTGCAAACTTGCTGATAAAATTCTCTGATTTTGACTTCTTGCTTGTTGCATTTTCCACCAGCTCCAGAATCTTGGAAACCGTCGATTCTCCAAATTCCCTTGTCGTCCTTATCTTGAGTAGTCCTGTCATGTTAATACAGCCACTGATGATCTCATCACCAGCTACTGCATCCCTTGGAACGCTCTCGCCAGTAAGTGCACTTGTATTTAAGGTAGATTTTCCCTCTACAATAATTCCATCAATCGGAACCTTCTCCCCTGGCTGAACCACAATGATCGTCCCAATTTCTACTTCATCCGGATCCACCTGTTCCAGTTCACCATCCACTTCAACATTCGCATAGTCTGGCCGAATATCCATCAGTTCGCTGATATTTCTCCTGCTCTTACCAACGGCATAGCTCTGGAAAAGTTCTCCGACCTGATAGAACAACATAACCGCCACACCTTCCTTATAATCACCAAGCACAATTGCGCCAACGGTGGCAATTGCCATCAGGAAATTCTCATCGAATACCTGCTTGTTAAGGATTCCTTTCCATGCGCGAAGCAGAATGTCATTTCCTATTATCAAATATGGAATCATGTAAAATACAAATTTTAACCAGCCTTCCACCGGCAAAAATGCAAGTACGACCATAAGTACGGCTGAAATCAGAATTCTCTTCAAAGCTTTTTTCTGTTTTTTTGTCAACGATTTCACCCCCTATGTATGTAAAAACTTTATTTAAAAAAAGATTTCACAGTCCATTGCCACAATCTGACATTTTTTAAGAACCTGTGGCATGACTTCCTTCGGCTCCCTGCCATCTTCAAATTCAACGATCATTTTCTGGGCCATAAAATTGACTGTCGCCGTCTTTACTCCCTCAATCTGATTTGCTGCCAATTCCATTTTGTTTGCACAGTTTGCACAGTCTACTTCAATTTTGTAAGTCTTTTTCATCTCTCGGTCCTCACTTAATTTTATTCATATTAACACATGAGCATTTATTCATATGTTTGTTTTTATTATAACACTATCAAACAATATGTCAATAGAAAAAATACTGTTATGTTAAAAAAAGTAACAGTTCAGCCATGCAGCTCGAATCCGTTGCTAAAAAAACGAGACTCATCACATCCACCTCTTTCTGGCGTTGTGATAAGTCCCGTATGAAAACAATGACTACCAATCTTATTCTAATTCAACATCTTCCTGCTGAATTGCTTCTTCATATTTCTCTAAAATGATATTCTGGATTCTTTCTCTTGTCCCAGAATTGATTGGATGTGCAATATCGCGATATTCGCCGTCTGCCGATTTTTTACTCGGCATAGCAATGAAAAGCCCCTTTTCACCTTCGATTACTTTAATATCATGAACTACAAATTCCTCATCTAATGTGATCGAAACCACTGCTTTGAGTTTTCCTTCCTTTGCTACTTTGCGCACACGTACATCTGTGATTTGCATTACCGTTCCCCTTTCTTTTGTATAAACAAATCTCTCTTATTTACCGACTACCAGTCGTATCTTTCGCCTTCTTCTACTACGATCTTAATTTCGCCTTCCCCAACATAACGCGAATTTGCACGAAGTGTACTATGAGCTTCAACGATACAGTTTTCGATATAAATATTATCTCCTAAATATACATCATTTAAGATGATAGAATTCTTGATAACGCAGTTATTTCCAACAAATACTTTCTTGAATAAAAGTGAGTTGTCAACTGTTCCATTTAAAATACATCCACTAGATACAAGGCTGTTCTTTACAGATGATCCTGGATTATATTTTGCAGGAGGCAAATCTGTTACTTTAGAATATACCGGTGGATATTCTCTCCAGAAATGTCTTCTTACATCAGCTTTCAGGAAATCCATGTTTGTCTGATAGTAAGCGTCAACTGTTGCAATGTTGCTCCAATATGTATCATGTACATAAGCACACATCTTCTTAACGTTTTTGTAACGAATTAAGATGTCTTTCACGAAATCAAATTTTCCTTCTTCAGCAGCTTCTTCGATAAGATCGATAAGTAATCTTCTTCTGATTACATATACACCAGTAGAAATCATATCATAATCTGGAGTTCCAGATTTTTCTTCAAATTCTATGATCTGTCCATCATCATTCACCTTAATAGTTCCAAATCTGCTTACATCTACACCCTCTGCTTTTGTACAGACAATTGTGATGTCTGCCTTCTTCTCCATATGGTATTCTAATACCTTATTATAATCCATCTTGCAGACAGCATCCGCTGATGTGATGATTACATATGGTTCATGACTTCTCTTCAGGAAATCAAGATTCTGATAAATGGCATCTGCTGTTCCGCGATACCAGTCACTGTTTTCCTTTGTGATCGTTGGTGTGAAAACATAAAGTCCACCATTTTTTCTACCGAAATCCCACCATTTTGATGAGTTCAAATGTTCATTCAATGAGCGAGAATTAAACTGTGTAAGTACCGCTACTCTACTCACATGCGAATTTGACATATTGCTAAGAGCAAAGTCGATACTTCTGAAGCTTCCAGCGATTGGCATGGCAGCAACTGCACGTTTGTTAGTAAGATCACCCATCTTATCACTATTTCCACCTGCTAAAATAATTCCAACTGCTCTCATTATCTCTCACCCGCCTTTATTAATGTTCCACCACTTTCGAGGATACCATTTTCATAATCTTCTTTTGTTGTTACTCCACTGATCGCAGTATTCTTTCCAATCTGTACTCCATCAGGAATTACAGAATTCTCACCAATTGTAACCAATTCTGAATTATAAATATCCGGACGGAAATTATTTGGAACATCACTTCCAATACCAAGTGTTACATTGTCACCAATCATTACGTTCTCAGCGATAATCGCTTTATCAATCACACAACCTGCCCCAATCGTTGCGCCTTTCATAATGATAGAGTTCTTAACAACGGAACCTTCTCCAATCGTTACACCAGCTCCTATTACACAGCTATTCAATTCTCCTCCAATTTCCGAATCGCTTCCTATAATACACCTTGTGATAGATGCTTTATCAGAAACATACTGTGGTGGAATCTCATCGTTCTTTGTATAGATCTTCCAGTATTCTTCATATAAATTGAATTCAGGAATGATATCGATCAATTCCATGTTTGCTTCCCAGTATGAGCTTAATGTTCCTACATCTTTCCAGTATCCTGTGAACTCATAAGCAAAGATTCTTTCATCTTTACCATGACAGTATGGAATGATGTGTTTACCAAAGTCACATCCTGGCACATCTGAACATGACAGAAGAGATTCTTTTAATGCAGGCCAGCTGAAAATATAGATACCCATAGAAGCAAGATTACTTCTTGGATTCTTTGGTTTTTCTTCAAATTCCTGAATTCTGTGTTCTTCGTCAGCGATAACAATACCAAATCTGCTTGCCTCTTCAATCGGTACAGGCATTACCGCGATTGTTACATCTGCATTATTCTTCTTATGGAAATCAAGCATTTCCTCATAATCCATCTTATAAATATGGTCGCCGGATAGTATCAGAACATAATCCGGGTTATATTCTTCCATATATTCAAGGTTCTGGTAAATCGCATTTGCTGTTCCTGCGTACCACTCACTACCTGTATTTTTTTCATGAGGAGATAAGATTGAAACACCTCCAACGTTACGGTCTAAATCCCATGGAATACCAATTCCAATATGTGTGTTCAGTCTTAACGGCTGATACTGCGTCAATACACCAACTGTATCCACTCCTGAATTAATACAGTTGCTGAGCGGGAAGTCTATAATCCTGTATTTCCCTCCAAACGCAACTGCAGGTTTTGCTACCTTCGATGTGAGAACACCAAGTCTGCTGCCTTGTCCACCTGCTAAAAGCATTGCTATCATTTCCTTTTTGACCATGTCTTCACCCCTTCTAAAGTTGTATAGTAATATATAATAGATTTGCGGCACAACTCGAAAGCTAACGCTTTCTCGTTCGCGGGCATTCGCCCTATGAACAGAAGAAATAACAAAAAACCTGCAAGCAGGCTTTTTGCCCTTTCTTCCGTCCGCACCGTAAATTGTATTCATGTACAGTATACCATATTGTGCGAATATAGTGAATCTTTTTACAAAATTTTTTACAATTGTTTTTCTTTTTTGTATATTTCCAACAAAAAGAAATGGCTTGGTTTTTTGTCCGTATATGTATATAATATAGTTGGTACGTTATAAATATGACTAAATGATTTAATAAATTCATGGTATTTCCGTGAATAGTTAGGAAGTGTAGATATGTATATAATTGATTTTGATAGACCATGTCATGTTCATTTTATTGGTATCGGCGGAATCAGTATGAGTGGTCTCGCAGAAATTCTTCTTCAGGAGCATTTCACTGTTTCCGGCTCGGATGCAAAAGAATCTCCGTTAACTTTACATCTTATTGACAATGGAGCTACTGTTTTCTATGGACAGAAAGCGGAAAATATTATTGACGGTATCGATGTTGTTGTTTATACGGCAGCAATCCACGAGGATAACCCTGAATTCATGGAAGCAAAGCGTCAGAATCTTCCTATGCTTTCCCGCGCAGAACTGCTTGGTCAGCTTATGAAGAATTATGAGATGCCGATTGCCATTTCCGGAACTCATGGAAAGACCACAACAACTTCCATGATGTCACACATTCTCCTTGACGGGGAGCTTGACCCTACCATTTCCGTTGGCGGTATCCTCAAAGCAATCGGTGGAAACATCCGCGTCGGAAGATCCGAGTATTTTGTCACAGAGGCCTGTGAATATACGAACAGTTTCCTCCATTTTTTCCCTAAGATCGGAATTATTTTAAATATAGATGCTGACCATCTTGATTTCTTCAAGGATCTGGATGATATCCGCAATTCTTTCCGAAAATTTGCCCAGCTGCTCCCAGAAGATGGTGCCCTGATCATTAATAGTGATATTGAACATCTTTCTGCCATTACAGAGGGACTTGTCTGCAAAGTCATTACGTTCGGCGGTGCTTCTGCCGATTACAGTTTTACAGATGTCGAACATGATGACCATGGAAATACTTCTTTTACTGTTGTAAAATATGGAAGACCGTCAGAACGTATTTCATTATCTGTCGGTGGCGACCACAATATTTACAACGCACTTTCCGTGATTGCAGCTGCCGATCTGCTCCAGATTTCTACAGAACATATTCAGAAAGGACTTCACGCGTTCCACGGAACCGACCGTCGCTTCCAGTACAAGGGTGAAGTGAACGGAATCACTGTCATTGATGATTATGCCCATCATCCAACAGAAATCGCAGCTACACTGACTGCAGCTGCCAATTATCCACACAGAGAACTGTGGTGCATTTTCCAGCCACACACATATACAAGAACAAAGTCTCTTTTCCCTGAATTTGCTCAGGCACTTTCGAAGGCACAGCATCTGATCATGGCTGACATTTACGCCGCAAGGGAAACAGATACTCTGGGCGTGTCTTCCGAACAACTTGCCCAGGCAGCAAAGGCCCTTGGATGCGATGCCATTTATCTTCCGTCCTTTGAGGCAATCGAAGCATTTGTTCTTGAAAACTGTAAAAAAGGCGACCTTCTCATCACAATGGGAGCCGGCGATGTGGTAAATATTGGAGAGCATTTATT
The DNA here is from genome assembly GCA_029227655.1 of bacterium. GTDB lineage: Bacteria > Bacillota > Clostridia > Lachnospirales > Lachnospiraceae > Allocoprococcus. The sequence continues at coordinate 2,141 of JAQYAI010000170.1, read as the reverse complement.
AGAAAAATAGTTATCCACATATCCACATACCCTTATCAACAAAAAAACTGGATTTGGGGAGAACTATTCCTTTTTTTCCGCCAGTAATTAATGTTATACTTGAATAACACGAAAGGAGCGGAAAGAATGAACGGCCTGACTTTGCAAAATTATTTTCAGAGCAACATTACTCTGATTGAGAATGAATTTATCGACCACTACATGGCCAAAGCAAATGGAGAATATGTGAAAGTTTATCTCCTTTTGCTTCGCTATATGAATAAAGCGGATTGCACTTTAAGTATTTCCATGATGGCTGATTGCCTTGAAAATACAGAAGGCGACATTATTCGTGCACTGAAATACTGGGAAAAGACCGGACTTTTAACTCTGAAGTATGATTCTGAACAGAAGATTACCGGTATTGATCTGGGACACAGGGAAGAAACACCGAAAGAGGCTCTGGGTGAGGATGTCTCTCCTGTTACTTTACCTCCTGTCACATCAGTCAAAGAAGCGCCAGCGAAAGAAAAGACATCGAAGAATCGCAAAGAATTAAAGCAGATACTGTTCATTGCAGAACAGTATCTCGGCAAGACACTGACCCGGACGGACGTAGATGCAATTGCATATTTTTATGATACCTTAGGTTTTTCTGCAGATTTGATTGAGTATCTTATCGAGTACTGCGTGGAAAATGGGCATAAGAGTATCCATTATATTCAGAAAGTGGCACTTTCCTGGGCAGATGCACAGATTACGACCGTAGAACAGGCCCGCAGTTCTTCTGCCCTTTATAACAGGACATGCTATTCTATTCTGAATGCATTTGGTATCAAAGGGCGTGGACCTGCCACATCCGAATTAGAATACATAAAGAAATGGACAGAAAAAGATGGGTTTGATCTGGAAATCATATTAGAAGCCTGCAGCCGTACCGTGCTTGCCATTCATCAGCCAAGCTTCGAATATGCAGACAAGATTCTCCAGAACTGGCTCTTAAAGAAAGTCCACAGCTTAAATGACATCCGTATTCTTGACTCTGCCTTCGAACTTGCTAAGACAGAAAAGAAAAAGCCTGCTGTCAAGACATTTTCACAGCCGGCACCTTCAAAATTCCGCAATTTTGAAGAGCGCTCTTACGATATGGATGCACTTACAAAAGAACTTTTACAGACGAATTAATCATTTTCAGAAAGGGGTATTACTGTGTCATTATCAAATGCTCAATACAACACGCTGATGCGTGCCTATGAAGAAAAACAGGTAAGAAACCGTGATTTGCAGAATGCCCGTTTTGAAAAGGCCTGCCGCATGATTCCCGAATTGCGGGCATTAGAAGGCTCGATTTCCCGCTGCAGTTTAGAACAGGCGAGAAAGCTGCTGAGCGGAGATGACAATGCACTTGCTGTGTTAAAAGAACAACTTCATACGCTTTCTGACCAGCGTACCTCTCTGCTTAAGGAAGCCGGTCTTCCATCTGACTATCTGGAGCCTTCTTATGACTGTCCGGATTGTCATGACACTGGATATATCGGCAATCAGAAATGTCACTGCTTTCAGAAGGCGGCAATTGATTTATTTTATACCCAATCTCACCTGAAGGGGCTATTGGAATCCGAGAATTTCGATTCTTTTTCCTTTAATTATTATTCTCAGAATTATATTGACCGGTTATCCGGGCAGAATTCACTGCAGCTTGCCAGACGCGCCTATGACGAATGCCAGAATTTTATTCAGACTTTTGATACAGAACACACGAACCTGCTTTTATTTGGCACGACGGGAATTGGAAAGACTTTTTTAACACACTGTATCGCCAGAGAAATCATGAATTCCATTCACTCTGTCCTTTATCTTACAGCCACAGATTTCTTTGATGCACTGCTCTCCAGGGCACTTGGACGCACCGATGAAAGTCTGGACCTGTACGAGCAGATACAGGAATGTGATTTGCTGATTATCGACGATCTGGGAACAGAGAGAAATACTGAATTTGTCATTTCCCAGCTTTTTGTATGTCTGAATGACCGGATCCTGAATCAGAAATCAACGATTATTTCGACGAACCTTACGCTGGATGAGATCAAAGCGAACTATACCGAGCGCACATTCTCACGCATCAGTAATCATTATAGAATTCTTCGCCTTGCAGGCGATGA
>JAQYAI010000169.1 GCA_029227655.1 bacterium | reverse complement strand
TCTCTCCACCTACATATATATTTATGAATTGAATTTCTGGAGATATCATATGGAATGGAAAACACCCCAGAAACTGACACCGCTGGATCTGGCTGTCACCGATAACAATTTACAGGCGCTGAAATTATTGCTTCCTTATGTCCCTTCGGAGATTCAGCCTATGCTTGGAATCTATGTTAAATTCGCAGAATTCCAGAATACTCTGGCTTATTTCCGCTATTTTACCCGGTCAACCACTTCAATGCATAAGACGCTGTCAATGGAAAATATCATCCATGACCTAAAGGATTACTATCCTGATGAGAATTTTGAAATGATGGAAAATATGGTTCAGGCAATGAATATGATGGAAATGATGCAGGGCATGAATATGGATGATATGTTCAACTCCATGAACATGGGTGACATATTTCAGGCATGTAAGCAGGAAAGGAAGGATAATAATGGAAACATGGATGAATCATCCCGCAATGAAAAATCTTGATCCGGTAAAACTGGAACTGTTAAAGCGTGCAGCCGAGCAGACCAAAGGAAAATCCGGGAACGCTCTGGCTTCTGTAATGTTGTCACTGATTGTCAGTGCAAACAAACAGGGCATCCGTTTTTCACAAGATGAGATTGACCTGATCCTTACTATATTAAAGGAAGGAAAATCCGAAACCGAAAAACAACATATCGATCAAATGGTTTCTTCTGTCAAAAAAGCCAGAGATGAAAAGGGAAGTTTTTGAACTTCCTTTTTTTGTGTGATATACTGAAACCATCTTAGGAAGGAGGTCCATATGAAGAATATCAGACTTGAATTAGAATATGATGGAACCTATTATCAGGGATTTGAAAAAAAGAATTCCGAATATACAATTTCATATAAATTAATTTCCGCCATCAAAAGACTTACAGATGAGGAGGTAAAACTATATCCGGCAGTCCGGACGGAGCCTGGCGTTCATGCCCATATGCAGACTGTAAATTTTCATTTAGAAAATGATATGCCTTTGAAAACTCTGATTCTGTCACTCAACAAGATTCTTCCACAGGATATCGCTATACGGAAAGCCAGCTATGAATCAGAACGTTTCTGCGCCCCTCTGTGTCTGGAATCCTGCACCTATCAGTGTATGATTGACATCGCTGAAATTCCAGATATTTTTCAGCAGAAATACGCCATTCACACTGGGCCAGTACTTGATATCATTACCATGAAACAAGCCGCAGCACACTTCATTGGCACCCATGATTTTTCAAACTTTTCTGCAGGAAAACAGAAAAAAACTACAGTCCGCACGATTTCGGAACTGACACTTTCTGCAAATGAATCCGGAAACAAACTGTTTCTTACGATGACCGCTGACAGCTTTCTGCGCTATATGCCACAGCTGATTGCAGGAACCCTTTTACGAGTAGGACTAGGCGAACTCTCTGCCGATGATATAAAACTAATCTTTGACGGCAGCAAAAAATGCGGACCTCCATTGGACTCTCAGGCATTCCATCTGACCGATACATCTTTTAAACTTTCCTAAGTTCTTTTGTGCTTTCACAGCTTGCACAAAAGTAGTTCTCATGTTACGATATAGGGCGGTAAATACAGATATGATTTAGAATAAGGAGAACGCTCAATGATTAGTACAAGTAATGTTACCCTTCGTGTCGGGAAGAAAGCATTGTTTGAAGATGTAAATATTAAATTCACAGAAGGCAACTGTTATGGTCTTATCGGAGCAAATGGTGCAGGAAAGTCTACATTCCTCAAGATCTTATCCGGACAGTTAGAACCAACTTCCGGTGAAGTCATCATTTCCCCGGGGGAAAGACTCTCTTTCTTACAGCAGGACCACTTCAAATATGACCAGTATCCGGTCCTCGATACTGTAATTATGGGAAATGCCCGTCTTTACGAGATCATGAAAGAAAAGGAAGTCATCTACGCAAAAGAAGATTTCACAGATGAAGATGGAATTAGAGCAAGTGAACTGGAAGGTGAATTTGCGACCATGAATGGCTGGGAGGCAGAATCTGATGCAGCCGCTTTACTAAACGGACTTGGTATCGACACAGAATTACATTATACACTGATGTCAGAGCTTACCGGTGCGCAGAAAGTCAAAGTCCTTCTTGCACAGGCACTCTTTGGTTCCCCTGACATCCTGCTTCTTGACGAGCCTACCAACCACCTTGATTTAGACGCAATTGCGTGGCTGGAAGAATTCCTCATCAACTTTAACAACACTGTGATTGTTGTATCCCATGACCGTTATTTCTTAAATAAGGTCTGTACACAGATTGCAGATATCGACTACGGCAAGATCCAGCTCTACGCTGGTAACTATGACTTCTGGTATGAATCCAGCCAGCTGCTCATCCGCCAGATGAAGGAAGCCAATAAAAAGAAGGAAGAAAAAATCAAGGAACTTCAGGAATTTATTTCCCGTTTTAGTGCTAATGCTTCCAAATCACGCCAGGCAACATCCAGAAAACGTGCACTGGAAAAGATTCAGCTCGAAGAGATTCGTCCTTCCAGCCGTAAATATCCATACATCGATTTCAAACCAAATCGTGAAATTGGAAACGAAGCACTTACCGTAGATGGAATCAGTAAAACGATTGATGGAGAAAAGGTTCTGGATAACATTTCATTTACCCTCAATCGCGATGACAAAGTTGCTTTTGTAGGCGGCAACGAGCTTGCCAAAACAACGCTTTTCCAAATTCTTGCCGGTGAAATGGACCCCGATGACGGTCCTTATCAATGGGGGGTTACTACGACGCAGGCATATTTTCCTCAAGACCGTGGAAAAGA
>JAQYAI010000168.1 GCA_029227655.1 bacterium | reverse complement strand
TGCCTTTATACAATTGTGTCTTTACCGTATTTTCAATGGATTTCATGCTCATCAGGCATTCCCGGCCTTTTTCTGAAATCTGGATTCGAAGAACTCTTTGATCCTTTTCATCCAGTTTTCGTTCAATCATCCCTCGCTTCTCCAGTTTTTGAAGAGCTGCCGTAATGGATGGCGGTTTAATTTGCATGATGTCTGCAAGTTCTCTTTGAGAAACAGCGCCTTTTTTCAATAAAACAAATAAAATTGCGGCCTGCCCAGGTTTCATATCCATCGGCTGCATCAGTCTGCTCATATACTGCATCTGCATATGAATGACCTGATGAAAGAGTACATGTAGCGGCATATTTATCGGATTCATACATTCTTCATCAAAAAAAGAATTATGTTCAGTCATTTAATTCACCCCCCCCCATTTAGTTAGATGTCTAACGGTTATTGTATTCACCCAACGTATGAATGTCAATCAAACGTCCACATATTTTATATTTTTATAATATTTTTGTACCAGTTCAGCCATGCGCTTCAAAAGAAAGAAAACAACTGAGAGCTTGCTCGCAAGTTTTTTCTTTCTCTTTGAAGCATATGGCGCTCTGCCAAAGCGAGAAGTAGCTGCTATGCAGCGCATTCGAGCTGAATGGCTGAACTGGTACAATAATTGAAAAAAGGACCAACTTTCTCTTCAAACCAGAAAGATGATCCCCTTTTATTCAATAATTTTATTTTGTCTCTATAATTCTTCTTGCTACATGTACTCCACTGGCTGATGCATGCGATAAGGAATGTGTCACTCCACTTCCATCTCCGATGATATAAAATCCCTTATGCCTGCATTCCAGATTCTCATCCACCTCAACTTCCATGTTGTAAAATTTTACTTCCACACCATAGAGAAGCGTATCATCATTGGCAGTTCCTGGTGCAATTTTATCGAGTGCATAAATCATCTCGATGATTCCATCCAGGATTCGCTTTGGAAGCACAAGGCTCAAATCTCCAGGTGTTGCCGCAAGTGTTGGACGAACCATTCCTTCTTCGATACGTTTCTCTGTACTTCGGCGTCCGCGGACCAGATCTCCGAATCTCTGAACAATGACTCCACCGCCTAACATATTTGACAAGCGTGCGATGCTTTCACCGTACCCATTGCTGTCCTTGAATGGTTCTGAAAAATGCTTTGCAACAAGAAGCGCAAAGTTCGTATTCTCTGTATGCTTCTCCGGATCATCGTAACTGTGTCCATTCACGGTAACAATACCATTTGTATTTTCGTTTACAACTGCTCCGTAAGGATTCATACAGAATGTCCGCACATTATCCTCGAATTTCTCTGTTCGGTATACAATCTTACTTTCATAAAGTTCATCTGTCAGATGTGAAAAAATCACTGCTGGAAGTTCCACCCGGACACCAATATCTACACGGTTGGATTTTGTTGGAATATCCAGTTCCCTGCAAGTCTTTTCCATCCATTTACTTCCAACACGTCCTACAGAAGCAATACATTTTTCACATTCATAGGTCTCACCATTTGAATGTACCAGATACCTTCCATCTTTGATTTCAACATTATCTACTGGTGAATCAAAATAGAAATCTATGGTCTCTTTCAAATCATTGTACAGATTTTCAAGCACTACATAATTAATATCTGTCCCGAGGTGTCTGACCGATGCATTCAATAACTTCAGCTTGTTCTGTATACAGATTTTATCAAACTTACTTCCAGCCGTAGAGTACATTTTCGTGCCTTCACCCCCATAAGCCATATTGATATCATCCACATAATTCATGAGCTCAATTGCTCTCTTTTTGCCAATATATTCATATAAAGTACCACCAAAATCATTCGTGATATTATATTTCCCATCTGAAAATGCACCTGCCCCACCAAAGCCACTCATAATCGAACAGCTTTTGCATTTAATGCATGATTTTATCTTATCTCCATCAATCGGACATTTTCTCTTTTCAAGTGCGTGTCCTGCTTCAAATACTCCGACCTTTAGTTCCGGACTTTTCTTTGCAAGCTCATATGCTGCAAAAATACCTCCGGGACCAGCTCCAATAATAATTACATCATACTTCATTTTGAATACTCCTTATTCTACATTCTCTAAACTGGCAATTTTTGCTTGCAATTCCTTAATCAATAACTCTTGCTGTAAATTTTTTTCTTTTAAACTTACATTATCTACTTCAAGTTCTGCATTGTACTCTTGTAACTTTTTTATATCTCTTTCCAATGTTCTTTCACGTCGTTCTGCTTCCTCACGGGCACGGCACTGCTGACGAACAATTTCGTCTGCATTCGCTTTATAGATTGAATCCGCTGCTTCCTGTAAATACTCTTTATCCTTTACCAATTCTTTCAGCTCCTCCCATGTTTTTGCTTTGAAGAGACGAGCCCAGTAATCAATTTCATACCTCTTATCCTCTTCCGTCGCTAAATCTATTTTACTTAAGTTTAACACGGAAAGCGTAAACTTGTCACTGTATAGATGATAATTTTCAATATTCATCATTTTATATGTTGCATAAAATTCTGGGCAATCTGGAAAAAGTGTAAAATCCAAAAAACCTATATGAATAACCGGTAGTGCCTCATCATATTTTTGTCCGTGATAAAGCTGATCAAAACTACGACAAAGATAACTCAAAGACCGATCTGTCCAGTTATGCTCATTCACATTTTGCATTTCCAAATTAATCTGTGTGTCATCATTGAGCAGAATATTAATATCAAGAATAAACTCTTTACCACTCACATCTCCTGACAAATTAATCGGATTTGTGATTTCAATACTTTTAATCTGTTCTGGTTTTAAATGTAATAATGCGCAGATTAATCCTTTTAATACTTTTTTATTTTTCTGTAAAATAAATCGAAACATATAATTATTCGTCATATTATATGCAATCGTACCTGTTGCTTCCATAAATGAAGCCTGCTTCTTACTCTGCATAAGTATTCTCCTTTTGAGTTTTAATTTTGAAATATCGTGCAGAATGCACATTTGAATTGTTTTTTGATTCGATTTACCCACAAAATGTAACTTAACCTTACCACATTGAACTTAGTATTACAACCAAAAATAAAAAGAGTAGAAATAAAGTCAAATCACCCTATCTCTACTCCGACATTCATTTTATGGCATCCTGTCCAAATATTTAATACACAAACTTCCCATCATTTTTCTCTTCCAGCGCCTTAATCAAATGATAGGTATACTCACAGTATGGCACAGGAACTCCACATGCATTCCCCATCCGGATCATTTCGCCAGCAAACATTTCAATCTCTGTATGGCGCCCGGCATCCAGATCCTGCAACGTTGAAAATCTTGCATCAGGATTTACACCGCGGAAGAGTAGAAATCTGTCTGTAAGTGGAATTCCTTTGGCATTTGCCACTTTCGCAACTTCTTTCCAAAGCTGCTCTGCAATAAAATGTACATGCTCACTGTCTTTATATGCCTGGAATCCTACATTTAAGATTGCCTGTGGAAGATTCTGTGAAATATTGCTTGCGTATTTCATCCACATATCTACCATAATATTCTCCACAAAATGATAGCGAATCAGTGTATCTTTAAAAACTTCTTCCACTGCCCGAACTCTTTCTGTTGGTTCTGTAAAATCTTTTTCACCCACATAGATACCTGCTGTATTTTCTTCTGAAAATGTGATTTTATTCCCGTCACGCACAGAACTGATACGGATAACACCATAAAGTAAGTGTTCTATTCCAACTGCATGTCCAATTATTTCTTCCGAAGTAACTCCGTTCAAAAAACTGATGACAATCGTATGTTCTTTTACGATTGTCCGAATATCATCCATCGCATCAGGAAGGGCTTCATATTTACACGCCACGATCAGAAGATCAACCTGTTCTAATTCTTCGGGTTCTTTTACTGTCGGAACATATCGCTTGTCATTGATGATGATTCCTTCTGTCTCCAGTTTTTCTTTGCGGGCACCTTTTGCCACAACGCAGAAATTTTCGCCCAATTTTTCTGACAATCCCCAGATAAAATATGCTCCCACAGCTCCTGCACCCAGAAGTGCCACTTTTTTCATTTCCATTATTCTCCTTTTTGTCCGTATACTTTCGTATATAACAGTGTCTTTATTCCATCAAATTCTTCCTTGCTGATCTTTCTTCCTGATGTCATGATCAGAAGCGGAATCGGTTTACGTCCTTTTGAAATCGCCGGCTGCATATAGTCATACTCATTCAAGAAGAATCCGTTTCTCTCATAAAACCCAATTCTCCGGATTGCCATCGTTTCTTTTGGTGGCTCTACCTCCAGACAGATCTGTTTATCAGATTGACGAATCAATTCTTGCAAAATCAGGGCACCAAGTCCACCATTTCTAAATTCTGGATTTACGGCAAGATGTTCTATATATACGATCTCATCGAATTCCCAGACTGCAACAAATGCTTTGATATCTTCACCACTTTCATTCGGTAATATATAAATCTGGTAGTAAGATTTTTCCAGAAGTGCTTTTTGCTCTTCATAGGTTCTGAATTCATCTTTCGGAAAACTCAGCTCCATAATATGAAATACTTTATCAAAATCTGCTGGTTTTAATTTCTGCAACATTTCATGCTCCTCACTTTCTCTTCTTACCCACATTGTACCAATTTGCTGGCATAAAGGCTAGCCCCAGGTACATGAAACCACCACTTTTTCCATAATTCAAATTCCTTTCTACTCTCTCCCGTTTGAAAAGTGTCTATAGAAAATTATTCTTCTTCAAGATACCAAAAAAATGCAAAAAGCACTAATTTTCATGGTGATTTAGCTCTTTTTCTCTTATTTCGGTACTTATACATAAAAATAGACCTTCCAGACACCAAATTACGGAAAATCCAGTACCTGAAAGGTCACTTTTTTTCTATAGATACCCCCACCCGTTTTTTGAGTGCCTGAGTAATACAAAAATCTATATAGATACTTTACACTATTTTCTAGGTATCTGGGTCAAATAAAATTTTGCATAGACACTCCATGAAATTTCTCGAGTAACTTGCCCACGAAAACTTCTACACTTCCAACACCAGGAATTGATAAGGTCTCATTTTTACTGTATTTCCATTCATTTCCAAATCCACACTGTTGTTTACAATAACACACCCTACTTCCTCGTTAAGTGCAACTTCTTTTTCTGCATTTTCCCAATTTGCAAGAACAAGAAGCGTCTTTTCTTCACCCTTGCGGTAAAAGGCGATAAGATTTGTCACATCTTCCAATACGGGAATCTGTTTTCCATAAACAATTACTTCTTTGTATTCCGAGTTCTTTCTAAGATCGATCATTTCTTTATAGAAGGATAATACAGAGTCTTCTCGCATCTGCTGCTCGGCCACGTTAATCTCTGTATAGTTCGGATTCACTTTTAACCAAGGCGTTCCTTTGGTAAATCCTGCATTTTCAGATGCATCCCACTGCATAGGTGTTCTTGCATTGTCACGACTTCTTTCTGACACGATCTTAAGTGCTTCTTCTCGGCCAAAGCCAAGTCTTAATGTGTTGTTATATTCATCAATTGTGTTGATATCATCCACATCAGCTATACTTTCAAACACCGTATTTTCCATACCGATTTCCTGGCCTTGATACAAAAACGGCAATCCATAGAACATCATCATCAGACCGCAAAGCATCTTCTTACTTGTCTCATTCACTTCACCTTCTGGAAGATAATGACTTACCCCACGCGGTTCATCGTGATTTTCAATGATATTTGCCATCATTCCTATTTCCTGTGAAATTTCTTTGTTTGCAAATACCACCTTCTTGTATTCTTCAGCCGTCACTTTCTTGCAGTCATACCATCCCTTAGGGCTGGCACCGATCAAGTGTGTAGAGAAGTCAAAAATAGATTCGAAACATCCGTCATCCCCGATGAATTTTTCCAGTTCTTCTGGATGGAAATCAAATAATTCTCCAATTGTAAATGCGTGATATGGTGCAAATGCTTCCCGCTTCATTTCCTGTAAGAAATCATGCACGCCTTCTGCATGTTCCAGCATAATACCTGGCCTGCACATTCCATCACCCCTGTCGTCACCATCCACAGGATAGTCTCGAAATGGCAACGACTTTTTGATATTGATGATTGCATCCAGACGGAACCCGGAAATTCCTTTTTCTAACCACCAGCGGATGTTCTTGTAAATTTCTTCACGGACCACCGGGTTCTCCCAGTTGAGGTCCGGTTGTTCTTTCGCAAACATGTGTAAATAGAACAGATTATCATATCCCGGAACCTTTTCCCATACACTTCCGCCAAAGTAGGACCTCCAGTTGGTTGGAGGAAGTCCGTCTTTTCCTTCCATGATATAGAAATATTTTCCATACTCCCCAAAAGGATCTTCCATTGCCTTCTGGAACCATTCATGTTGATCGGAACAGTGGTTTACCACCAGGTCCATAACGATATGCATGTCTCTCTTTTTTGCCTCTGCAATTAATTCATCCATATCTTCCATTGTTCCGAATACCGGATCAATCGCATAATAATCGGAAATATCATATCCCTGATCCACAAATGGAGACTGATAAATTGGTGAGATCCACACAATATCAATTCCAAGATCTTTTCAATAATCTAATTTTTCAATAATCCCTCTCAAATCTCCAATTCCGTCTCCGTCACTGTCTTTGAAACTCTTTGGATAAATCTGATAAGCCACCTTTTCCTGCCACCATCTTTTTTTCACTTTTCTTTCCTCCTAAATGATACTTCTCTATTTTCCCACTGTTTTTATTTTACATAGCTTCGTATGCATTGTTACCATTAATATTAAAACTACTGCCAGATAAAATGGATAAATCCCTGGGTGAACATGATTTGCGATCAGCCCAAAAAGTGGTGGAAGTGATGCGCTTCCTATGTACGCACTTGCCATCTGAACACCAATGATCGCCTGCGAATTTTCTGCCCCAAAATGTTCTGGCGTAGAATGAATAATGCAAGGATATACCGGTGCACATCCAAGTCCCACCATGACAAGCCCAATCAGTGCCATCGTTTCGCCAAGTGGCAGGATCAGTATTGCAATTCCGATTCCGATAATCCCAAATCCCAAACGGATCATCTGTCTGTCGTTCAGCTTCATTGTAATAAATCCACAGATTCCCCGGCCAATTGTAATTCCAAGATAGAACAAACTTGCAAAACGAGCCGCAGTTTCTACATCGATTCCTCTCTGGAGAACAAGATAGCTGCTTGCCCAAAGCCCCGCCGTCTGTTCCAGTCCACAGTAACAGAAAAACGCGACCATGATTTCTTTTGCTCCGGGAATACGTATGATCTCAGGTAACGATAAGGCTTTACTTTCCATCTCAACTTCTTCTCCGTCCTGATTCTGAACGGTACGCCCTTTCCAAAGTGGAAGACTAAAAATGAAAATCCCTGTCAGAACGATCTGGATGATTCCCACATATTTGTACCCCAGATTCCATACATGGCCTCCAGTCAGGACCCACCCCATAATATATGGTCCGACAGTCGCTCCAAGCCCCCACATACAGTGAAGCCAACTCATATGATGACTTTCATAGTGAAGGGCCACATAATTATTAAGGGCTGCATCTACACATCCTGCGCCCAAACCGTATGGCACCGCCCATAAACAGACTGCAAAAAATGAATGGCTGGATGCAAATCCGAATAATGCAATCGCAGTTGTCGCAACACTGAGTGCTGTCACTTTTCCCGTTCCAAGCTTCCTTGTCAGGCGGTCGCTCTGCAGGCTCGATATAATCGTTCCCACACAAATGATCGTTGAAACTATCCCGGCATAGGATACTGGTACAACAAATTCTCCATACATTACCGGCCAAGCAGAACCAAGCAGACCATCCGGCAGTCCTAAACTGATAAATGCAAAATAAATTATTACAATCAAAAGACTGGTCATCTTGTAATCCCCCTTTATTTATTGTAAAATTATATCACCAATACTTGGGTTCATTTAGAACAAAATCACCTAAAACCTATGACAAAATCGTCATTTTTCAAAAACAAGGAGAATTCTATGGACATTCCAACTTTTGATATTACTGTAAATGCCTCCCGACGGGAAATGACTACACACGGAACCGATGCGTTTCCTTCTGGATTTTACCAGGCCAACTTATATTTGCATCCACTGGCCTGGCACTGGCATGATGAAATGGAACTGCTGGTTCTTACCAGCGGAAGTGTTCGTTTTAAGACCCTTTCTGACGAATTTATCATCAAGAAGGGCGAAGGATTATTTTTTAACAGTGGTGTCCTGCACGCGGCCTGGGAACATGATTCCAAAGAAATTCTGTTTCATTCCATTGTTTTTCACCCACGTCTCATTGGAGGACATGAAGGCAGTATCTTCTGGGAAAAATATGTAAATCCTCTTCTTGCAGACCCTTCCTTAAAGGCTCTGCATTTTACGAAAAATATTTCCTGGCAAAAGGAAATCCTAAGACTGATCGAGGATTCCTGGCAGGCCGGCTATTATCAGAAAAGTGAATATGAATTTACCGTCCGGGCAAATTTATCCCATATTACCGCACTAATCCTCTCTCAAAACGCCCCGGCTAAGCTGCCACTCTCTGAGAAACAATTGCGTGATAATCAGCGGATGAAGCTGATGCTGCAGTATATCGAAGCACATCTGGCAGACGCTATCGAAATCACAGACATCGCAGAGACCGCACAGATCAGTGTCAGTGAATGTCTCCGCTGTTTTAAGCACTCCATCGGAACAACTCCGATCCAGTACGTCAAACAGCTCCGTATGCAGAAAGCCGCTGAACTTCTTACCTACACCACCCTCTCCATTACAGAAGTCGCCATCGACTGTGGATTTCAGGAGATGAGTTATTTTTCAAAAACGTTCCGACAGACACATGGATGCACACCGACAGAATTCAGAGAACGAACACATTAAAAAAAGGGGAACAAACCTGTCCCCTTTACTATCTCTATTCGGCATCCGTACCTTGTCCTTTTGGGCTAAAATACGCAGCCTTTTCCTTTGACCCTGCAACTACCGCTGCTGCAATACATGCTCCGGCAACGATCCAGTCATATAATCCGGCAAGTTCAAAAAACAGACTGATGACCATAAACAACACAATCAACATAGATGATCTTAACATTGTCACAAAACATTTTTTTCCGTATGCTTTTCTATTTTCACTGCCTGCTTCTTTTGCTTCTCTGAACGTTGGTCCTCCTGGCAAATAATACACATATTCTCCTTTGTAAACAATATAATATAAAATCAATAATGCTGCCAACAATAGGAAAATCGACAACTTTGTCTGCATCGCAGATGTCATTGCCGGTAACATTTTTATAAGCATTGGAAATCCGTTCATTCCAATCATAAATACGATAAGCCAAATAAGAAATGGCTTAAAATCCTTCTGATAATTTTCGTTTTCCATAATAAACTTCTCCTCTTTTACTTATTTTCTCTTTTATAAAATGGTTTCCATTCCAATCTTCTGCGGTTTCAACCCACATTTCTCATAGAATTTCATTGCACTTTGATTACATGCCCATACATTGAGCGTAACATTATAACATCCCTGTTCTTTTGCATATGTAAGAACGTAATCATAAAGACTTCGTCCAATATGCTGTCCCCGGAGTGTTTCATCGACACAAAGATCGTCAATATAAAGTGTCTTAATATCCGTCATAATATTACTGTTAAGATACTGCTGCATCACACAGAACGCATAGCCAAGAACGCTGTCATCCTCATCTTTGGCCACAAATACCGGTCTGTTATCATCGGCAAGAATCACTTTTAATTCATCATCTGTATATTTCTTGGCATTTGCTTTAAATAAATCCGGACGCCCATTATGATGTACCATCAGTACCTGATTCAGTAAATGATTGATACCAGAAATATCTTTCTCTGTTGCTCTTTTAATCATCATCTTTCTTTTCCCCTTCCCTTTCTTCTTTCTAACTTTTCCTTGACATCCAATCTTGCTTCATTATACTATTTATAGACTAATTTTTAAAGGAGTTTTTATTATGAAAACATTACAGAATTGCCTGAAAGGCATTTTTCTCTGTCTCGCGATTGCTGTTCCTTCCCATATTCTTGGAAAAGCATTTCCTATAATCGGGGGACCTGTAATTGCAATTTTAGCTGGAATGCTGATTTCTCTCGCATGGAAAGATAAGGGAAGTTTTCAGGATGGTATCAAATTTACAAGCAAAAAAGTCTTACAATGGGCAGTCATCCTGCTCGGATTTGGACTTAATCTGTCTGTTGTTCTGGAAACAGGAAAACAAAGTCTTCCGATCATTATCAGTACGATTTCTACCAGCCTTATCATCAGCTACCTGTTACACAAATGCTTGCATGTACCTGGAAAGATCAG
>JAQYAI010000167.1 GCA_029227655.1 bacterium | reverse complement strand
TGGGTGGATGCGAAGCGTCAGCGGGCCTCGTTTTTCCACTAACTGCTGCCGGTAGGAGAAGTTTGAATTCAACGTCCATGGACTGTGTACCATGACAAGACGAAGCGGATACGACTGATCTTTTAAAGGTACATAGTCATCAATCATTGGCCGCAGATGAAGCTTTTTATCTTCCGTCTGGAAATCCATTACATCTGGCTGGTCCAAAAGAATTGCTTTGCCGTCTTTTAATTCACTGATCTGTTTCTCGGTAACAGGAGCCAGGAAGAAAGATTCCGTCTTATAGTTTTTCAATCGTTGTAGGATAAAATCTTCAGCAGAAATCTGGAAGAAAGTGTCTTCAAAGCCCATTTCTTTTGCCAAAAGCCGGAACGTATCCCAGTTTGATTTGCATTCGCCTGGCGGGTCAATGATTTTCCATCCCACCTGCATATGATAGTGCCCGTAACTTGAGAAAAAGTCGTCCTGCTCTACCGAAAATGTTGCAGGAAGCACAATATCGGCATAAAGTGCAGTGTCGGTCAAAAAGCGGTCATGGACGACGGTAAACAGATCTTCGCGGGCAAGACCATTGCATACGTTCTGCTGGTCTTGTGTCATGACTGCAGGGTTGGAATGGTAGACATACAGACTGTAAATTGGGTGCTCAGTATCATTCAGTGCCAGCCCCAGCTGGTTCATATTTACGGTACGGGCTTTGGAATTTTTCCATTCAGGGTGCGTAATACAGTCTTTACAGAAGAATTCGCCGCTTCCGACAGAACCGTTCATTCCACCGCCTTTAGCCCACGCACCAGTAAGTGCCGGAAGACTGTAGAGCAGCTGAAAAGCACCGGAACTGTTTGAATAACGCGCCATTCCGTTTCCTGTAAAAATCATGGATTTTTTTGCATTTCCATAGATGTCTGCCAGAACTCGAATCTGATTTGCTGAAATTCCAGTGACTTTTTCAGCGCGCTCTGGTGACCAGGTACGGTATAAATTTTGCAGCGAATCAAAGCCGGTCGTGTATTCATTTACGAAATCATAATCAATCAAATGCTTCTGGTCCAATTCGTTCATCAGTGCAAGGATCAGAGCTGTGTCTGTACCAGGTCTTAAAACGAGCACTTCATCGCATAAATCAGCAGAAGAATTCTGGTAGACATCAATCATGATAATTTTTGCACCGTGTTCTTTTGCTTTCTTTATAAACGGCACTGCGTGAAGTTGGTTGGATTTTGGGTTTGATCCCCATAGCAGGATGACATCTGCATTGGCAAGAAATGGAGCACCCCAGTCGATGGCATTTCCCGTGGTCTTGATAAATCCGGCATCCTTTGCGCTACAACAGATGGTGCGCTCCAGAGTGGCAGCCCCCAGCCGGTGAAAAAAAGCATGTCCACAATTTCGCTGGAGCATGCCCATCGTACCTGCATAAGAATATGGAAGAATCGAATCTGCACCGTGCTTCCGGGTAATCTCGCGCCACTTTGCACCAATGATTGCAATTGCTTCTTCCCATGAAACTGGAACAAAAGAATTCTTATTCCCCTTTTTGCCGATTCTCTTTAAAGGAGTAAGAAGACGATGAGGACTGTGGATGTCCTGCTCATAATGATTCATTTTACGACATAAAAATCCCTGTGTGATCGGGTGCAGGGAATCGCCCCTGACGGATAAGATGGATGTGCCGTCCGTCATGGCGACGAACCCACATGCGTCCGGGCAGTCATAAGGGCAGACTCCGCGTTTTTCATATATTTTCATAAATTACCACTCAAAATTCTGAAGCCACTGATTTGCTTTTTCACAAACTGTTTTCAGGCAGTTTTCATCAAATGGACTTTCCAGACCAGCCTTGGCAAGAAGTTCTGTAAATACGTCGCTTCCGCCGAGTTTCGTATAGTTCATATATGTTTCCCATGCTTTCTTTGGGTTTTCCTGAATCAGTGCCCAGAACTGAAGCGAAACGGTCTGGGCAAGACAGTAATCAATATAATAGAAAGGACTGCTGTAAATGTGGTGCTGTCTCTGCCATCCTTCGCCTTCACTGTAGAATGGAATGTCGCCATCCAGCTTCATCCAAGGCATGTAAATTCCAAGGAGTTCCTTCCATACACCATGACGTTCTGCTGGGGTCATTTCTGGTTTTTCATATACAATATGCTGGAAATGATCTACCATTGTTCCGTATGGAATGAAGGTAAGTGCTCCAGATAAATGGCTGTATAAAAATTTCTTTGTGTCTTTCCCAAAAAAGTTTTCCGCCCATGGCTCAGCAAAGAATTCCATAGACATAGAATGAACCTCGCAGGCTTCAAGTGTAGGCCATACGGTAGAAGCAGGAACTCGCTTTTTATTCATATAGCATGCAAATGCATGGCCAGCTTCATGGGTGATGACTTCTACGTCACCCTGTGTTCCGTTGAAGTTGGCAAAAATGAATGGAACTTCGTAGTCCATCAGGCCATCACAATAGCCGCCACTTGCCTTTCCTTCGGTAGAGAGCACATCCATCAATTCCTGATCAAGCATCGTGCGGAAAAATTCGCTTGTCTCAGGAGAAAGTTCGTCATAAAATTTCTTTCCGGCGGCAAGGATGTCGTCAGAAGTTCCTATTGGTTTTGGATTCCCATCACGGAATTCTAGGATATTGTCGGCAAAGCTCATTGGGTATTCTTTGCCGAGACGATCTGCCTGTGCGATATAAATGTTATTTGCAACTGGAACCAGATATTTTACAACAGCTTTGCGGAATTTTTCTACATCTTCTTTTGTGTAGCAGTTTCGTCCCATGCGATAATAGCCAAGTTCGGTATATCCGTCATAGCCGAGCGCACGGCCCATTTTGTCGCGGAGAAGCACAAGTTTATCGTAAATATCATCCAGTTTATCCTGGTGTTCTTTGTACCAGTTTCCTTCTGCCTTCCATGCGGCGAGACGCCTATCATCATCAAGGTCATTTTTTAATGGAGTGAGCTGACTGAGTGTGTAAATGTTTCCTTCAAACGGAATCTGTGCAGAAGCGAGAAGTTTTTCATATTCACATGTGAGATCGCTTTCTGCTGCAAGGTCATCCATGATTTCCGGTGCAAATGTTTTCAGTTCGATTTCTGCGTTGAGAAAGGCAACATTTCCAAATTCTTTTTCGAATTCCGGACGGAAAGGAGAGTCAAGTAAAATGTGAATCCATTTCTGATTGTATTCGGCAATCTGAGGATTGGCCAAGTTCCAGAATTTTACTTCTTCATCATAAAAAACGTCGCGGGTATCAATGGTATGGCGGATAGATGCCAATGAAGATAAGGTGCTGATATGTTTGTCCAGCACATCTTTTTTGAGGAAAATTTCTTTTGCAGTGTCATAATCAGGAGCCGTTTTAAGGTCTGAAGTCAGACTGGAAAGTTGTGATTTGATGTTTTCCAGATCAGGACGCTGATAAGGCATTTCAGAAAATTTCATGATAATCAATACCTCCTAAGGTTCATTTATTATAGGTAGTATAGACGATTTGTCTTGCTTTCGCAAGAACCATAAAAATTGATTGTTGATGTTTTTTAATCAATAATTTCACACTGTAAAGTGCTACAAGGATAAAAAACATCATTGTTTTTGATGAAAAACTATTGTAGTATACCAACATAGCTTTTTTACAGGGAGGAAATGATTATGAAAAAGTTTTTAAGCATGTCATTAATCGTTGCAATGACAGTTGCGACATTAACAGGATGTGGTGGTGGATCCACAGAAGAGAAAGGTGGAGCAGATACTCTTAAGATCGGTAGTATGGGACCAATTACAGGTGGAGCTGCTTATTATGGAACAGAAGTAAAACAGGGTGCGCAGATTGCCATTGATGAAATCAATGAAGCAGGCGGAATCAATGGAATAAAAGTAGAATTTAACTTCCAGGATGACGAAGCAGACGCTGAAAAAGCAGTCAATGCTTACAATACATTGAAAGACTGGGGCGTTCAGATGATCGTTGGTGCAACTACTTCAGATGCAACCATTTCACTTGCTGCTGAAACAGCAAATGACAATGTATTTCAGATTACACCATCAGGTTCATCTGTGGATTGTGTAACAAATCCAAATGCATTTCAGGTTTGTTTCTCAGATCCTAACCAGGGTATTGCATCAGCACAGTACATTGCAGAAAATAAACTTGCATCAAAAGTAGCTGTTATTTATGACAGTTCAAGCTCATACTCTTCAGGTATTTATGAAAACTTTGCAAAAAAAGCCAAAGCAGAAGGGATTGACATCGTAGCTACAGGTTCTTTTACAGCAGACAATAATACAGACTTCAGCGTACAGTTACAGGATGCAAAGAATAACGGAGCAGAATTAGTATTCTTACCAGTTTACTATCAGCAGGCATGCATCATTTTAAAACAGGCAGCAGATATGCAGTATGCACCAACATTCTTCGGATGTGACGGTCTGGATGGTATTCTTGGGGTTGACGGATTTGACACAGCATTAGCAGAAGGCGTTATGTTACTTACACCATTCGCAGCAGATGATATGGCACAGGCAACACAGGATTTTGTTGCAAAATACGAAGAAGCTTACAAGGCAACACCTAGCCAGTTCGCAGCAGATGCATACGATGCAGTATACGTAGTAAAAGCAGCTGCAGAAAAAGCAGGAATCACAGCTGATATGTCAGCTTCAGATATCTGTGATGCATTAGTAGAACAGATGAAGACAATTGAAGTAGAAGGTATTACATCTGTAGAAGGTGTACCAATGAAATGGGATGAAAACGGCATGGTAGACAAAGCACCAAAAGCAGTTATCATTACAGATGGTGCGTACAAAGCAATGTAATCAAAGCAATCTAAGAATTCTTTGGGGGTTGTCGCAGACAACTCCCATTTTTCAATAAGTGAAAGCGATTTTGACTTGCTATGAACTGTAAAACGTTATAAGATAAATGAAAAGAATGAGAAAATACGAGGAAAAGGAAGAGGTGTTAGAATGGGATTTCTATCTTATTTAATTAGTGGAATCAGTCTTGGAAGCATATATGCAATTATTGCTTTGGGATATACCATGGTTTATGGAATTGCGAAAATGCTGAACTTTGCACATGGAGACGTTATTATGATCGGAAGTTATGTTGTATTTACTTCCACAATGATGATGGGACTTCCGGTGCCGGTTGGGATTTTAGCCTCTATTGTGGTCTGCACAGTTTTGGGGGTATTGATTGAAGGAATTGCTTATCGTCCACTGCGTGGTACATCATCACTGGCAGTTCTGATCACTGCAATAGGTGTCAGCTATTTCTTACAGAATGCGGTACAGCTTGTGTATGGCGCAAATGCAAAGTCTTTTAAATCAGTGGTTCCGGTCAAGGCATTGTCACTTGCAGACGGAGCGCTGGTAATTTCAGGTGAGACGATTGTTACAATCGTGTCTTGTATCGTTATTATGATCGTGCTGAACACATTTGTAAATAAAACAAAGGCAGGACATGCAATGTTGGCGGTTTCTGAAGACCGTCTGGCAGCACAGCTTATGGGAATTAATGTAAATAAGACTATTTCTCTTACATTTGCGATTGGTTCAGGACTTGCGGCAGTGGCAGGTATGCTTCTTTGCTCTGCTTATCCGAACCTTACACCGACAACAGGTGCCATGCCTGGTATCAAGGCATTTACAGCGGCCGTGTTTGGTGGAATCGGATCTATCCCGGGAGCGATGCTTGGTGGAATTTTGCTTGGCATCATAGAAATCATGGGAAAAGCTTACATATCTACCCAGCTTGCAGATGCGATTGTGTTTGCGGTCCTGATTATTGTGTTGCTTGTCAAACCTACCGGAATCCTTGGTAAGAAGATCAGTGAGAAAGTGTAGGTGGAGAAGATGAAATTTATGAAAAATATGAACAAAACGACAAAGCAGAATATGATGACATATGCAATGGTCATTGTTGCGTATATCGTTTTCCAGACACTTTCTGTGACAGGAAATTTGTCCAGTCTCATGCAGGGGCTTTTGGTACCGCTTTGTACTTATTCTATTTTGGCAGTATCACTGAATCTTACAGTCGGGGTTCTTGGAGAACTGAGTCTGGGCCATGCGGGATTTATGTGTATAGGAGCATTTTCCAGCGCCTTTTTTACTGCCTGTATGAAGGATACAATTACAAATGATCTGCTCCGTTTTATCATTGCACTTCTTATTTCGGCAGTATGTGCGGGAATTTTTGGAATTTTGATTGGAATTCCGGTTCTTAGATTACGGGGAGATTACCTGGCAATCGTAACATTGGCATTTGGAGAAATTATCAAGAATATCATTAATGCCATGTATGTTGGTCTAGATGAAAATGGATTCCATTTTTCAATGAAAGACAGTATGTCTTTGAATATGACAGAAAATGGCCGTATTATTATCAAGGGAGCACAGGGAATTACGGGAACTGCAAGACAGTCTAACTTTACGATTGGAATTATTTTACTGCTTCTTACATTGGTAGTCGTGCTGAATTTGATGAATTCCCGTTCGGGACGTGCGATCATGTCGATTCGTGATAATCGTATTGCGGCAGAATCAGTAGGAATTGATATTACCAAATATAAAATTATGGCATTTGCAATTTCTGCGTCGCTGGCGGGGCTGGCAGGATGTTTATATGCACACAATTTATCTTCGCTGACTGCGCTTCCAAAGAACTTTGGATATAATATGTCTATTATGATTCTGGTATACGTTGTGCTTGGCGGAATGGCGAATATGAGAGGATCTATTATTGCGGCAGTAGCACTTACGATGATTCCGGAGCTTCTGCGTGGAATTGGTGAATACCGTATGCTCATTTATGCAATTATCATGATTGTCATGATGATCTTCAACTGGAGTCCGAAGGTAAAAGAATGGCGTGAGGCACACTCTTTAAAGGGAGCCTTCCACAAAAAGAATGTGAAGGAGGCAAAATAAGATGGCATTGTTAGAAGTTAAAAATTTAGGTATTTCTTTTGGCGGTCTGCGTGCTGTGAATGAATTTAATATAAAGATTGAAAAGGGTCAGCTTTATGGACTGATCGGACCAAATGGGGCCGGAAAAACAACTATTTTCAATATGCTGACAGGTGTATACAAACCAACAGACGGCATAATTACACTGGACGGACAGAACATTACCGGAAAGAAGACAATCGAAATCAATAAAGCGGGAATTGCCCGTACTTTCCAGAATATTCGTCTGTTCAAAGATCTGACAGTACTGGATAACGTAAAAGTCGGATTACATAATAGCTATAAATATTCAACTGTGGCAGGACTTTTGCGCCTTCCTGCTTATCACAAAACAGAAAAGGATATGAATGAAAAAGCAATGGAACTTCTGGAGGTGTTCGGAATGGCAGGAGAAGCGGAACAGCTCGCCTCCAACCTTCCTTACGGTAAACAGCGTAAGCTGGAAATTGCCAGAGCGCTTGCTACAGATCCAAAGCTGCTTCTCCTTGATGAACCGGCAGCAGGCATGAATCCAAACGAAACTTTGGAACTTATGGAAACGATTCGTTTCGTAAGAGATAAATTCGATATGACGATTTTGCTTATTGAACATGATATGAAGCTTGTATCTGGAATTTGTGAAGAACTTACTGTACTGAACTTTGGACAGGTGCTGACGCAGGGAGAAACAAGTGTAGTTCTTAATGATCCTGAAGTAATCAAAGCATATCTTGGAGAGTAGGAGGAAAGAATCATGGCAATGCTTGAAATTAAAGATCTGGAAGTGTATTACGGAATGATTCAGGCCATCAAAGGGATTTCTTTTGAAGTAAATCAGGGCGAAGTTATTGCACTGATCGGTGCAAATGGTGCTGGAAAAACTACTACACTTCAGACAATCACAGGAATGATTCCTGCGAAAAAAGGAAGTATTACATTTAACGGCGTAGATATTACAAAGATTCCCGGACATAAGATTGTTCCAATGGGAATGGCACATGTTCCGGAAGGAAGAAGAGTGTTTTCGCAGTTAAGTGTATTGGATAATCTGAAATTGGGTGCGTATACAAGAAAGGATTCAAAGGAGATTCAGGAAAGCCTGCAGATGGTTTACAGACATTTTCCGCGACTGGAAGAAAGAAAGAACCAGCCTGCCGGCACATTAAGTGGTGGAGAACAGCAGATGCTTGCCATGGGGCGCGCGCTGATGTCAAAACCAAGTATTATTTTAATGGATGAACCTTCGATGGGATTGTCGCCAATCTTTGTTTCGGAAATTTTTGAAATCATCAAAGAAATTTCTGAAAGTGGAACAACCGTGCTTCTGGTAGAGCAGAATGCGAAAAAAGCACTTTCAATTGCAGACCGTGCATATGTATTAGAGACAGGAAATATTGTTCTTTCCGGAGATGCCAAAGAACTTATGAATGATGAATCAATTAAGAAAGCTTATTTGGGAGAGTAGGTGTTCAGAATGAAAAAGAAGATTATTACAATTGCCCGCAGCTATGGCAGTGGGGGAAGAACATTAGGAATCAAACTTGCAAAAGAACTTGGAATTCCATATTATGACAGAAGTGTGATTCGTATTGCCTCTGATATGAGTGGTATTAATGAAGTACTGTTTAACGAAGCGGATGAAAAGGTGACTGGAAAATGGTTTTTCAAGGGATCGAAGCCTTATAAAGGAGAACTGCTCCCGCCAGGACATCCTGATTATACATCAAGAGATAATCTGTTCAATATTGAAGCTGATACCATTAAGAAGCTTGCGGATCAGGGACCATGTATCTTCATCGGAAGGTGCGCAGATTTTGTTTTACAGGAGAGAGAGGATGTCATGAAACTCTTCTTCTATGCACCGATGGAAAACTGCATTGCGAGAGCAAAAGAAGTGCATGGAGAGGAAGAAGATGAACTGATTAAGAAGATCAATCGAATTGATAAATATCGTGCAGAGTATTACAAATATTATACAGGACACGAGTGGAACGACAGCAGAAATTATGATTTCTGTCTGAATACAGCAGCAATGAGTTACGAAAAACTGATCGAAGTTGTGAAAGAGTATATTAAGATTCAAAATGACGGAGAACTTCTTGGATAGAGAAGAACTGTTGTTGTAAAATAAAGAAAAGACTTGACTTTGGCACCATGATATGATATTCTAGCATGGCGAATGGAAGTATAGGTCTTTTTTTTATGCCTATTTTTAGACAGCCTCGCAAGCTGTCGTGTAACTGAAAATAAGAACATAAAAGCGAGGTGGAAGTTGTGCGTACAAGAATTACATTAGAATGTACAGAATGCAAGCATCGTAACTACAACATGACTAAGGATAAGAAATCTCATCCTGAACGCATGGAAACAAAGAAATATTGTAGATTCTGCAAATCACACACATTACACAAAGAAACAAAATAGTCTTTGAAGGGAAGTGAATGTATGGGAGATTCTAAGGAAACCAGCAAAACTCCTTTCTTTAAAGGAGTGAAGGCAGAGTTCAAGAAAATCTTTTGGCCAGACAAAAATACACTTGCCAAACAGACTGTAGCAGTAGTTTCTGTTTCTGTTATTTTAGGCGTTATCATTTCGATTGTTGATATCATCGTAAAATACGGAATTGATATATTGGTTAGATAATTACTGATAAATGCTATAGCAGGAAAGGTGATTTTATGGCAGAAGCAAGATGGTATGTGGTTCATACGTATTCTGGGTATGAAAACAAAGTAAAAGC
The DNA here is from genome assembly GCA_029227655.1 of bacterium. Classification (GTDB taxonomy): domain Bacteria; phylum Bacillota; class Clostridia; order Lachnospirales; family Lachnospiraceae; genus Allocoprococcus. Next base: position 3,096 of record JAQYAI010000167.1, on the reverse strand, counting down.
CAACATTGATAAGACAATTGAAAATCGTCATTTGGAAGATGAGATTCTGGAAGTACGGGTTCCGATGCAGGAAGTTGTAGAACTCAAGAACGGCGTACAGAAAGCAGCACAGAAAAAGATGTTTCCTGGATATGTACTTATTCATATGATCATGAATGATGATACATGGTACGTTGTGAGAAATACAAGAGGTGTGACAGGATTTGTTGGTCCTGGATCAAAACCGGTTCCGCTTACAGATGCAGAAATGGCATCTCTTGGAATTCAGAAAGACAGCGTTGTCGTTGATTTTAAAGAAGGCGATACTGTTACTGTCATTGCAGGAGCGTGGGAAGGAACTGTGGGAATGGTTCAGTCAGTGAATGCTTCAAAACAGAGTCTTACAATCAATGTTGAATTATTCGGTCGCGAAACACCGGTAGAAATCAGTTTCGCAGAAGTTAAACAAATGTAAGTTTATGCAGAAAGCATAAGGACACGTGGGAGGGAAATCCCCGCAAATACCACAAGGAGGTACTTTAAAATGGCAAAAAAAGTTTCAGGTTATATTAAATTACAGATTCCAGCCGGAAAGGCTACACCAGCTCCACCTGTTGGTCCAGCTCTTGGTCAGCACGGAGTTAACATCATGGAATTTACAAAACAGTTCAATGCAAGAACAGCAGACCAGGGAGATTTGATCATTCCTGTAGTTATCACAGTTTACAGTGACAGAAGCTTCAGCTTCGTTACAAAGACACCACCGGCAGCAGTTCTTATCAAAAAGGCCTGCAACATCAAATCTGGTTCTGGTGTACCAAACAAAACAAAAGTTGCTAAGATCACAAAAGCTCAGGTAGAAGAAATTGCAAAATTGAAAATGCCAGACTTAAATGCAGCATCAGTGGAAGCAGCTATGAGCATGATTGAAGGTACATGCAGAAGTATGGGTGTAACAGTTGTAGAGTAAGCAGGAAGCCGAAAACAACTGAGTGAAACTGTAAACAAACACGTGGGAGGGAAATCCCGTAATCACCACTAGGAGGTAATGAAAATGAAAAGAGGAAAAAAATACGTAGAAGCTGCAAAGTTAGTAGACAGAACAGTTCTTTACGATAAAGCAGAAGCAATTGCATTAGTTAAAAAATGTGCAACAGCAAAATTTGATGAAACAATCGAAGCTCATATCAGAACAGGATGTGACGGACGTCACGCTGATCAGCAGATCCGTGGTGCTGTAGTATTACCACACGGAACTGGTAAAAAAGTTCGTATCCTTGTATTTGCTAAAGATGCTAAAGCAGAAGAAGCTAAAGCAGCTGGAGCAGATTACGTAGGAGGAATGGAACTCATCGAAAAGATCCAGAAAGAAAACTGGTTTGAATTCGACGTTGTAGTTGCTACACCAGATATGATGGGTGTTGTTGGACGTATCGGTCGTGTACTTGGACCGAAAGGCTTAATGCCAAACCCAAAAGCTGGTACAGTAACAATGGACGTAACAAAAGCTATCAACGATATCAAAGCTGGTAAGATTGAGTACAGATTGGACAAAACAAACATTATCCATGTGCCATTAGGAAAAGCTTCTTTCACAGAAGAACAGTTAGCGGACAACTTCCAGACGCTTATCGATGCAGTTAACAAAGCAAGACCAGCAGCACTTAAAGGTCAGTTCCTTAAGAGTGTAACTCTTACATCAACAATGGGACCTGGAATCAAAATGAATCCAACAAAGCTGGCTTAATTCGTAACAGCAAAATATAGTTAATGAAGGCGGATCTCATTACGAGGTTCGTCTTTTTTTGTCGTGGTGGTGAGTTCTATTGACAAAACAATGAAAATCGTTCAATATGAAACAAATGGAAAGAGAGGCGTTTTCAAATGTTATTGATAAAAAATGCGGAAGTGTATACTCCTGAGTATATTGGGAAAAAGGATATCCTTATATGCAATGAAAAGATAGAATGCATTTCGGATGAAATAAGGGAAGTTCCGTTTGAACATGAGATTCTGGATGGAACCGGTATGATTTTGACCCCAGGACTCATCGATCAGCATGTCCATGTGACTGGTGGTGGCGGAGAGGGGAGTTTTCATACCAGAACTCCAGAGTTACAGTTGTCAGAATTGGTAGAGGGAGGCATCACAACGGTCGTTGGTCTTCTGGGGACGGATGGAATCACAAGAAGCGTAGGAAATTTATATGCAAAAATCATGGCACTGAATGAAGAGGGTGTTTCGGCTTATATGCTCACAGGGGCATATGGATATCCGGGTCCGACGATTACCGGTGATGCTGATAAAGATATTGTGTTTATTGAAAGAGTGCTCGGGGTCAAACTTGCGGTTTCGGACCACCGTGCACCGAATGTGACAGTGGATGAATTGATTCATCTGGCAAGTAAAACAAGGGTGGCTGGAATGCTCAGCGGAAAGCCTGGAATCGTAACATTACATATGGGAGATGCCAAAGCGGCACTTGCCCATGTGTTTGAAGCTTTAGAAAAGACTGCTATCCCTGTGAAGATTTTCCGGCCAACTCATGTAAATAGAAATGAGTGGCTTCTGGAAGACGCATATAAATTGCTGAAAATGGGTGGTTATATTGATCTGACGTGTGGGATTCATCCAGATTCCCGCCCGGGTAAATGTGTAGTAGAGGCGAAAAAGCGTGGACTTCCGATGAAACACATCACAATCAGTTCTGACGGACATGGAAGCTGGTCGAACTATGCGGAAGATGGAACCCTTTTGGAAATTGGTGTGTCGGGTGTGGATGCACTTCTGAAAGAACTGGTATATATGGTAAATGAAATCGGATTTTCTGTCAGTGAGGCACTTTCTTATATGACATGCAACGTTGCAGATGCGTTGAATCTGAGAAAGGGAAGAATTGCAGCGGGGATGGATGCGGATTTGCTTTTGCTGACCAAAGATTTGAAACTTTGCGGAATGGTGGCGAGAGGGAAAGTTTTGATGAAAGAAGCACAGGTGATTTGCAAAGGAACTTATGAAAAATAGAAAAAACATGTTGACATGTTGATAAGGTGATGATAATATATATGGGTAGCTGCCGAAGACAGTAGGTGCCGCAAGGCATAAGGATAAAACGCC
>JAQYAI010000166.1 GCA_029227655.1 bacterium | reverse complement strand
ACATCATCAAATTCTTTCCCTAGTATAGCAAAAAAATTATAGAACCACAATCTTAAAAAAGTTAATGTAAAAACTTGACGAAAAATAAAATGAGTAGTATAATCCACAATGTAAATTGCTTTCGCACTTTAAAGCGCAACGCTTTTGCGTATAAAAGCTATATAGGGAGGACAACTAGATGAAAGCGAAGAAAATAACAGCATTACTGATGGCTGCAATGATGACAATGTCACTTACAGCATGTGGAGGAAGTAAAGATACTGCTGGAGATTCGGCAGATGCAAAGGATGAAAAGACTTATAAGATTGGAATCTGCCAGTTGGTACAGCACGATGCACTGGACGCAGCGACACAGGGATTTGAAGATGCCCTGACAGAGAAACTTGGGGACAAAGTAAAGTTTGATCTACAGAACGCAGGCGGTGATTCGCCGACATGTTCAACAATCGCCACCCAGTTCGTCAATGACGGAGTAGACCTTATTATGGCGAATGCGACACCAGCTCTTCAGGCAGCGATGGCAGCTACACCAGATATTCCGATCGTAGCTACATCTGTTACAGACTTTGCAACAGCACTTGACATTTCAGATTGGAAAGGAACCAGTGGAATCAACGTAACGGGAACAGCCGATCTTGCACCACTTGCAGAGCAGGCACAGATGGTCAAAGAATTAGTTCCGGATGCAAAGACCGTAGGTATTTTATATTGTTCAGCAGAAGCCAACTCAAAATATCAGGCAGATGTAATTACGAAAGAATTTAAGTCACTTGGTCTTGAAGTAAATGCACAGACAGTGGCAGACACAAATGAAATTTCATCTGTTGTTACAAAATTATGTGAAGAAGTGGATGTAATTTATATTCCAACGGATAACACGATTGCTTCGGCAACAGCAGCAGTAAAAGAAATTGCAGAACCAGCTAATATTCCGATCGTTGCAGGTGAAGAAGGAATCTGTAAAGGTTGTGGTCTTGCAACACTTTCTATCAGCTACTACAGTATTGGCTATGAAGCAGGCCTTATGGCATATGACATTCTTGTAAATGGTGCTGATCCTGCTGAAATGGAAATCAAGTACGCAACAGAACTGACAAAGAAATATGTAGAAGATCGTGCAACAGCTCTTAACATTACTGTTCCAGATGGTTACGAAGCAATTGATATGTCGGCAGAATAGAACGTAAAATAAATTTTTAGTGCGAAGACGAAGGCGGTGGATGAACATAGTCTGCCGCCTTTTCAATGAAAGAATCTGAAAAAAGGAGAGAGGTTTTATGGTAGGATTTTTAACAGCACTTCCTGGAGCAGTTGCACAGGGAATTATCTGGGGGATCATGGCAATCGGAGTATATATTACATATCGTGTACTCGACCTTGCCGACCTTACGGTGGACGGAACGCTTGGCACCGGTGGTGCCGTACTTGTCATGTGTACCATTGGCGGAATGGATATCAGACTTGCCATGGTGATGGCAGTTCTGGCAGGATGTCTGGCGGGACTTGCAACGGGTATTTTTCATACCTTTTTTGGAATTCCGGCAATTTTGGCAGGAATTCTTACACAGCTTGCCCTTTATTCTGTGAATCTCAGAATTTTGGGAAATAAAGCCAATCAGACACTTAGTGTTATGAATTATGATTTGATCATATCGCTTCGGTATATTAATAAATCCATTATTATCGGAGCCATTTTTGTCGTAATTCTGATTGCACTTCTGTACTGGTTCTTTGGAACAGAGATGGGTCATTCTGTCCGGGCGACTGGATGTAATGCGGCGATGGCACGTGCAAATGGAATCAACACAGATTCACGCAAAATACTTGGACTTGTCATCTCAAACGGAATTGTTGCTTTGGCAGGTGCATTACTTGCACAGTACCAGGGATTTGCAGATGTCAATATGGGAAGAGGTGCGATTGTAATCGGACTTGCTGCTGTAATTATCGGTGAAGTTGTATTTGGAAAGATCTTTAAGAATTTTGCACTTCGTCTTACCGGAGCTGTATGTGGCGGAATCATTTATTATATTGCAATTACGCTTGTTCTCAGACTGGGATTAAATGCGAACGATCTGAAATTATTCTCAGCACTTGTAGTTGCATGCTTCCTTGGAATTCCTTACTGGAAATCAAAAGTGATTCCTAAACAGAAGAAAGTTCAGAAGAAAGGGGTGTAATCATGTTAGAAATCAAAGATGTTCATAAAACCTTCAACGCAGGCACCATTAATGAAAAAGTGGCTTTAAACGGATTGAATCTTACACTTAACGACGGGGATTATGTGACAGTTATTGGAGGAAATGGAGCCGGGAAATCAACAATGCTGAATATGATTACAGGTGTGTTCCCGGTGGATTCCGGAAATATTCTGATCGATGGGGAGGATATCACCAATCTTCCAGAGCATAAAAGAGCAAAATATTTTGGTCGTGTATTCCAGGACCCAATGACAGGAACAGCTGCGGATATGCAGATTGAAGAAAATATGGCTATCGCAGCCAGAAGAGGAAAACGTCGTACGCTAGGATTTGGAATCAAAAAGGCGGAAAGAGAAGAATACAAAAAGCTGCTTGCCACATTAGATCTGGGACTTGAGGACAGACTTACATCAAAAGTAGGACTTCTTTCCGGTGGACAGAGACAGGCAATTACACTTTTGATGGCAACGATCCAGCATCCGAAGCTTTTGCTCCTTGATGAGCATACAGCGGCTCTGGATCCAAAGACAGCTGCGAAAGTCCTGGAAATTTCTGACAAGATCATTATGGAAAATCATCTGACAGCGCTCATGGTAACCCATAATATGAAAGATGCGATTGTACATGGAAACAGGCTGATCATGATGCATGAAGGAAGAGTGATTTATGATGTGTCAGGAGAAGCAAAGAAAAAACTGAAAGTATCTGATCTGCTTGCAAAATTTGAGGAGGCAAGTGGAAAAGAATTTGCAAATGACAGAATGATGCTGTCATAACGATAAAATCGATAAAGAAGGTTGCGCGGCGGCGCAATCTTTTTTTCGGTTCATTTCGTTGACTCATTGGGAAAATTGGCTTATAATATATTAGCGTCAATTTACTGATGGAAAAATGTGTCGTGAATGAGTTGTGAGAAGAGGAAAATCAAATGATAAAGAGTATGACAGGCTTTGGACGCTGTGAAGTGTCAGAAGCAGAGCGTAAATTTACTGTTGAGATGAAAGGCGTGAACCATCGTTATCTGGATGTGAATATCCGTATGCCAAAGAAACTTAATTTCTTTGAGACATCTATTCGCAGCCTGCTGAAGAAGTACGTTCAGAGAGGAAAAGTAGACATTTTCATTACCTATGAAGATATGTCTGAAAGCCAGGTTTCATTAAAATATAATCAGACACTTGCAGCAGAATATATGAGTTATTTCAAGAAAATGCAGGAAGATTTTGGACTGGATAATGATATCCGTGTATCAACACTGGCCCGCTGTCCGGAAGTCCTTACAATGGAAGAGCAGGTTGTTGATGAGCAGGAATTATGGAACAGCCTGAAAAAGGCATTGGACGGAGCCTGTATGCAGTTCGTTGAAACCCGAACAAAAGAAGGAGAACAGCTGAAGACAGATATTATTGTGAAACTGGACGGAATGCTCGAGACCGTTTCATTTATTGAAGAGCGTTCTCCGAAGATCGTTGCAGAATACAGAGAAAAGCTGGAAACAAAAGTAAAAGAATTACTGGGTGATACACAGATTGATGAAGGAAGGATGTCATCAGAAATCGTTCTTTTTGCAGATAAGATTTGTACAGATGAAGAGGTCGTAAGACTTAAGAGTCACATCAAACACATGAAAGATACTTTTGAATCAGAAGAAGGTATCGGAAGAAAACTGGATTTTATTGCGCAGGAAATGAATCGCGAGGCTAATACTATCTTATCGAAAGCAAATGATCTTGAAGTATCAAATTATGCGATTAATCTGAAAACAGAAATTGAAAAAGTAAGAGAACAGATTCAGAATATCGAATAGGAGAATTTATTATGAATCACAACAGAGGAATTCTTATTGTAGTTTCCGGATTCTCGGGGGCCGGAAAAGGAACACTTATGAAGCGTCTGCTGGAAACGTATGACAATTATGCTCTTTCTGTTTCGGCGACGACCAGATCGCCTCGTCCGGGAGAAATTGACGGAAAAGAGTATTTCTTTAAGAGTGTGGACGAGTTTGAAAAAATGATTGCGCAGGATGAACTTATAGAGTATGCTAAATATGTTAATAATTACTATGGTACACCGAAAGATTACGTTATGCAGCAGTTAGAAGCAGGCAAAGATGTAATTCTTGAAATCGAAATTCAGGGTGCACTGAAGGTAAGAGAAAAATATCCGGATACACTGTTACTTTTCGTTACACCGCCAAGTGCAAAAGAATTAAAAGAACGACTTGTCGGCAGAGGTACAGAGACAATGGATGTGATTGAATCAAGAATGAAGCGTGCTGTTGAAGAATCAGAAGGCGTGGAGGCATATGATTATCTGATCATTAACGATGACCTTGAGACATGCGTGAAAGAAATGCATCATGTGATTCAGTCAGAACACAACAAGGTAAGCCGCTGCAATGCTATGATTGAACAGATCAGGAAAGAATTGCAGGAAATATAATTAAGAAGAATAATTAAGAAGATTATTGGAAGAAAGGGGAAATAGAGATGTTACATCCATCATATTCAGATTTAATGAAGGTGGTAAACCAGAATGTAGAAGAAGGAGCAACAAAGATCGTTAACAGCCGCTATTCTATCGTACTTGCAACAGCAAAGCGTGCAAGACAGTTGATTGACGGAGAACTGGCGTTAGTTGCAACAAAGGGAGGATCAAAACCGCTTTCCACAGCTATCGATGAGTTGAATAACGGTAAAATTAAAATTGTTGCTGAGGAAACAGATAGCGAAGAATAAGATAAAGCAGGTGCAGCTTTTGTTGTATCTGCTTTGTGAATATATAGGAGAAAAAGTTTATGAATATTTTATTCATTTCACTCGGGTGTGATAAGAATCTGGTGGATACAGAGGTGATGCTTGGAATTCTGGCAGAAAGAGGACATCAGATGATTGATGATGAAACACAGGCTGATATTATTATCATTAACACCTGCTGTTTTATTCACGATGCGAAAGAAGAAAGTATCCAGAACATTCTGGAAATGGCACAGCTTAAAGAAACTGGAAGGCTGAAAGCATTAATCGTAACGGGTTGTCTGGCACAGAGATATAAGGAAGAAATTCTCACAGAGATTCCGGAAGTCGACGCGGTGCTTGGAACAACATCTTACGATGAAATTGGAAATGTAATCGATAAGATGTTCAGTGACAGTCCAATGGACAGAGGAGATGCACGCATGACTATGAAAGACATAGATTATCTTCCTGTTGCCACTACCCATCGTCTTGTGACGACCGGTGGACATTTTGCTTATCTTAAAATTGCAGAAGGATGTGATAAGCATTGCACCTACTGTATTATTCCGAAGATTCGCGGTAATTTCCGGAGTGTGCCAATGGAACAGCTTTTGGATGAGGCCAGACAGCTTGCAGATGAAGGGGTAAAAGAATTGATTCTGGTAGCGCAGGAGACAACTTTATATGGAAAAGATATCTATGGAGAAAAGATGCTTCCGAAGCTGTTAAAGGAATTATGCAAGATTGGTGGAATCCAGTGGATTCGCATTTTGTATTGTTATCCGGAAGAAATTACAGATGAACTGATTCAGGTAATGAAAGAAGAATCAAAGATCTGTCATTATCTTGATCTCCCGATCCAGCATGCAAGCGACACGATTCTAAAGAAAATGGGAAGAAGGACATCAAAGGCACAGCTGATAGAAATTATTGAAAAACTGAGAAAAGAGATTCCGGATATTACCCTTCGCACGACTCTCATTACGGGATTCCCTGGTGAGACGCAGGAAGACCACGAAGAACTGATGGATTTTGTGGATCAGATGGAATTTGAACGTCTGGGTGTATTTACCTATTCACCGGAAGAGGATACCGCGGCAGCGAAGATGCCGGATCAGATCGATGAAGAAGTGAAAGAAGAACGTCAGGCAGAACTTATGGAACTGCAGCAGGATATTGTATTTGAACAGGCGGAAGACATGATTGGAAGAGAACTGCTTGTTATGATAGAAGGAAAAGTTGCAGATGAAAATGCCTATGTCGGAAGAACTTACCGAGATGCGCCGAATGTAGATGGACTTATTTTTGTAAATACAGATGTTGAACTGATGTCAGGCGATTTTGCGAGAGTGAAAGTCACAGGGGCTGTGGAGTATGATTTGATTGGAGAATTAATATAGGAGGAATTGCTATGAATTTACCTAATAAATTAACAGTGCTCAGAGTACTTATGATTCCATTTTTTGTTGCATTCTTATTATATGATATTACAGGTCCTGCAGATAAATGGATTGCGCTTGTTCTTTTCTGTACAGCTAGTCTTACTGATATGCTGGATGGAAAGATTGCAAGAAAATACAATCTTGTAACAAATTTTGGAAAATTTATGGATCCACTTGCAGACAAGCTCCTTGTTTGTACGGCGCTTATCTGTCTTACAGCGATGGGAAGGCTGAATGTTCTGGTAACCGTCATTATTATTGCAAGAGAATTTATCATCAGCGGATTCCGTCTCGTAGCTTCTGACAATGGCATCGTTATTGCAGCAAGCTACTGGGGCAAATTCAAGACTGTGTCACACATGGCACTTATCATCCTTCTGATTGCAGATTTTGGAGGGATTTTCAAGGATATCGAAGGAGTTCTTGTATGGGTGGCCCTTGCACTCACGATCATTTCTCTGGTAGATTATATTATGAAGAATAAACAGGTATTGACACAGGGAGGCATGTAAAATGGTCGTAGAACTGATTTCCGTTGGGACGGAGATTTTACTTGGCAATATTGTGAATACAAATGTAGCTTACCTGGCAGAGCAGTGCGCTCTGCTGGGTTGTTCTTTATATCGTCAGAGTGTGATCGGCGATAATGAAGGCAGAATGGAAGAGATGATCCGTCAGGCTGTGAGTCGTTCTGATATTGTGATTCTGACAGGGGGACTTGGACCAACAAAAGATGATCTTACAAAAGAAGTAACTGCAAAAGTGTTCCAAAGAGCACTTCGTATGGATGATCACAGCAGAGAACGCATTGAAGGATTTTTCCAGCGGCGTGGTGGAAAAATCACCGAAAATAACTGGAAACAGGCGATGGTGCCAGAAGGAGCAATTGTGATCGACAATGATAACGGAACAGCTCCGGGGCTTATAATCGAAGACAAAGAAAAGGGTAAAACAGCCATTCTGCTTCCTGGACCACCGAATGAAATGAAGCCAATGTTCGAGAAAGATATTGCACCTTATCTGAGAAAACTATCACCGGAAGGAATTTATTCACGCATGGTGAAGATTTGTGGAATTGGTGAAAGTGCGGCAGAGACCATGGTCGCAGATCTGATGGATGCGCAGACCAATCCGACACTGGCACCATATGCCAAGACTGGGGAAGTTCATTTTCGTATTACGGCAAAAGCAAGAACGGAAGAAGAGGCGGAAGAAATGATGCAGCCGCTTCTGGAAGAAATGAAGAATCGTTTTGGAAATGCGATTTTTACAACCGAAGAAAAAGTGACCCTGGAAGAAGCAATCGTTGAGCTTCTAAAAGAACGAAAATATACACTGACAACGGCAGAATCCTGTACCGCCGGGAAGCTTGCAGGCCGCATTATGAATGTTGCCGGGGCGTCTGAGGTGTATAATGAAGGCTATATTACTTATGCAAATGCTGCAAAGGAAAAACTCCTTGGTGTGAAACATGAGACACTGGAAGCCTATGGAGCGGTCAGTGAGCAAACGGCAGCGGAAATGGCAATTGGAGCTGCGAAAGCTGCGGAGGCAGACGTTGCACTGAGTGTGACGGGGATAGCAGGACCAGGCGGAGGAACACCGGAAAAACCAGTTGGTCTTGTATATATCGGTTGTTATGTGAATGGAAATGTCTCTGTGAAAAAATGCCTGTTCACTGGAAACCGGGAAAAGAACCGGGATTCATCGGTCGTTCAGGCCTTGACATTGTTGAGAAGCGAACTTATGAAATAGAAATTCTTAAGCGAATCTTTGCCAAGTTAAGAATTGACGAAAAAGGAAGCTTCCGCGTATAATAAAAATACAAAAGGGAGTAGCTGGCATGACAGGAGTCATGTTTGCAATGCCGTCAGTACGATTCTTATATAGAATCCGGCTTTGTAAGTAAGTAGCGAGACTTTGTTGTAATGAATTTACAGCAACGTCTCGTTTTTGTTTGTAAGAAACAAGATTTTGTTGCTGGGAAAGTCGAAAGGAGGAATAAATATGACGTTATTTATTCAATTATGTTTCTTTGTGGTCGGTTTTGCGATGCTGGTGAAAGGTGCGGACTGGTTCGTCGATGGAACATCAGGAATTGCAGCAAAATTCGGAATTCCGCAGCTTGTGATCGGACTTACGATCGTTGCGATGGGAACAAGTGCCCCCGAAGCGGCGGTAAGTATTACGGCGGCAATAAAGGGTAATGCGGATATTACCATTGGGAATATCGTGGGAAGTAATATTTTAAATATTTTAATTATTCTCGGTATATCCTCTGTGATGACAACCATTGCAGTGGCAAAGAGCACGATAAAATATGAAATTCCGATCATGATTGCAATTACACTTTTATTATTGCTTGTTGGAATGGATGGAACAGTTACTTTCAGAGATGGTATCGTTCTTTTAGCAGCATTTATCGCTTATCTTGCATATGTGCTTGGTATGGCAAAGCAGAACAAAAATGATGAGCTGGGAGAGACGAAAGAACTTACGATTAGGAAAGCTTTATTCTTAACAGTTACCGGACTTGGTCTGATTGTATTTGGCAGCGATGTGACAGTGGATGCGGCAAAAGAGCTGGCAAGAATTTTCGGACTTAGCGAACGATTTATCGGGCTTACGATTGTAGCACTCGGAACTTCTCTGCCAGAGCTTTTTACATCTGTGCTTGCGGCCAGAAAGGGAAATGCCGACATCGCAATTGGAAATATTGTGGGAAGTAATATTTTCAATATTCTGTTTGTGGTTGGTTTTTCGGCGCTGATTACACCAATTCCGTTTGCGCCAGCATTTTGTATTGATACGCTTACAGCAGTGGCAGCGGCAGTTATATTGTTGCTTTGTTCACTCAAAGATAAGCGCCTGAAACGCTGGCATGGTGTGATTATGCTTAGTGGTTATTTCATTTATTTTATTTATTTGTGCAGATAAACGATTGACGAAAATAGCAAATTGTGAGAAAATATTCGGGAGATGTTAAGAATTTGACAAACATCTCCCGAAAGTATTTATTGATACATACATGAAAGGGGTAATAACATGATATATTCACATGAAGTAAAAATGATGTGTCCAGTAGCACAGGGTGCCAATCACGGACCAGCTCCAATTCCAGAAGAAGCAAAATGGGTAAAAGCAAAAGAAGTATCTGATATTTCAGGCTTTACACATGGTATTGGATGGTGTGCACCACAGCAGGGAGCTTGCAAATTAACATTGAACGTAAAAGATGGTATTATTCAGGAAGCCCTTGTAGAGACCATCGGATGTTCAGGAATGACTCATTCAGCTGCTATGGCATCTGAGATCCTTCCGGGAAAGACAATTTTAGAAGCTCTTAATACAGACCTCGTCTGCGATGCAATCAACACAGCAATGAGAGAATTATTTTTACAGATTGTATATGGAAGAACACAGAGCGCATTTTCAGAAGACGGACTTGCAATCGGAGCCGGACTTGAAGATCTTGGAAAAGGGCTTCGCTCACAGGTTGGTACAATGTACGGAACGCTTGCAAAAGGTCCTCGTTACCTCGAAATGGCAGAAGGCTATGTAACAGGTCTTGCACTTGACGCTAATGATGAAATTATTGGTTACAAATTCGTAAGCCTTGGCAAATTCACAGACTTTATCAAAGCTGGAGATACTCCAAACGAAGCATGGGAAAAAGCACAGGGACAGTATGGACGCGTTGCAGATGCAGTGAAGATTATTGATCCACGTAAGGAATAGGAGGATAAGAAAATGGCTTTATTTGAATCATATGAAAGACGTATTGACCAGATCAATGCGGTATTAAACAGCTATGGAATCGCTTCAATCGAAGAAGCTGAAAAGATTACAAAAGATGCCGGACTTGATGTTTATACTCAGGTAAAATCAATCCAGCCAATCTGTTTTGAAAATGCATGCTGGGCATACATCGTAGGTGCCGCAATCGCAATCAAAAAGAACTGCAGAACAGCAGCGGAAGCAGCTGCAGCAATCGGTGAGGGACTTCAGTCTTTCTGTATCCCTGGATCAGTGGCAGACCAGAGAAAAGTAGGTCTTGGACATGGTAACTTAGGAAAGATGCTTCTGGAAGAAGAGACAGACTGTTTCGCATTCCTCGCTGGCCATGAATCATTCGCAGCAGCAGAAGGCGCAATTGGTATCGCTGAAAAAGCGAACAAAGTTCGTAAAAAACCTCTCCGTGTTATCCTTAATGGTCTTGGAAAAGATGCTGCAAAGATTATCTCAAGAATTAATGGATTCACATATGTTCAGACAGAATATGACTACTATACAGGCGAATTAAAAGAAGTTCAGAGAATTGCATATTCTGACGGACTTCGTTCAAAAGTAAACTGCTACGGTGCTAATGATGTTCGTGAAGGTGTAGCTATCATGTGGAAAGAAGGCGTTGACGTTTCTATCACAGGTAACTCAACAAACCCGACACGTTTCCAGCATCCAGTTGCAGGAACATACAAGAAAGAATGTATTGAAGCAGGAAAGAAATACTTCTCAGTAGCTTCTGGTGGTGGTACAGGACGTACACTTCATCCAGATAACATGGCAGCAGGTCCAGCTTCTTACGGTATGACAGATACACTTGGACGTATGCATTCAGATGCACAGTTCGCAGGTTCTTCATCAGTTCCAGCCCATGTGGAAATGATGGGACTTATCGGAGCAGGAAACAACCCGATGGTTGGTATGACTGTTGCAGTTGCTGTTTCTGTTGAAGAAGCAGCTAAGGCTGGAAAGTTCTAAGAGAGAATAATTTCATAAAAGAAATTGTAGGCACGTCATTTGACGTGCCTAACTTCGCATGATATATTTTGGAGGAAATACAAATGTTTAAGAATGTTATTGTTAGAAAACCGGCTAAATCTATGATTGATGGAATTACTTCTGCTCCAGAACTTGGAAAACCTGATTATGAATTGGCAGTAAAACAGCATGATGCTTATATTGAAGCTTTAAAACAGTGTGGTGTTGAAGTTACAGAATTAGAAGCACTTGAAGAATATCCAGATTCTTGTTTTGTGGAAGATGCGGCTGTATTAACAAGAAAGTGTGCAATTATCACAAATCCAGGTGCGGCATCACGAAATGGCGAAAAAGAACATATCATAGAAGCCGTGCGCAAATTTTATGATGATGATAAAATTGCATATATTAAAGCACCGGGAACATTGGAAGGCGGAGACGTTATGATGGTTGGAGATCATTTTTATGTGGGACGCTCTGCCAGAACAAATGAAGAAGGAATCCGACAGTTCATTGAAATTCTTGAAAGTTATGGGTTGACAGGTTCTGAAGTGACATTGGAAAAAGTTTTACATTTAAAAACAGGTGTAAACTATCTGGAAAATAATACATTTCTTGTATCAGGTGAATTTATCGAAAAGGAAGAATTTAAGAATGCCAGACAGATTCTGATTCCAGATGAAGAAGCATATGCAGCAAACTGTATCTGGGTAAATGATAAGGTAATTGTACCAACAGGTTTCCCTAAAGTGGCACAGGCTGTAAGGGATGCAGGATACGAGGTTATTTTAACAGATACATCGGAATATCGTAAACTCGATGGAGGATTAAGCTGTCTCTCGTTACGATTCTAAATAAAAAATGTTAGAAGGCTCTGCGATGGCAGAGCCTTTCTTATACTATAAAGATGTAGTTAGGCGTTTCGCAAACGCCTAAAAATTCTAATATGTGGAGGTTTTTAAATGAGAATAAATGATATCGAAACAGCAAGGTTCTTATTGCGAGGTTTTACGAAAGATGATGCTTTGTGGGCATATAATATCTGGAACAATCCAGAGATGGGAAAATATTTGCCAGATGAAGCAAAAGAGGGAATAGACTATGAATACTTAAAGGAATTAGAATGTCTAGGTGAAGATTAGAAATGTTGCTATTTAATTCCTGTTTTTAAAGATTCTATGGAACGTGTTGGTACATGTAGTTTTATGATAAGTGAAGATAAAAAAGTATATGATATTGCTTATTGTGTACATAAAGATTTTTGGAATAAAGGCTATGCGACTGAAATTGCTCAAGGTATGATTGATTATGCGCGTAGTCAAGGAGCAGAAAAAGCAACTATATTTGTGGATCAGGAAAATATTGCTTCTAATCGAGTAGCACAGAAATGTGGTGGAGTAATAGTAAGTGAAAATACTTATCGAAAAAAAGGAACAGATATTATTATGAAAGACTACAAATATGAAGTAATACTCTAATTAATTATTTGCAGTCATCATCATGCCATTTGATTTGTGACTTTGTCACGGATAGATCTCATATTTTTTCGTACAATGAGACAAAATATAGAGAGACTATAAATCAAAGAGGAGAATAACAACATGAGATTAGATGGAAAAGTAGCAATCGTAACTGCAGCAACAAGAGGAATTGGGCTTGCCTGTGCACAGCGTCTGGCAAGAGAAGGTGCGATTGTTTATATTGGTGCCAGAAATATGGAAAGAGCTGCAGAAAGAGCAGAGGAGCTGAATCGTGAGGGATGCAATGTGAAGGCGGTCTATAATGACGCTTCTAAAAAAGAGACTTATGCATCTATGGTCGAAGAA
>JAQYAI010000165.1 GCA_029227655.1 bacterium | reverse complement strand
AGACGGGTCATGTCTAATGTCGATCAGAAGGAATACTGCTCTGAGTTGTTTGGATGTATTTAAGTATCGTTCGATCATTTTTCCCCACTGCACTTTTTCCTGCTCAGATACTTTGGCGTATCCATATCCCGGCAGATCGACTAGATACATTTCTTCATTGATGTTGTAGAAATTGATTGTCTGTGTCTTTCCAGGTGTCGCCGAAGTTCTTGCCAATGATTTCCGGTTCATAAGCGCATTGATCAACGAAGATTTTCCCACATTTGATTTCCCTGCAAACCCGATTTCCGGAAGTGCATTTTCTGGAAGTTTACTGGTGATTCCACAAACGGTCTCCAGACTTACTTTCTTAATTACCATCTTATTTCCTTTCTGGCATTTTCTATCTGATTGCCTCTTTTAAAACCTCGTTCATATGTGATACTGGAAGAATCTCCAAATCATTTATGATTTCTTCTGAGAAGTCCTCGATATCCCGTTTATTTTCTTTTGGAATAAGAACTGTCTTGATTCCCGCATTCTTCGCAGCGAGCAGCTTTTCTTTTAATCCTCCGATTGGGAGTACACGGCCACGAAGTGTGATTTCTCCGGTCATGGCAATATCTGCCCGAACCTTCCTCTCTGTAATCGCCGAGAACATTGCCGTTGCCATCGTAATTCCGGCGGATGGCCCATCTTTTGGAACGGCTCCTTCTGGAATATGAATGTGAATGTCATGCTCTTCAAAGAATTTTTCAGGCACATCATACGCTTTACTGATAGAGCGAATATAACTGATTCCCGTTCTGGCAGACTCTTTCATGACATCTCCCATCTGACCGGTGAGGACCAGTTCTCCTTTTCCCGGCATAACACCTACCTCTATTTCCAGTGTATCCCCGCCAACACTTGTCCATGCAAGACCTCGCACGATTCCAACTTCATCTTCCGTGTTTGCCATATGAATGGAGTATTTTTCTTTTCCCGCATATTTTTCCAGATTCCGGTCTGTGACCTGAACTTTCTTTTTATTGCCTTCGTAAATCTCTCTTGTCGCTTTACGGCAGATTGCCCCGATTTCTCGTTCCAGCTGACGTACTCCGGCTTCTTTTGTGTAGTTCTTTGCAAGCTTCCACACTACTTTTTTGCTGATAGAAAGTTGATTTTTCTGAAGTCCATGCTTTTCAATCTGCTTCGGAATTAAGTATTCCGTTGCTATGTGAACTTTTTCGTTTTCTGTATAACCACTGATTTCAAGAATTTCCATACGATCGCGGAGCGGTCCTGGAATTGTCTGAAGAGAATTGGCTGTCATCACGAATGTCACTTCCGAAAGGTCAAGTGGAACTTCTAAATAGTGATCCCTAAATTTGGAATTCTGTTCTCCGTCCAGAACTTCAAGGAGCGCTGAGAAGGTATCTCCCTTATGATCTGTACTTACCTTATCAATTTCATCCAAAAGTAATAATGGATTTTTCACACCTGCCTGTCTGATTGCATTTGCGATTCTTCCCGGCATTGCTCCTACATATGTTTTACGATGTCCGCGAATCTCTGCTTCATCGTGAATACCACCAAGGGAAATCCGAATATACGGCTTTTTCAAGGCTTTCGCCAAAGATTTTCCTATGGAAGTCTTACCTGTTCCCGGAGGGCCTACAAGACAAAGAATCGGGGTATTCCCTTTATTGGTCATTGCACGGACCGCCAGATAATCCAGCACCCGTTCTTTCACTTCCTTCAGACCATAATGATCCGCTTCCAGAATCTGCTTTGCATACTCGATATCTGTAAAATCTTCGACCCTCTTTTCCCATGGCATCTCCAACATAGTCTCAATATAAGTACGAAGTACACCTGACTCTGCAGGACTCTGCATTGCATTTTTAAACCGGTTGATTTCTTTATGAAGTTTTTCTTTTACTTCTTCTGTTGCTTCCAGTTCTTTCGCCTTCTGTGCAAATTCATCTGCCACCGTAAGAGTCGTATCTTCACCCAATTCTTCGCGAATAAATTTCATTTCTTCACGCAGCACATATTCTCTCTGATTCTGTTCCAGACGGGCTTTGACCTTTTTCTGGATTTCTTCTTTGATATCCATGATCTGTGCTTCATTTGCCATTTTCATAGAAAGCATATCGTATCGTTTTTCGAAATCTTCAGCCTCCTGTATGTCCTGCAGTTCTTTATAATGAATTGGCAGATTTGCCGCAACTTTATTTACCAGTGCTTTCAAATCCTCCGTCGTTTTTACCTGCTTTACAACATCTTTGCTGATTCTTTGGTTGCGCATCGCGTACTCTTCGAATAGTTCTTTCAAATTGCGCGCCATTGCTTCATATGTATGTTCATCCGTATAATATGGTATCTCATCTTCTATTACAGTCACATTCGCACACATATATGGACTGTCGAATTCAAGCGCGTTAATAACAGCTCTTGTTTCCCCTGTTACCAGTACTCTTACAATCTGTTTTGGAAGCTTCGCCACCTGCTTAATCGTTGCAATCGTCCCGACTTTATACAAATCCTCCATCTTAGGATCTTCCGCAGTGACTTCTTTCTGTGTCAAAAGAAATATTTTCTGGTCATGTGCCATCGCCTCCTGTATGGCTTGTATTGATTTTTCTCTGCTAATATCAAAATTAACGACCATTTCTGGAAGAATCGTCATTCCACGAAGAGCGACCATCGGCATACTTGCCGTTCTGTTCATAGTCTTCATCCTCCTTTGTTCTTTATGTCCAAAAGGGGACAGATTGTTCTCACCTGTCCCCCTCATTTATTCTTTTTAAGCACTGACCGATTTGTCTTCAATCTGATTGGTGAGCGGAGTATCTTTTCCCAATACTGCTTCTCTTGTAATCTTGCAGTACTTCAGATCTTCATCTGATGGTGCATGATACATGACATCCATCATAACATTTTCCATGATTGCACGAAGACCTCTCGCTCCAGTCTTACGTTTCAGCGACGTTGCTGCAATTTCTTCTAATGCATCTTTGTCAAATTCTAATTCCACATCATCCAGTTCCAGCAGTTTCTGATACTGTTTTACAATTGCGTTCTTTGGTTCTGTCAGAATACGGACCAGATCATTTTGGTTCAATGACTGAAGCGTTACTGTTACTGGAACACGTCCCACCAGTTCTGGAATCAATCCAAACTTCACCAAATCCTG
>JAQYAI010000164.1 GCA_029227655.1 bacterium | reverse complement strand
GATTTACTTCAGAATGCAATGCTGGTTGCCGGCATTGTTACATTGATCCAGTTATTTTCAATTGGACCAGTAGGGGGAAAGGTTCCGATCATCATGGGAACAAGTTCAGGATTTATCGGGGTATTTAACAGTGTTGTTCAGGTCATGGGCGGCGGTGTGCTTGCCTATGGAGCAATCATGGGTGCATCTGTGATCGGTGGACTTTTCGAAGCAGTACTTGGGTTTATGTTAAAGCCACTTCGAAAATTTTTCCCTGCGGTTGTCACGGGAACAGTAGTTCTTTCGATTGGACTTTCATTGATTGCAGTAGGAGTAAATTCCTTTGGGGGTGGAAATGCGGCAAATGATTTTGGCTCTGTTGAGAACCTGATGCTTGGTACGATTGTGTTGCTTGTAATTATTGCATTTAAGCATGGAACAAAAGGAATGACAAGTGCATCTTCTATTTTAATCGGTATTGTTGTGGGTTATATCGTTGCAGCCATCATGGCAGTTGTGCTTCCGACAACAGCGGTGAATGCAGAAGGTGTTGAATATACAAAAGCATGGGTACTTAATTGGGACAAGGTAGCGCAGGCGAGCTGGTTCGCAATTCCAAAGATTGTCCCTGTAAAATTGGTGTTTGATGTGCGTGCCATCATTCCGGTATTGATTATGTTTGTCGTAACAGCAGTAGAAACAGTTGGAGACATTTCAGGGGTTATGGAAGGTGGTATGGGAAGAGAAGCTACCGATGAAGAACTCTCAGGTGGAGTCATTTGTGATGGCGTTGGTTCAAGTATCGCTGCTCTCTTTGGTGTGCTTCCGAATACATCCTTCAGCCAGAATGTAGGGCTTGTGACCATGACAAAGATCGTGAACCGTTCTGCACTGGCAATGGGGGCTGTGTTCCTGATTCTTTGTGGACTGTTTCCAAAACTTGCAGCCCTCATTTCAATTATGCCACAGAGCGTCCTTGGAGGGGCAGCAGTTATGATGTTTTCATCGATTGTAGTCAGTGGTATTCAGCTGATTACAAAAGAACCTCTTACTGCAAGAGGAATTACAATCGTGTCAGTGGCTCTTGGGCTTGGATATGGTATCGGTTCTAATACAGGTGTATTAAGTCATCTGCCACAGACCATTCAGCTGATTTTCGGCGGTTCAGGAATTGTACCGGCAGCGCTTGTTGCAATTTTGTTGAATATCGTACTTCCAAAAGAGGGGAAGAATTAAAAGCATAGAGAAAAGCGGAGGAAATTAAGATGAAATTATTAAAGGACAGAATTCGTAAAGATGGTGTGATCAAGGAAGGAAATGTATTAAAAGTAGACAGTTTCCTGAATCATCAGATGGATGTGGAATTATTTCATGAAATCGGATTAGAGTTCAAACGTCGTTACGAAGGAGAAGAAATCAATAAGATCCTTACAATTGAAGCGTCAGGAATTGGAATCGCGTGTGTAGCGGCAGAAGTATTTAAAGTACCAGTTGTATTTGCAAAGAAGACACAGACAAAGAATATTGCAGGAGAGGTCTACACATCGAAAGTAGAATCCTTCACACATGGACGTGTTTATGATATTCGTGTTGCAAAACAGTTCCTGAACAAAGAGGATAAAGTTTTAATTATCGATGATTTCCTTGCAAATGGAAAAGCTCTTGAGGGTCTGATTGAACTGATCAATGAATCAGGAGCAACGTTGGTTGGAGCAGGAATTGTGATTGAGAAAGGTTTCCAGGTAGGCGGAGAATTGATCCGTTCAAGAGGAGTGCGTGTGGAATCATTGGCAATCGTAGAAAGTATGGATGAAAAGACAGGAGAAATTGTTTTCCGCGAATCCTAAGACCGAGGCATATTTATGTTATATACGATACCTGATTATTATAAAGAATTTAAATGCACGGCAGACAAATGTGAAGATACCTGCTGTGCCGGCTGGCAGATTGTCGTTGACAGGAAATCCCTTTCCAGATATCGACAGGTAAAGGGAAAGTTTGGAAAAAGAGTCCGTAAAAGTGTTGATTGGAAAGAGAGAGCTTTCCGCCAGGACAGGGAACGAAGATGTGCATTTCTTAACGAGGAAAATCTGTGTGATCTCTATGCAAATCTTGGCGAAAAAAGCCTGTGCAGGACTTGCAGGCTTTATCCAAGGCATATAGAAGAATTTGAGGGAGTGCGCGAAATCTCTCTTTCTGCATCCTGTCCGGAGGTGGCAAGAATCCTTCTGGAACGCAGGACGCCAGTGAAATTTAGAACATATGAAAAAGCCGGAGAAGAGGAATACGAGGATTTTGATCCATTCCTCTTTTCTGTATTACTGGACGCCAGAGAGGTAATGCTGCAAATTCTTCAGAACAGAGAGCTTTCGATAGAAGTGAGAGAAGGCCTGGTTCTTGGGATGGCGCACGATATGCAAAGACGTGTTCAGAGAAGAGAACTTTTCGAATGTTCCCATGTGATTGAACGATATCAGACGGACGAAGCGGCAGAATTTACCAGAAGTGTAATAGAAAAGGAAGATAGAAAGAGAACTTCACAGCAGCTATTTTCTAAGCTGTATCAATTGGAGCTTTTGAAAGAAGACTGGGGAATCCTTCTTGTGGAGACGGAAGATCTTTTATACAAAGAAGGAGAAACCGGTTACTGGAAAAAGAAAGCTGCGTTCGAAGCATGGAGAAAAAAGTATTTGGAAGACTGGGATATTCACACAGAGCAACTTCTGGTGTATTTTATCTTTACCTATTTTGTGGGTGCCGTTTATGATGGAGAAATCTATGCGAAGGTAAGATTTTCTATTTCCATGGTACATCTGATTCAGGAACTCTGGATGGCGAGATGGCTGAAAAATGAGGGCCAACTCACAAAAGAAGAAATGGTGGAATTGTTATACCGGTTCTCAAGAGAAGTAGAACATTCCGATAAAAATCTGAAAAGGGCAGAAAGAATAATGGGCAGATGAGCTGACAGGAGGCCAGATGATGAGAACGAAAGAAGAAATTTTAAATTTAATAGAAGAGGAAGATGTTGAATTTATCCGTTTGCAGTTCACGGATATGTTCGGTGATCTGAAAAATATTGCAGTTACACCGGCACAATTGGGACAAGTTCTTGATTATGGATTTATGTTTCGCGGGGCAGCAATGTTTGGTGGATATGATTATGAAAAAGAAGATTTATATTTACATCCGGACTGGGATACGTTCCTGATTCTCCCATGGCGGCCACAGCATGGAAAGGTCGCAAGATTTTTGTGTGATATTTACCGCGCAGATGGAAGCCTGTATGAATGGAGCTCAAGGAATATCTTACAGAAAGTAATCGAAAAGACAAAAGTGAAGGGCTATACCTTTCAGGTAGATCCGGACTGTGAATTTTTCCTGTTCCATACGGATGAGAATGGGTGTCCGACGACTATCACCTACGAAAGTGCAGGATTTATGGATGTAGGGCCTGTGGACTGTGGGGAAAATGCAAGACGTGAACTGGTCATGAATCTGGAAGAAATGGGATTTGATATTGAATCTTCTCATCATGAATCAGAACCTGCACAGCATGAAATTGACTTTAAAGCAGACGAGCCGATGAAAATTGCAGACTCCATCATCACATTCAAATCTGCAGTGCGTTCCATTGTGAAACGATTTGGGATGCATGCTACATTTATGCCGAAACCGAGAAGTGATATGGCAGGCTCAGGAATGCATTTGAATATTTCCGCATATAAAGATGGGAAAAATTTATTCAATTCTGAGTCCAGGGATGTAGTCCTTACAGATGATCTAAAATATTTTATCGGTGGAATCATGAAATATGCGCCGGAAATGTGTGCAGTGACGAATCCACTCGTGAACTCTTATAAACGATTGATGTCCGGATACGGTGCACCGAAGGATCTCGTGTGGTCACAGAAGAATGTAGGTGCAGCTGTGAAAGTTCAGCACAGACTGGGAGAAGATACCAGAGCATGTCTGAAATTCCCTGATCCTTCGGCAAATCCATATCTTGCACTTGCGGTATGTATTGCTGCAGGGGTAAAAGGAATGGAAGAAAAAATTGATGCAGGGCTTCCGGCACCAGAGTGTTATGAAGCAGAAGAAGGTGTGGAAAGCCTTCCAGGTACACTCCGGGAAGCTGTACTTAGTATGCGGCGCAGCGAGTTTGTGAAAAATGTGCTGGGAGAAACATTTGCAGATATGTACACAGAAGCCAAAATGAAAGAGTGGGATGCATATATGGCTGATGTATCGAAATGGGAACTGAGCGAGTATTTGAATAGAATTTAAGGGGTAGAGGATCATGGGCAGCATAATTGTAGCCCTGCCGAAACTTGAGGATGCAAAACACATCAGTGATGTTATGAGAGGATGTGGTCTGGAGACCACAATGGTATGTACGAGCGGGCGAGAACTGCTTCCGAGACTGGGTACTCTGGAAAATGGAGTCATTATTTGCGGGCGCAGGGTAAATGATATGCATTATACAAAACTTGCAGAATATTTACCAGAGTATTTTGATATGGTGCTGCTTTCCTCTGCTTCGGGTCTGGAAGATATTCCGCCTGGAGTTATGCGGCTTACATTTCCAATCCGGGCCGGTGAACTGGTAAGTACGGTGGAAATGCTTTTGCTGCAGCAGGAGAGACGCCTGAAAAAGAAAAAATTAAAACCAAAAAAACGATCAGAAAAAGAGCAGAAAATCATTGATGCTGCCAAAAAAGTGCTGATGGAACGAAATCAGATGACGGAGCAGGAGGCATTCCGCTATATTCAGAAGAGCAGCATGGATTCTGAGACCAATATGGTGGAGACCGCACAGATGATTTTATTGTTGATACATGATGAATAGCAGACTTGGGGAACGACAGAACATGTAAAAAAAATCAGAAAAAAGGAAATGTTTGTCGAAAAAGATTGATGGAAAATGAAAGATATTATAAACTATAATAAGTAGAATTAAAAACTATGTGAGGGAAAATTATGGTACAGATTATTTCAGATTCATCAATTCTTTATACATGTGAACAAGCTCAGGAAATGGGGATAGAAGCAATTCCTCTCTGCGTATCCTGTGGATATGTGGAAGGAAGGGATATGCATATCGATATGGATGCATATTATGAGGCTATTCAATTTGGACACAATCCAAAATCATCTCAGCCACCGATTGGAGAAGTGGTAGAAGCATATGAAAAATATGCAGATGCAGATATCATTAATATCTCGATGGCGGATGGACTTTCCGGTACCTATGAGAGCGCATGTATGGCGAGAGAGATGGTAGATAACAAAGACAGAATTACGGTCATTAACTCAAAGACTCTTTGTGGACCACACCGTTATATGGTGGAGAAAGCCCAGCAAATGAAACTTGCAGGCCATTCTGCAAAAGAAATTATTGACTGGCTGAATCATGCGGCTGAAAATCATGAATCGTTCCTGATTCCACAGGATTTCGACTTCTTAAGAAGAGGTGGAAGATTGACTTCAATGGCAGCAACGCTGGGTTCTATTTTAAAATTAAAACCAGTTATGGTACAGACACCGGACGGGAAGAAACTGGATAAGTTTGTGGTAAAACGTACAATGAAGTCAGCAGTGCAGGCAGTCATCGACCATATGAAAGCAAAGAAAGTTGATGCGCGCCATATTATTTATGTATCTCATGCAAGGGCATTAAAGGATGCAGAATATATAAAAGCACAGATGGAAAAGCATTTTGAAAATGTGGAAGTCCGTATGCTGGAACTTGGAGCTGCATTCGTGACGCAGGGAGGACCACTTTGTGTGGCAATTCAGTATATAGAAAAGTAGAGGGAAAATGAAAAAGAAACTCTTATATCTTATGCAGATTCTGTTGGAATCGACGGACGAAGCGCATGTTATGTCGGCCGCAGATATTTGTAAAGCACTGGAAGCTTACGGGATATATGCAGAACGAAAAAGTATTTATACAGATATAGAAGCCCTATGCGATTGGGGTATGGACATCGTACAGGTAAAAGGCAGACATTCTGGATATTATGTAGGAAGCCGTGATTTTGAACTTCCAGAACTGAAACTTCTCGTAGATGCAGTCCAGTCTTCGAAATTTATCACAACTAGAAAATCAGAAGAGCTGATCAAAAAGCTGGAAAGTCTGACCAGTAAGCATGAGGCCAGGCTGCTTCAGCGTCAGGTCTTTATTTACAATCGTCCAAAGACTGGAAATGAGACGATTTTCTATAACGTAGACTATATTCACACTGCAATTCTGGAAAATGTGCAGATTCAGTTCCAGTATACCGAGTGGACGGAGAAGAAAAAGCTTCGCGTCAAGAAAGGTGGGGCATTTTATCAGGTCAGCCCATGGGCGCTTACCTGGAGTGATGAAAATTATTATCTGATTGCCTACGATGCGGAAAAAGAAGCGATCCGTTACTATCGTGTGGATAAGATGAAGAATGTTTCCCTCTTATCAGAACACCGGCTTGGAAAAACAATGTTCCAGAACTTCGATCTTGCGGCATTTGCCAAGAAAACATTTTCGATGTACGGTGGAAGGGATGAAGAGGTAGTTCTTGTCTGTAAAAATGCGATTGCAGGAGTTTTTCTGGATCGTTATGGAACGGATATCATGCTGATTCCCGTAGATGAAGAGCATTTCAAAGTGAAGGTGCTGGTGGCAGTGAGTCCACAGTTTTTCGGCTGGGTTACAGGACTTGGAGATATGATTGAAATTGCAGGGCCGGAAAATGTAGTAGAAGAGTATAGAAACTATCTTAAAAATATTTTAAAAAGCTATAGCTGTCCGTATTAATGGACAGCTATTTTGGTATAGTAAACGCATAAAGAGAGCAGAAAATAATAATGAGAAAGAAAAGGGGCGTTTACTATGACAAGGCATAAAGGTATTTCATTTGACGGAGCAATTTTAGCGATTATTGCAGGGCTATTATTACAGGCAATTATTTTTAATTTATTTGGAATTAATGTGGCAGAAGTGCCGGCGAAGGTCATCATTGTATTCTGGGGTGTGTTTGCAGGCGTATTTGGAATCCTGGCCGATTTGACAGGGTTCTAAAGACAGATAATTATACAAATTATCAATAAAAAACAGAAAAAATAAAAATTAATTTAAAATATTCTGAAAAATATGTTGACATATGAAACCACTCATGTTATATTAAATACAACAAAAAACATTCGATTCAAAATAAATAGTACTAAAGTAGAAAGATACAAAAAGGTACTAAAAAGTACAAAATAAAAATATACAAAAAGTAAAAAGTACAGAGATACGAAAATAAAAAAGTATATAAAATAAAAGTACAAAAGTATTAATAACAAAAAGAATCGAAAATCAAAAGAAAGAGGGGTTATACAGTGAAACTTCTAGAATATCATTAAAAGAGCTATTTGATTTGTAAAGAAAAATCAAATAGCTCTATTTTTTTGTTAACAGTTCAGCCATGCGCTTCAAAGAGAAAGAAAATAACTGAGAGCTTGCTCGCAAAGTTTTTTCTTTCTCTTTGAAGCATATGCCGCTCTGCCGAAGCGAGAAGAAGCTGCTATGCAGCGGATTCGAGCTGTATGGCTGAACTGTTATTTTTTGCGTTAAAAAAGAAGTTTTGTGTTATTATATCGTTATATCACGTAAAGGAAAGATTTTGGGAACCATGGCAGAGAATGATTATTTTAAACAGGCTTTATCCAATTTTGTATTCGACATGGCAAGTGGCGGGGCAATCCTTCATTTGGCAAATCAGGGGTATACCGTAAAGCAGATTATAGAAAAACTGGATTTTCCGGCTCCGTATGAAAAGGTTCAGGAGGCAGTCTGGAAACAATTGCTGAATAACGGCTGTCTGTTACTGGAGGAGCCGGGAAGCGGCGTGGGACAGGAAAGGGCAGAGTATGTCATGGAGAAGGACAGCTTTGGCAGGCGGAGTTTCAGGAAGGTCGTAATAAAAGCAGATAAGGTAAAGCAGATTCACTGGAAAGAAGTTATTTTCAGCAGACAGATCAATGGAAAACTGGCAGATTACCTTTCGAAAAAGATTATAGCAAATGGAGAGGAAGCATCTTATGTTTCCTGCAATTTTGGAATGAAAACGAATCGATTACCGGATGTTTTAGATGAACAGCAAAAAGATTATATTTCAGGGTTACCGTGGCCGAAACAGAAAGTTTACCATAAACTGGATATTCGTATGCGGGAAATTGTAATGACATTGTATGACGTAGGAGAATTTCAAGGCGAATGCTATTTTTTGAAAGAGCAAGAGCGTGTCATATTATGATAATGACCAATAATGAAAGATTTTCTTTTGAATAAAAAGAGACAAATTTGCACATACTACTTCTGGGGTGATTTGATGAATAAAAAAGAACAACAGAAGCAGGAAGAACAACGGAATCATAACAAATATAACAGCGTGACACAGAAGACAAGACCAGAAAATCAGAATCAGACGCATAATGTCCGTTCGGAGGCTGTGGAACCAAAGATCAGGCAAGTATAAATGCCTGAACAATATAAAATTAATAGTAAAAAAATTACGGCATGAATAACAAGGTTCATGCCGTTGCTTTAAAAACTAATATTAATTATCCTTCGATGAAAGCCAGGCACCAATTAACATAAATCCGAGGGCAACGAAATATATGATTTTTGGTACTGTCCTGAATATAAGCAGAGATAAAAATGTACCAATAAATGGTGTTATCGCATAGTAGGCACTTGTCCTTGATGCACCGAGAAGCCGTTGGGCATATACATAAAAATATATACTAAGACCATATGATATAAAGCCTAGAAAAAGTACAAGTAGAATGCTCCAAATAGCAGTAATTCGTTCACCAATGCATAAGCCGATGATGAGAGAGCCGGTTCCAGAAAAAAATCCTTTGAGCAGAACAATCTGCAGAGGGTCCTTTGAGGAGATTTTTCTGGTACAGTTGTTTTCAAGGCCCCAACAACAGGCGGCAAGCAGGACGAATAGACTGCCATAAGAAAACTGGAGACTGCTAATATCCTCAAAGGAAAGTAATATACATGATATAGTTATAGAGAGAATACCAAGCCCCAGGCGTAGAGATATATTTTCTTTGAATACTATGAATGCAATTGTAGCGGTAGCAACAATTTCAAAATTATTTAACAGTGATGCATTTGCGGCTGTTGTATTTGACAAACCAATCAAAAGAAAAATGGGTGCTGCGATATCAAGAACAATCATCCCCACAGTGAAGGGTACTTCTGATTTTGTGAGGTGCTGTTCTTGCTTATTTTTTCTGAAAAGAGCAAGTATTATCATACCGAGTCCTGCACCAATATAGAGAAATCCAGCCATAAGCGTAGAGGGCATATATTCAAGTAGAAGTTTTGAAAAAGGTGTACTGATGGCATAAAGAGCAGTAGCTAATAACGCAAGCCCAATGCCGTGTTTTGTATTAGTTTCCATAAGTAGCATCTCCAAACAAAATATTTGATAACGAACAAAGTGTTTGATCTAATTATATAGAATTTTTATTTTGGAAACAAGAATCAATAATTCGGATCTGTTTGTTACAGAACAAAAAAGGAAAATAGCTGTCCGTATTAGCGGACAGCTATTTTTGTATACTGAACTTAACAAAGCAAAGTGAGCGTTAATAATAAGGAGGTTCAGTATATGAAAGGTTATGTAGTTTCAAATGGTTATATGGGATATGTAGATGGCGAATATTTATTATTTGCAAGCGAAGATGATTACAGAGAATATTTGGAATAACATTAAAAAGTGGAACGAATGTCCGAATTATTTAAAAAGCAAATAGAGTTTTGATATTGTTTTTTGGAAAACTGTGCTATAATAGCTCTATTATGCAAAGACATCTGTAATAAAAGCAATCATTCTTAAAGGTTTCTTAAGAAAATCCTTGGATAATTATTTAGAAACTTTCTCTATACTGAAATTAAACAGAGGAGGAAGTGGAGTATGAATTCAAGAGAAATAAAGATAAAAAAAGTTCTTATGGCTATATTGATCGTATTGCTTCTGATTACAGGAGTGTTTGTTATAAAAGGATATTTTGAAGGACATTTTCGTTCTGTGGACTCTATGCGGGCATATATGAATACTTTTGGCATTTTTGCCCCACTCGTTCTGGTTTTGATTCAGGCGCTGCAGGTGATTCTTCCTGTCTTGCCGGGTATGGTAGGATGTGCTGTGGGTGCCGGAATGTTTGGGGCGGCGGTTGGCTTTTGGTGTAATTATATTGGAATCAGTGTGGGGTCAATCATTGCATTCTTGCTGGCAAAGTGGCTTGGACATAAGATTGTTGACGTTATGGTCCCTGCAGAAAAATATGCGTCTTGTGTGGAATGGATCAATAAAAAGAAGTGTTTTCCATTGCTTCTGTTCCTGTCAATTCTTCTGCCACTGGCACCGGATGATTTCTTATGTTATTTTTCAGGTGTTGCGGGAATGTCTACCAGAAAATTTGTCTGGATTATCCTTCTGGCCAAGCCATGGTGCATTTTGTTCTACAGCATTGTGTTTGGCTACTTTATATAGTAGAGAGTCTGATTAGAGGGAGAGTAAAAAATGCTTGGTTTTTATAATTACACAGTAGTTCTTACATATGCAGGAATGTTGATTTCGTTTGTTGGGGCAGCGATGGTGTTGAATGGGAATACTCATGCGGCACTACTATGTCTGATGATTTCGGGACTTTGCGACATGTTTGATGGAAAGGTCGCATCGACAAAGAAAGACAGAACTGCAAAGGAAAAAAGGTTTGGAATTCAGATTGATTCTTTAAGTGATTTGATTTCTTTTGGAGTGCTTCCGGCGCTTCTTATTTATTGTATTGCTGATAAAAGTACATACAGTCTTTTTGGGGCGTCATTGTATGTTCTGTGTGCGCTGATTCGCCTTGCCTATTTCAATGTGGATGAGGAAGAACGTCAGAATCAGACGACAGAGAGAAGAACCGTTTACCTTGGGCTTCCGGTTACGACGGTGGCTTTGATCATTCCGATGGTGATCACTCTTGCAAGTGTTTTTGTATGGCCGATGCAAATAGTCGGACCAGTCATGCTTCTGGCGATTGCCATTGCTTTTATCACACCATTTCAAATAAAGAAGCCTGGAAATGTGGGAAAAGTGATTATGTTGATTGTAGGAGTGGCACAGTTTCTGGTTTTGGTCGTGAGGTAGCAAGATGAAGAAAAATAATTTTGCAGTCCGGTTTTTGTATGGAACGAGAGCAGGACGTGCCCTTTTGGAATTGATGCTTAAGAGTAAAATAGATGGACTGATTGTAAAATTTCTGTGGTCTCCATTATCAAAACCGGTGATTCCTTTGTATATTAAAATGAATAAGATTTCTATGAAAGATTTTCAGGGGCAGAAATATCGGACCTTTCGAGAGTTCTTTGTGAGAGAGCGGGAGCCGGTAGAAATGGATTTGAATCCGGGGCATTTGATTAGTCCCTGCGATGGCTGGTTAAGTGCGTTCCCGATTGAAGAGGACAGTAGTTTTCGTATAAAAGGGTCGCATTATAAGTTAGAAGATTTGATACAGGACAAGGAACTGGCAAAGCAGTTTTACGATGGAGACTGCCTGATCTTCCGTCTTTGCGCTTCGGATTATCATCATTATTCTTATATTGACGACGGTTATCAGGGAGTCGACCATTATATTCCGGGAATGCTTCACAGTGTTCAGCCGATCGCCTGTGATACATATCCGGTCTACACGCTGAACCGCCGTGTATGGACGTTACTTCAAACAGAACATTTTGGACCAGTGATTCAAACAGAAGTAGGCGCGTTTGTTGTAGGTGGTATTGTCAACGAAAATGAAAACGGACGTTTTTTTCGAGGCATGGAAAAGGGACATTTCGAATTGGCTGGCTCTACCATCGTTCTATTGTTTCAGAAGGACTGTATCTGTCTGCGTTCTCAGATCAGAAAGAGGCTGGCAGAGGGCAAGGAGTTCCGGGTGAAGCAGGGAATGTGGATTGGTGAGAAAAAGAAAAGTTAGGAGAGATATGATAGAAAAGAAAAAATTTCGATTTATTCCAGAGTATTCTGTATTTCCATTGATTTTGGTGGTGGTATGGAATCAGCTGGTCTATAGTGGGGCAATGTTCCTTACAAAGAATTGGACACATTATAATTTTGAATTAGGTATTGATCAAAAGATTCCATTTGTTCCATGGACAGTGAGTATTTATTTGCTATGTTATCTGTTCTGGATTGTAAATTATATTCTTTGTGCAAGACAGGACAAGAGCTCTGCGTATCGCTTTTTATTTGCAGACATTCTGGCAAAAGCGGTGTGTCTGGTCTGCTTTCTGGTGATTCCGACGACTAACGTACGTCCGGAGATCTCAGGGCATACCATTTGGGAGGAAATCATGCGGTTGGTGTATCACATCGATTCAGCCAGCAATCTGTTCCCTTCGATTCATTGTCTGGTAAGCTGGTTCTGCTTTATTGGGGTAAGGAAGAAGGAGAATATACCAGTATGGTATCAGGCAGCATCCTGTGTGATGGCGATTGCAGTGTTTATTTCTACACTAACGACCAAACAGCATGTCATTGTGGATGTGATCGGTGGTGTTCTGCTGGCAGAAATCTGCTATTACATAACAGGGCGGATGAAAATTTTCCAAAGATTATAATATGGAAGCAGCGTGATAGTAATGAAAATAACGAGGGTGTCGCAAAATCATCAAATTAGATGATGGAGCGATGCCCTCGCTTTATTTTGTACGGCTCTTTTTAGCACTTTAAGTGAAAATTTATTCCCAAGAGTACCCATACAGAATAATTTTTTCTCTAGGTACCCGCTTTTTATGATTTTTGTTCTGTCTGCCTGGATTCCAGTATCTGGAACAAACTTTTTTCTCTATAGGAACCCAAGAGAATGAATCTGAGTACATGATACTTATTTTTTTTAATATAGACACTTGGATAAAAAAAGCGAGTAGCTTGGGAAGTGATTTTTCTACATAGAGACTTTTGAGGAAAAATAGGGTGGCTGACAAGATACTTTTCTGCCATAGATACTCTAGCCGAAATCAAAGGTCGCTGGTGACAAGAATATCCCGCATAGACACTCGGCTTCCCACCAAGTACAAAGAAGGAACTGTTGCTCACGGTAGATTCATCTACTTTTGCAACAGCCCCGTTTTCTATAGGTGAAAACCTCACATCATATGAAGATAGGACATGATCTTAAAAGAAAAATTAAAAGCCATATAATCTTCACCTGTGACAAATTCACAGGAGGTAATCTCTTTAATCTTCTTCATACGATAGAGAAATGTATTTTTGTGAATATGCAGGTTCTCGGCAACCATGGAAGAATAGCCCGGACATTTCAGGTATTCCTGCAATGTGTGGATCAGCTCGGTTTCTTTTTCCTGATCATACAGATAGAGCTGCATGAGGCCTGGATGGATAAGGTAACGGAGTTCATTTCCATCCTTTTCCAGCGTGCTTAGCATATGATAGATATAATAATCCTTATAGAAATAAATCGGAAGATCTTCTTTCATGTGTACACCCAATTTTACTGCGTCTAATGCTTGTTTATAAAAACGAGGTGCTTCCTTCAGTTCTTTGAAGAAGTTGCTGATTCCGGCCTTCAGTCCATTCGATTCTAAAAAGCTTGTCAACCGTTCCTGTTCGTACTGTGAAAATGTCTGATATTCATCCTTTGCGATAAGAAAAACGATCGAGTTTTCATAAATCACATAGAGACTCTCCGGAAGGATATATTTGATACTCTGTAAAATTACTTCCAGACGAAGGGGAGAAGTATGATAACTGGAGGATGGAATGGCCATAATATAAAGATTGGATTTTAACTTGAATCCGAGAGTCTCCATCCTCTTTTTTATGGTAGCTGTATTGGAATCCGGGTTCTTCAAAAGATCTGCCAGAAAGTAAGAATACATAATTCCCTTATTATCATGAAATACAGGACTTTTTTGGAGCTCCATGGATACGAGCCTTGAAAAATTAAAAAGCAGTTCCGCATCCGTCTCTTTAAATTTGTGCTCTGATTCCTGTATCATGATATGACCGACTTCAATTCCATCAATTGTAATGGAACTGATCAACGTGCCATGCCCGGCAATTTCATTGAAAAAATAGATAGGAAGCACACTTTTCCGGACCTTTTCATCAATGCGGTTCTTCCGTATGTATAAAACACCTTCTTCGCGGATATAAGGAGATTCTTGTTCCTTTTTGAAAAAGGCGTTATCCGGGAATATGCCGGACGAAATAGCCAGGTATTTATGCTGCAGATCGATGACATATACGGGATTGTCAAATACATCTGCAGCGGTATCTACCAGATGCTGAAGTCCTTTTCCAGAAAATAAAGCGTTCATAAGAAGGTGCATTCCAATGGAGACTTGAGGGGTTTCCCTGAGATTCTCAATTACCATATTAAATAAATCTGCCTGTGAAATTTCAGAACCAAAGTAAGTGATGCAAAATGTGGCATCATCATAACATGAGAAGTCCACAGCTTCTCCATAACAGAATACCGTAAAGGAATCTGTGATGGTACAGTCAGGAAGCTGGCTTGTGGTACTTAAATATAAAGTAGATTCTTTGAAGCGGACCTGCTGCTGGGTAGTGATCCGAATGTCTACTAGATTACAATTCAAATTTTGATTTCCATGAAGCTCATAAAAAGGAGCCTTTCTTTTTATCTTCTCCAACAGTAGTTGGTATTCCATAAAATATCCTCCAATCGGTACAGAAACCCCTTTGTGCGATCGCACAAAAAACAGGGAAAATATAGCGCTATAATCAGTCTCACACACGATGATTCTGGTGATTTCATTATATATACTAAGTGCAGAAACGTAAAGGCAAACCAAGAATAAAACAAGAAAGGATGTAAAAGATGAATAGTTTAGGAAAGTACAGCAGAAGCGTATCCATTATTGGTGTTGGATGTACACCATTTATGTACACGGTAGACAATCCGGAGACAAACGGACTGACAGAAGGTGAAATGTTCGGATATGCAGCATTAAAAGCGATGGAAGATGCAGGAGTAAATCCGAAAGATGTTGATTTTTATTTCCATGGATGTGCAAGCCCGTTAAATGGATCAAATTATTTAACACCAAATGTACAGATCGCAAACTGGTTTGGTATGAAAGGAAAAGGTTCTATTCACCATTCAGAAGCATGTTGTACCGGATATCTTGCAATTGAACAGGCAGTAAATGCGGTAGCATCAGGAAAATATGACTGTGTACTTACAGGTGCAGTTGAATTTGGTGACAGCACACCGGCTCCGGCAGACAATGTAGAATCGCCGAAGCATCCGTACAAACGCGATAAGATGACCATGGAAAAATTCTTAAAGACTACAGCATGGTTGTACGATCGTACATATACAAGAAGTCTGATGGCAGGACAGGAACTGATTTACGATGATGCAGCAGAATGGTACGTTCGCACACGCCATATCTCAGCAGAAGATATGAACAATACATTGAACTGGATGTGTATTAACAACAGAAAGAATGCATCGGTAAATCCACTTGCTATCGAAAGAAGAACTTATGAATCTCTTGCAGAAGAAGCTGGAATGACACTGGAGGAATACATGAATTCTCCATACAATCCGAAAATGGGAGATTTCCTCCGCGCAGGCGGTCTGGAATTAAAATGTGACGGTGCAGCAGCAGTCATCGTATGTGCAACGGAAAAGATTCCGGAAATTGCAAAGAACCTGAAGCACAAACCAATCGAAGTGCTTGGAATCGGAAGTGCAGCCTGTGAAGCAACAACTCCTCATTTTGAAGTTCGTGCAACAGAAGAAGCGGTTCGCCAGGTATATGAATTAACTGGATTGTCAGGAGAGGATCTTGACTTATTTTATTCAAATGACTTTATTATTACCTCTCATCTTGTGTCAGCAGAAATCGCAGGATACCTTCCATATGGAGAAGGATGGAAATATATCTGTGACGGACGTACTGCGTGGGATGGAGATAAGCCAATCAATACAAACGGAGGAAGAACCTCTTTCGGACATGCGCATGCTGCTTCAGGACTTGCTGATATGTATGAAGCCTGCAAACAGATGTGGGGAGAATGCGGAGAACATCAGGTCAAATTCACACCAAAAACAACAATGCTCAGAGGTTATGGCGGGGCACAGAATGTTGCAGCGATTATTGTTCGTACATTGGATGAAGAATAGGAGGATCATAAACGATGGCTATCAAATTAGAAAAAGTAGTAGAGAGATTTTATGAAGGTCTGGAAGAAGGAAAAATATTAGGACGTAAATGTCCAGAATGCGGGAACGTAGAATTTCCACCTGTATATGCGTGCAATGAATGTGGAAATTACGAGACAGAATGGTATGAAATCAGCGGTAAGGCAAAATTACATTCCATCGTACTTCCGGCAGCTCTTTCTTCAAAACCAGAATATAAGAATTTGGGGAAATTTGCTTATGGTGAAGTAGAATTGGAAGAAGGCACACGCTTAAATGCAGTCGTACGCGGAATCAGTAAGAAAAACAGAGCAGAGCTGACCGAAAAACTGCCACTGAATTGCCATGCATCTATTTTCCAGAGAGAAGGCGGATTCAAAACCGTTGTATTCGATTTGGATGAAGAATAAATATCTGCAAAAGAGGAGAAAGAATTATGGTTATTCGTGCATTGAAAGAATCCCTTCCGGGAATTATTCTGAGCTTTATTGTCCCGGCACTTTTAGGATATTTTATCCTGCCGCTTCCAACGAATGCAGTTGCTAACGCAATGGCATCCGGAATTGACGGAGCGCTTAGTGCAGCACTGACTTCTGTTATTACATTAGTCATTTTCATGAAAAAAATGGAAAAAAATCAGTAAAAGAAGAGGAGATATAAAAATGGATAGAAAAGAATTAGAAACACAGGTACTTAACATGGTGGCTATGTCTTACAAGAAAGATGTAAATGAACTGACAATTGCCACATCCTTCAAAGAAGACTTAAGCGGAGCATCTGTTCAGATGGTAGCTCTTGTATCTGAAATTGAAAATGAATTAGATGTAGCACTTATGCTCGCTGATGCAAGTGCATGTGCAACCGTTGGAGATTTGATCAATCTTATCGAAGAAGAAATGTAAGAGTCCGTCCGGGAGGAAAATACAATGGAATTACTTGAACAGATTTATGAGAAAGCAAAATTGCATCCTCAGAAAGTGGCTTTTCCGGAAGCATTAAATGAGAAAATGATGCAGGCCGCGTATGAGACTGGAAAAGACGGTTATATTATTCCGGTACTTGTGGGATGTGCAGAAGAAATCAAAAAAGCAATTGCCAAAAGAGGCTACGAAGAACAGGTTTTTGAAATTGTTGATATTGAAGAACCGGAATACAAAAATAAAGTGATTAAAAAGTATGTAGCTTTACCGCATACCATTTTAAAAGAAAAAGCACTGAACCGTCGTATGGCAAATCCATTATACTACGCTATGGTCATGCAGGCTGTTGATGAAGTAGACGTAACCTTTGCGGGAATCGACAATACAACTGGAGATGTACTTCTTGCAGGTCAGATGATCATTGGACTGAAACCGGGAATCAGTACGATTTCAAGCATTGGATTATGCGATATCCCAGGATTTGAAGGAAGCGAAGGAAGCCTTCTTGCAGTAGGAGATAGTGCTGTTTGTACCAACCCAAATGCCGAACAGCTTGCAAGTATTGCAATCTCAGCATGTGATACAGTGCAGTCATTGCTTTCGTGGGAACCACGCTGCGCAATGGTATGTTATTCTACACTGGGAAGTGGTCAGGGAGAACTCATCGATAAAGTAGTTGAGGCTGTCAAAATTGCGAACGAACAGCGCCCGGATCTGGCAATCGATGGGGAGTTCCAGTTTGATGCAGCGATTTCACCAGCGATTGCGAAGAAAAAAGTAAATCGTGAAAGCAAGGTTGCAGGAAAAGCCAATATCGTAATCTGGCCAGACTTAAATGTTGGAAATGTAGGAGTAAAATTAATCCAGCAGTTCGGACATGCAGACGCATATGGTCCAATGCTTCAGGGCTTTAATAAAGTTGTATGCGATTGCTCAAGAAGTGCTCCGGTTACTGAACTCAAAGGAAATATTGTGATCAGTGCCGTAAGAGCAGCAGCAGGAAAATAAAAACGAATTGCAGAATCCTCAGAATAGAATATCGACTATTTTGAGGATTTTGCCATATAAAGGAGAAAAAATGAGACAATACAAAGTTTTGACGATCAATCCAGGTTCGACTTCTACAAAAATTGCTTTGTTTGAAGGCGAAGAATGCCTGTATTCTAAAAATGTAGCACATGACGCAAGTGAACTGGCGAAATTCGATACCATTTCCGATCAGCTTCCATACCGTAGAAACATGATTTTGGAGCTGCTGGAACAGGCCAATATTTCCTTAAATGATATAGATGTTTTTGTAGGAAGGGGTGGAGGCCTTCTTGCAATGGAAGGTGGAACCTACAAAGTGACAGAACTGATGCTGGATCATGCGAAGAACTGTGCCAATGGAGTTGTTCATCCGGCGGCCCTTGGCTCTCAGCTTGCAGCTGAATTTGCAAACAAATATGGTGCCCAGGCGATGGTGGTAAATCCACCGGATGTAGATGAACTTCAGGATCTTGCACGAATGACAGGAATCAAAGGTGTCAATCGAATTATTCATTTACATGCACTGAACTTAAAAGAAACAGCAATCAGACACAGCAAAAATGTGTTACATAAGAAATATGAAGAAGCCAATTATGTTGTCTGCCATATCGGCGGCGGAATCTCTGTATCTGCACACAGAAGAGGAAAGATGGTAGACGGATATGATATCGTGGGTGGAGAAGGCCCTATGGCACCAACAAGATGTGGAAGTGTGTCTGTAAATGATCTTCTTGCTTACATGAAGGAACATAATCTTGGTGTAGACGAAGTAAGAGGACTCTGCACAAAATCAGGCGGTTTCGTAAGCCATGTGGGAATTTCCGATGCGATTGAGCTGACAAAGCGGGCAGAGCAAGGGGATAATTATGCAAAAATGGTATGGAACACTATGATTTACCAGATTGAAAAATGCATTGGGGCTATGGCAGCAGTGCTCCATGGAGAAGTAGACGGCATCCTGCTTGGCGGGGGAATGGTACACAGTAAAGATCTTGTTCAGCAGATTACAGAAACCTGTTCTTTCATTGCACCAGTTACGGCTTATCCGGGCGAATTTGAGATGGAAGCAATGGCGGCAGGAGCAATTCGTGTGTTGAATGGAGAAGAAGAATTAAAAGAGTATACAGGAAAACGGAACTGGAACGGATTTGCGTGGGAAATCTAGTTTGGTGGAGATACAGAAATGACAGAGAAGAAGATAAGAAAAATCAATATGCTGACACTGGCGTTCGGGATTGCTCTTCTCCCTCCTATCTGGGCAGTCCTTGCACCAGTCATTGGGGTCAGCACAGGAGCGGTCGCACTGATCTGCGCTGGTCTGTATGTGACCAATGGCAATAAAAGAGAAGATGCATTTAAAATCAGCGCAGGTTTTCTTTTAGGAGATTTGTGGGCAGTAATTGCCGTAGCTGTTATGGAAAAACTTACATGGAATCCGAATGTCGAATTATACCTTACACTTTTTGTAATGGGCGGTCTTGCAGTTATCATTGGAGAGAGTTTCGGAAAATATATTTTTACTCCTTCATGGCTTTGTGGATGGGCCATTGGTCTGACAATTATGGGTCCTATGTCTTTGAATGAAATTGGAATGCTGCCGATACAAATCGGGGTGGCTATGATTGCCGGAGTGGTCTATGTTGGAATTGGTGTAGATGCGTTCCAGAAATTTCTGGTAAATAAATTGACAAAGAAAATGTAAGCTTATGATTACTGTGACACAAATTGGGAAGCAAGTATATATTTTAAATGACAGGGCGGGCTGCTGCAGTAACCTTGTTCTTGGAAAAGAAAAAGCCCTGCTTTTCGATGTGGGATGCGGGGCGGATTCCATTGCAGGAGCAGTAAAAGAGATTACAGATCTGCCACTTCTCGTCATAGCAAGTCATGGTCATTTTGATCATATTGGCGGGAGTCGGCAATTTGAAAAAATATATCTTTCTGAAAAAGATATGTCCATTTTACAAGAATATGATGATATACTATTAAATAAATGGATAAAAGAAATGATTCCGGAACAGGAAGAAATGATTCCGTTCGGAGCGGATGGATGGCATAACATTTGCAAACTGGACATTCCCTCCTTTGATCTGGGTGAAATGCAGTGCCAGATTGTTCCGCTTCCTGGACATACAGAAGGCTCGGTGGGAATTTTCATTCCTGCCCTGCGCCTGCTTCTGTCAGGAGACGCATTGACACCGATTATGTGCCTGAATTTTCAGAATCATTTAACAAAAGAAGTGCAGATGAAAACATTACAGTGTGTACAGCAGATGGATTTCGATTATTACCTGACCTCTCATCACGATAAATGCTTCCCCAAAGCTTTGATAGACAGAATGATGAAATGCATCGAACACAGTTATGGAAAAAAGCATTATGCATACCGTTATCCGCAGCCGCCCTATGCGGAAGGATATTTTTATCTGGACTCTGTAGAAGAAGAGGCAGTAGGACTGATTGTGGCGGAAATGGATTAATTTGGAGGAAGAATTACCAACATGGAAAGAAAAAAACAAGAGATAATAAAAAGAACATTTTTTTGTATATTGGGACTATTCATTGCCGGAATCGGCGTGGCCGTAACAAAGAAAGGAGAACTGGGGGTTTCGCCGATTTCGTCGGTGGCGAATGTACTTAGTTTGAAGTATACGGATTTGTCACTTGGCAATTGGCTGATTATCTGGAACTGCGTTTTGATTTTGGGTCAGATTGTTGTTCTGAGAAAGAAATTCCAGATTTTTCAGCTTCTTCAGATTCCAATGTCGTTCCTATTCGGGTACTTTACTGATTTTGGGATGTGGATTATTTCATCGATAGAGGTGGATACTTATATCATGCGGCTTGGCATGGTACTTCTGGGGACAGTCATTCTGGGATTTGGAATATCAATCTCAGTCATCGCCAATCTTATCCTCAATTCAGGAGAAGCATTTGTAAAAGCATTGTCAGATACCACACACATAGAATTCGGGAATCTGAAGGTGGGATTTGATATTACCTGCGTAGTTCTTGCAATCTTTCTTTCTTTGATCTTTTTTGATTTCAAGATTGTAGGAACAAGAGAAGGAACTATCATTGCAGCACTGCTCACAGGCTTTGTAATCAAGTTTTTTACAAAGAGAATCCGAAAACCATTAGAAAAAATTATGATTATCAGTGAAGGAGAATCCTAAGTTTTGCTGACCCTATATCTTACCACTTATGAATTGCAAGAAGGAGAAAAGAAATATCAGAAAGAGCACCGGAAAGGCTTACAACTGCTCGCACAAGGTCTGAGGGAGCTATTCGCCCTTTCGCTGACGGAAGAAATGCTGGCAGAAGAAATCCAAAAAGAGCAGCATGGCAAACCTTTTTTGAAAAATCATCCGTACATTCATTTTAATATCAGCCATTGTGAAGGGCTGGTGGTATGTGCATTTTCGGATGCTCCGGTTGGAGTGGATGTGGAACGGATTGCAGAATTTAAAGATTCCATTGTCAGAAAGGTTTTGACGAAGGAAGAGCAGGAGTTCCTGGCACTTTACAAAGAGAAAGAAGAGTATAACGAGCTGTTTTTCCGATTCTGGACGCTGAAAGAAAGCTGGCTGAAACAGGATGGAAGCGGCTTCTTTCGTTCTCCACAGGAGATTTCTTTTGCCTTGGAATCAAATGAGCAAACCTTTAAAGTCCGTTCTTCTGATCCGAAGTTCTTCTTTCATCAGTGCGAGGTAAAAGGAGACTGTATTTTGTCAGTTTGCAGCACAGAACAAAAAGAGATTGAAAAAATTGATAAAAAATGGTTTTTTGATAAAATGTCAGAAAAATAAAATATATCCTTGACAAATAAAAATAAAAGTATTAGGATCGTGCCATAAAGTAAAACCGATGAGAAAGAGGAGTAGATTATTAAGCAAGATCACAGAGAGCGACAGGTGGTGGGATTGTCGTATGGAGCTGATAGTTGAATGGACTTTCGAGGGCAGCTTGAAATCGTAAGAGAGTATGGCTTGTCGGGAACCGGACCCGTTATCAATCGGAGTGTATGTTAGTACATGTAAGAGGACAGTATAACTGTTGAAGTTGAGTGGTACCGTGATAGTAGATGATATTATCGCCTCAATCCCGAATGGGATTGGGGCGTTTTTTATTAAAACAATTCCGATTGTACCACGAACCCGGCTTCAATAAACGGACTTCTTTCAGACTAGCGAGGTAAAAATCTTATTTATGAAAAAGGAGAAGACGATTATGAAGAAAAGAATGTTAGCAGTAGTTTTAGGAATGGTAATGACAGTATCCCTCATGGCTGGATGTGGTGCAAAAGAAGGAAGCAATGCAAAAGAAGAAGCGGACACATATACGATTGGTATTTCCCAGTTTGCAGAGCATGGTTCTTTAGACAACTGCCGGGAAGGGTTCCTTAATGGGCTGGCAGAAGCGGGAATCGTGGAAGGTGAAAATTTAACAGTAGAATATAAAAATGCAGCGGCTGACATGGGAACCGCATCTCAGATTTCCAGCAGCTTTGTATCAGATAAGATGGATATGATCTGTGCGATTGCAACACCAAGTGCGCAGGCAGCATATAATGCAGCAATGGATGAAGAGATTCCGGTAATATTTACCGCAGTCACAGATCCGGTAGCCGCAGAACTTGCAGCGAAAGACGGAACACCAGTCGGAGAAGTGACAGGAACAAGTGATAAACTACCAGTAGAAGCACAGCTTGAGATGATTCGGGAAATCCTTCCGGATGCCAAGACAATCGGTATTATTTACACGACAAGTGAAGCCAACAGTGTGTCAGCCATCGCCGAATATGAAGAAAAGGTTGGCGATTATGGATTTGAATTAGTGACAAAAGGTGTCACAGCCGTTTCCGAAGTTGGTCTTGCGGCAGAAGATCTTTTGACAAAAGTAGATTGTATTACAAACCTGACAGACAATACGGTGGTAAGTGCACTTGCAACCGTTCTCGACAAAGCAAATGCAGCAAATATTCCGGTATTCGGAAGTGAAATCGAACAGGTAAAGATTGGCTGTCTTGCAGCAGAAGGTCTGGACTATGTGGCACTCGGAAGAAAAACAGGTGAGATGGCAGCGAAAGTATTAAAAGGGGAAGCAAAAGCATCTGAATTATCGTTTGAACTGATTACAGAAGCAGGACTTTACATCAATACAAAGGTTGCAGAAAATCTCAATATTACGATAAAACAAGATTTGGTAAACAGCGCGGTAGAAACATATGATACTATCGTAGAGGAATAGAAGCTGGAAAGCAGAAAAGAGAGGAACATTGCATGAACTTTGCAATATCAATTGTTGAACAAGGGCTTATTTATGGAA
This sequence comes from bacterium, assembly GCA_029227655.1. Lineage (GTDB taxonomy): Bacteria > Bacillota > Clostridia > Lachnospirales > Lachnospiraceae > Allocoprococcus. Next base: position 13,994 of record JAQYAI010000164.1, on the reverse strand, counting down.
TATTAGCCTTAGGAATTTATATCACATATAAAATTTTAGATTTTCCAGATCTGACAGTGGATGGAAGCTTTCCACTGGGGGCAGCAGTCACTGCCCTTCTGATCACGAAAGGGGTAAATCCATATCTGACGCTTCCAATTGCGTTTTTGGTCGGAGCATTTGCAGGAACCTTAACAGGACTGATTCATGTGAAATGTCAGGTGCGGGATCTACTTTCCGGGATCATTATGATGACTGCCCTGTGGACCGTAAATCTTCGTATTGCGGGAACATCCAATGTTCCATTATTTTCACAGCAGACCATATTTAAAAATGATGTGATCGATTCGGTCTTCCCGGATGCTTTGAGTAAATGGAAGACCTTGATCGTTATATTGATTCTGGCACTGATCAGTAAGGTTCTATTGGATATCTTTCTGGGAACAAAGGCAGGGTATCTCTTGAGAGCGGTGGGAGATAATGCGACACTGGTCACATCGCTTGCAAAAGATCAGGGAAATGTAAAGATTATCGGACTTGCAATTGCAAATGGTCTGGTGGCGTTTGCAGGCGGAATCTTCTGTCAGGAAGAGCGCGTGTTTGAAATATCCAGCGGAACCGGTGCTATGGTCATCGGGCTGGCAAGTGTGATCATTGGAACCAGCATTTTTAAAAAGCTTACCGTGCTGAAAACGACGACAGCAGTGCTGATCGGTTCCATTATTTACAAAGCCTGTGTTGCAATTGCACTTCGCAATTTTGAACCACAGGACATGAAATTGATCACAGCAGTCTTATTCCTGATCATTCTTGTGATCAATATGGATAGAAAGAAGAAGGTGAAGACAAATGCTGGAGCTTAAAAACATTCATAAATATTATAATCCGGGTACGGTAAATGAAATGTGTCTGTTCCAGGATTTTAGCCTTACGATTCAAAAAGGGGAATTCGTTTCCGTTGTAGGAAGCAATGGTTCTGGAAAGACTTCCATGCTGAATATTATCTGTGGAAGTATTCCCATCGAAGCAGGACAGATTCTCATTGATGGGAAAGAGATTACCAGAGAAAAAGAATTTAAGCGCAATCGCAAAATTGGCCGCGTATACCAGAATCCTGCAATGGGGACCTGCCCGTCTATGACGATTCTGGAAAATATGTCCCTTGCAGATAACAAAGGAAAGCTCTACGGACTGAGCCGTGGAACCAACAAAGCCAGAATTGATTTCTACAGAGAAAACCTGGCACAATTGGGCCTTGGATTAGAAGATAAATTGCATGTGAAGGTCGGTTCTCTTTCAGGAGGCCAGCGTCAGGCAATGGCACTTCTGATGTCAACAATGACACCAATCGAATTTCTGATTTTAGACGAACACACAGCAGCGCTGGATCCAAAGACTGCGGACCTGATTATGGAACTTACGGATAAGATTGTAAAAGAAAAACATTTGACCACTATCATGGTAACACATAACTTACGTTATGCGGTAGATTATGGAAACCGCCTGATTATGATGCATCAAGGCGAATGTGTGATGGATAAGACCGGAGAAGAGAAACAGAAGATTTCTACGGATGAGATTCTCAAAGTGTTCAATGAAATCAGTATTGAGTGTGGAAATTAAGGATGAGGTTCCACATTTTGGAAATACGTTAAAAGAAAAACATTTTTTTAATTCGTGAAAAAACATCCGTGTACTTTTTTGATTTTCGTGATACAATAAAATATTCAATTGGAAGGGCGTAGTATGAAAAACGCAAAAGATAAATTTATTGGAGGTATTCGATGACATTAAGCATGGTTTTGGCATGGATTGCCGTGGTGTGTGTGATAGGGACGGCATGGAAATACATTGCCCGGATCAGTAAATCGGTGAAACTCAACCGGATGTTCCATAAGATCCATATTCCTATGGGAGTTGTGTTAATAATTACTGGATTGATACATGGCTTGTTAGCAGGTAATTTTATGGATACAACATTATCAAATGCAAAGTTAGGGACGGTAATCTTCACGCTGAACTGGGGTACCGCCTGTTTTGCTGTATCCATTTTACTGGGAATTTCCTATTTATGCCGCAAAATATGCAAGAAAAACTGGATGCAGATTCATCGGATTCTAACGGTCTGTATGTTGATACTTGTTATCGTTCATATTGTAGATGTGGGGATTCAGTTGCCATCCCGCATACTGACTCTGGGGAAGGACTCCACGGATATTCAGGATAAAGGAACGGATGAGCTGGAGGAAGTCCAGGAAAATGTTTCTGCTACCTTTTCAGGGGCACAGTTAAAAATGGAACTTACGAAGGCTCTGCTAACGGATATCAGAGTACGATCAAAGTGGCTGTTACAGTAGAAAATAGTGCAGTTACAGATATCGAGATTTTAGAGGCGAACGATACCCCTAATTATTTTGAACGCGCGAAAGGAATTATTGAGGATATTGTAAATCAGCAATCTCTGGAGGTAGATGCGGTATCTGGGGCAACCTATTCGTCCGTTGGAATCATTCATGCCGTCAATGATGCACTTGAGTCCGCAGTTGTGGAGGGCGAAGTGAAAAGCAATGATACGGAAGTGCCATCCGTTCCCCCGCAGGAACACAAAGGGAAGAATAGGCATGGCAACATACATAATAGGAAGTAATGTTTGCGTCAATTATGGATTGCAAGTATAATAAAATAAATGAAAAGAAAAATCCTCTTATCAGACAAGTTGAATGATAGGAGGATTCTTGTATACTTAAAAGAAAATTTGAATGGGAGAGTAATTGTATGATTAAACCTATTATGAGAGACATTTTTTTTCTGGGACAGAAATCGGAACCAGCAACAAAGGAAGATATACAAATTGGAAGAGATCTGCAGGACACATTACGGGCAAATAGAGAGCATTGTGTTGGAATGGCCGCAAATATGATTGGAGTAAAGAAAAATGTCATTATTGTAAATATGGGATTCATGGATGTAGTGATGTTTAATCCGGTGATCATAAAAAAGGACACGCCATATGAAGCAGAAGAAGGCTGCCTGTCTTTGGATGGTGTCCGTAAGACGACAAGGTACCAGAACATAGAAGTAGAGTACTATGATTTTGCATGGAAGAAACAAAAACAGAAACTGACGGGGTGGACAGCACAAATCTGTCAGCACGAAATAGACCATTTGGAAGGAAAGATCATTTAATGAATATACAAATTTTTGGAACAAAGAAAAGCTTTGACAGCAAAAAGGCAGAGCGCTATTTTAAAGAGCGTGGCATCAAATATCAGTTTATTGATATGAAAGAAAAAGGACTCAGCAAGGGGGAATTCCGCTCCGTATGTCAGGCGGTAGGCGGTTATGAAAAGTTGATTGACCAGCAGTGCAAAGATAAAAATCTGCTGGCACTCATTACTTATATCGCAGAAGAAGACCGTGAAGAGAAAATTCTGGAGAATCAGAGAATTATAAAGACACCGATCGTACGCAATGGAAAACAGGCTACCGTTGGGTATCAGCCTGAGGTGTGGAAGGGATGGAGTTAGGAGGATAACGATGTTTCCAACAATTGATAAGAGAAAAACCGGAACTAATTTAAGAAGAATCATGGACAAACGAGGTCTTACGGTGAAAGATGTTCAGCAGTATCTTGGTTTAGGAAGTGTTAGACCCGTTGGATGTGAAAAAGAAGCTGGAAGTATTGGAAGAAAAACGGAATATTCTTCTCACTGAATTGGATACACAGATTAAAGTGTCTAATGCAACCACTTTTATTGAAATAGCATAAATCAAGACTCGTTCGCGAGTCTTGGCACAGGCGTGTCTGCATTATGAAAACCTTAAACTCAGCTTCCCTGTAACAGGGTTACGTTACAAGAAAAACATACCAATTCTTGAAAATTGGGATGCCAAACTCCGAGGTGGCGCAGATGGTAGCGCACATGACTAGTAATCATGAATGGTCAATGATTTATATAACTGGTGATTGTCATGGGAATTTCGAACGCTTTAATGTTAGCATTTTCTCTGAGCAAAAAGAAATGACCAAGGATGACTATGTAATTATTTGTGGTGATTTTGGCGGTGTGTGGAGTAAGTATGAAGAAAGCAGACAAGAAACTATGATCTTGGATTGGTTCGACTGTAAATCTTTTACGGCACTATTTGTTTTAGGAAACCATGAGAATTTTGATAGATTATCAGAATATCCAGTAGAAAAATGGCATGGTGGGAAAGTTCAGAGAAAAGGGATGGAAACCTTATCGTATCAATCATCTGAGTTGGTGGAAACAGGAATTGCCCTCAGAAGAGGAAATGAATGAAGGGCGTAGAAATTTATTGGAGCATTATAATACAGTAGATTTTATTGTTTCGCATTGTTGTGCCGCCAGTACATTGGCCTTAATTAGTTGTGGAACTTATAAACCAGACATTTTGAATTCTTATTTTGAAGAGATAAGACAAACGGTGAAGTTTAAAAAGTGGTTCTTTGGACATTATCATGATAATAGAAATGTCAATGCAGACGAGATACTCTTGTATGAACAGATAATAAGGATTTTATAGGGGTCTTTACAACAAAATTATATTTTAATAACGGTTAATATTAGGTCGGCGCAAAGAAGACTTATGCACAGTGTGTTTTCTTGGAAAAAGAAGAAGGTGACTATTGTATCTCTAAATCATTTGAAGAAATGCTCAGGAACCCAGATTTTTATTCCATTTTAGAAGAACTAATTGATTTTGGAATTTCTCGTTATAAAGAAAACTATAGTAGACGTTATCAGAATACAGATTTGGTTTTATACCAGAAATATACGTATGAAGCTGCGAAGTGGTTGACGAATGAGACACTGAATAGCGTGGAGTGGTTGCCAGCGGATCAAGGATTAGTAGAAAAAATCGGAGCGTATTTGAAATATTGATAAAGAAAATTACTCTTCCATCGAGCATTTCATGAAGAGCGGTGACGAGTGTGAACTCGTCATCGCCTTTTTAATAGTCCTCCTCAGCTTCTTCCTTCGTGCGATGAACCGTCCCTGCCGGGTGGTGAGGCGGTGCATAAACAGAAGAAACTTTTAATGGTGTCCTTCCAATATTTATCACATTGTGCCATGTTCCGGCAGGAACAAAAATGGCATCATCTTTGTAAACTTCAAATTGGAAGTGCAATTCATTTTTGCTCTGTCCCATTTTCACAAGAGCCATCCCCTGCTCGATTCGAATAATCTGGTCTGTTTCTGGATGCATCTCCAATCCGATATCCGAACACATAGGAATGCACATCAGGGTCATTTGTGCATGACGGCCAGTCCAGATGGCGGTACGGAAATTTGCATTTTGCATCGATTTTTGTTCGATGTTCGTTATATATGGTCTGGGAGTAAGCGTATTTTTCGTGTCACAATTATAAGGAATCATACCGAACCCTTAGTTATATATTTTTGATACATTGTATGTGCTTTTTTCTTTTTTCGTGAATTGAAATATGTCTGTGAGTATGAAAATGAAGACTATGAAAAATTTTATTCATGAGTTGTTTTATCACAGAGAATGAGATAAAATCATTTATATCAGATATGTTTTGGAGGAAAAATCATGAAACTAAAAAATGTCCTTATAGTTGTGAAAGATATTGAACGGTCGAAAAAATTTTATCATGATTTGTTCGGACTTGAAACGATTGTTGATAATGATGGGAATATGATATTAACAGAGGGACTGGTGCTCCAAGATGAGGCAATCTGGAAGAAATTTACTGGGAAAGAAGTGATTCCTGAAAATAATTCCTGTGAGCTATATTTTGAGGAGAAAAATCTGGAAGTTTTTATAGACAGGCTTGAGAAATATAAGCCATCTGTGAAGTACGTGAATAAACTGATGACACATACATGGGGACAGAAGGTCATCCGTTTCTATGATCCAGATGGGAATCTCATTGAAGTTGGTACGCCGATGGAATAGTGAAATAACGCCGTTGGACCGGCGATAAGAAAAGGAGAATACAACATGAACGAAGTATATGATTTTTTAAAGCAGTGTGGAACTTATTATCTGGCAACTGTAGAAGGGAATCAGCCAAGAGTACGTCCTTTTGGAACGGTAGATTTGTTTGAAGATAAACTTTATATTCAGACAGGAAAAGTGAAAGACGTTTCGAAACAGATACAGGCAAATCCAAAAGCGGAAATCTGTGCGTTTGATGGAAAGCGCTGGCTGAGAATTGCTGCAACAATGGTAAGAGATGATCGTGTAGAACCAAAAGTACATATGTTAGATAATTATCCAAATTTAAAAGTAATGTATGATCCGGAAGATGACAACACAGAAGTCCTTTATTTAAAAGATGCGACAGCAACATTCTCATCATTTACGGAAGCACCAAAAGTAATCAAATTTTAGAGAGTCTGCCAGAGTGCAGGCTCTTTTTTTAGGAAAATCTACAAAGTTTTTTCAAGCGTATTATTGGTATCTATCATACATTATTGAGAAAAAATAATATTAACCGCATGGTCTATATTTGATATAATGCTAAAAAAAGACCAGAAGGTCAATTATTTGGAGGGGTTATGAATAGAGAAGAAAAAAATCAGCAAACCAAGCGGCGTATCATGGATAGTGCGTTGAAGGAATTTTCTGAGCAAGGTTATGGTGCAAGCTCTGTGAATACAATCTGTTCTGTGCAGGGAGTTTCCAAAGGCATTATCTATCATTATTTCAGCACAAAAGATGATCTGTTTTTGGCTTGCGTAGAGGAGTGCTTTCGTCTGCTTACAGAATATTTAACTGAGAAGATGCAAGATATAAAAGGAGAGGCAGAAGAACAGTTAGAAGGATATTTTACAGCCAGAATGTCCTTTTTTTCAGAGCATCCTATTTATCAACGAATTTTCTGTGAAGCTGTTATTGCGCCACCTGCGCATCTTCGGGCAGAAATACAGGAAAGGAAAAGAACTTTTGATGCGTTGAATGCTCAGATTTTAGAACAGCTGTTGGAACCACTCCCTTTAAGGCCTCAAATTACAAAGTCTGAGATAATTGAAACTTTTCGGCAATTTCAGGATTTTATCAATGCAAACTATCAGGTTTCAGAATTAACGATGCGTGAGTTTGAAGCACATGAACAAGGCTGCCGAAGAGCATTAAATATTTTGCTGTACGGAGTTATTAACAGAGAGGAGAAGAGATAATGTCTGATATGCAAAAATCAAGCTCTGTTTTGGGAAATGTAGTTCCATCCAGAGCAATCATACAGCTGGCGGTTCCAGCCACCCTTGCGTTGCTGGCTAAGGCTATTTACAACTTAGTAGACACTGCTTATATCGGGATGTTAAATTATGATATCGTACTTACCGCAGTTGGGGTTACCGTTCCGCTGCTTCTTATTATGGTATCAATCGAAAATATATTTGCTGCCGGGGCCGCTGTTTTAGCAGGACGACAGTTAGGCGCCAAAGACAACGAAGGTGCCAGCCGTACTGTCACAACCATCATAGGGGTGTCAGTAGTAATGGGCATATTATTATGTGTGGGAGGGCTTGTTTTTATGAACCCTCTAATGCGGGCCTTTGGTGCGTCTGATGCCTCACTGCCGTTGGCAAAGGATTACGCATTCTGGATGTTTATTGCAGCGCTGGCCAATCTTCCGGCTCAGAGCATGAATTGTGCTGCAAGAGCAGAATCCTCTGTAAAGATTTCCTCTATTGCTGTTATTACAGGAGCTGTGCTTAATGTTATTTTAGACCCGATTTTTATGTTCGACTGGGGACTGAACATGGGGGTATCCGGTGCTTCACTTGCTACAACTGTATCTCAATTTATCACATTTTTTATTTTAGCATGGTTCTATTTGAGTGGACGTTCTGTCATCAAGATTAAGATAAGTGCTTTTCAGCCAAATTGGGAGCTGATCAAAACGGTTGCCTTGATTGGGATTCCAACAGCGGTCATACAAATCTGTCTTTCCGTAGCAGCTTCGCTGACTAATATTGCGGCGGCAGCTCTGCCACATTCTGATCAGATTATTGCAGCCTATGGTGTGGTTCAGCGTCTTGTTTTAATTGGTTGTTACGTGATCATGGGATTTATGCAGGGATATCAGCCGGTAGCTTCTTATGCATTTGGAGCCAAAGACGAAGATCGGTTTCATCAATCGGTACGTTTTGCACTGAAAGGATCAATACTTTTGACTGTATTAGTTGCGGCTGCATATATTCTTTTAGCGAAACCGTTGATTTTTCTTTTTAATCACAATCCTGTTATTGTGGATTATGGAAGATGGCTGCTCATTTCACAGGTGGCTTTATACCCTGCATTTGGCTTGTGCTATATGCTGACCATTACTTTTCAGACAATCGGGGCATCTAAATATGGATTGTTTCTTTCTGTAATACGACAAGGATTGTTTTATATTCCTTTTATTTTGGTTTTGCCTAAAATATTTGGAGTAACTGGTATTTATTTTTCACAGCCGGCTGCTGATATTTTGACAATTCTGGTATGTGTATTTTCAATTAAATCAATGAAAACAATAGCAACTAAAAATATGATGTTAGAAAAAGTAAATGAAAAATGATAGAAGATTCAGGTGTTTAATGTTATAATGTCCATAGTCATGAGGTGATAAACTCGGTCTGTCAGGGATGTTGGAGGATGCCCATGCAGCTGAAAAAATATCAATGAGGTATGGAAAAATGAAAAGTAACATTACACGAGAAGAAGCTTATGAATTACTTCACAAATATAACAAAGAAGCATTTCACATTCAGCATGCTCTTACTGTAGAAGGAGTTCTCCGCTGGTATGCGAAAGAATTAGGATACACAGAGGAGGAAGAATACTGGGGAATCACAGGACTTCTCCATGATATTGACTTCGAACTGTATCCAGAAGAGCACTGCAAGAAGGCCCCGGAACTTTTGAAAGAAGGCGGCGTGGGTGATGATATGATTTATTCTATCTGCTGCCATGGATACGGAATCTGCTGTGATCTGGAGCCGAAGCATGAGATGGAAAACGTGCTTTTTGCAGTGGATGAGCTGACAGGGCTGATCTGGTCAGCAGCGCTGATGAGACCGTCGAAGAGTGTCATGGACATGGAAGTGAAGAGCTTAAAAAAGAAGTTTAAGGATAAAAAGTTCGCAGCAGGATGCTCCCGCGATGTGATTCGTACAGGGGCAGAGAGACTCGGATGGGAACTGGACGATTTGTTTGAGAAGACAATAGAGGCAATGCGGAGCTGTGAAGCAGAGATTGCCGCATTTATGGAAACATACGAAGAATAGAACGGGAATCTTAAGATGAAGATATTTCGAATGTATCAAGGTCTGAAAAGAGAAGTTTATATTCTGTGTTTTGGACGTTTTGTTACCGCGATGGGCGGACTCATCTGGCCGATGTTAACATTGATCTTAAAGAGTAAGCTGGGATTTAATGCAGAACAGGTAGCGCTTTGGTTCCTGATGTTTGGAGTGTTGCAATTACCATTTGCTCTGGCCGGAGGCAGGCTGACCGATAAATACAATAAACGAGATCTGATTGTAGTATTTGATTTGATATCTGTGGTGCTTTATGTTATTACAGCAATATTGCCATTAAGTACAGGAAGTCTTTGTATTTATTTTTTAGGTTCACTATTTCAACATGTAGAGTGGTCTGCGTATGATGCGCTGATCGCGGAACTTACCAACAGTCATGAGCGCGAAAAAGCATATTCCTTACAATATCTGGCGAATAATTTAGGCGTTGTATTTGCACCAACGCTGGGCGGTCTTTTGTTCAATCATTACTTATGGTTGTCATTTTTGATTGCAGGAATGGCTGTTTTGTCGTCGACCATTCTTATTTACCATTTTGTGCCAAGAGAATCAGAGAAGGCAGAAAATGATAACACCTATGAAGAACAGGTGGAAGGAACACTGAGAGACGTTATAAAAACACGAAAAATATTACTTATATATATAGTAATTACTTGTGTTTGCTATCTTATTTATGGACAGTTCAATTATTTGCTGCCGATTCAGATGGATGAAGTTTTTCTGGAACGAGGTGCAGTGTTCTTCGGAATGCTGACGAGCATCAATGGTGCAGTGGTCATTTGCTTTACACCGATTCTGACACAGATTACTCTGAAATGGAGTGATTTGGAGCGAATTAGTTTAGGAGTACTGTTAGAAGTAATCGGACTCTGTTCGTTTTTCTTCTATCAAAATAAGCTGCCGCCGTATATCATATCGATGATAGTGTTCACGCTGGGAGAAATTCTGGAGACACTGGGAAATAAACCGTATATTTCCAAACGAATTCCATCATCACACCGTGGACGGTTTATCGCAATCAATAACATCCTCACAACAGCAACTTCCTCTGTAGGGAACACAGTCATAGGAAAAATTGTGGTTCTGTATACCTTTAAAGAAGGATGGATCGCGGTGAGTGTGATAGGTGCAGGTCTGTTGATACTTTTGGCGGTTTATCGAGGAATGGATAGAAAAAGATTTAAATTATTATATAAGGAAAGAAAATAGAATGAGTAATGAAGCAATATTGAGCAGTGATAAGGTGTTTACGTCATTTATGTTTAATGGGCATAATATTCGTTTTAGAACGTCTTCGAGACTTGAGCGATATACTAGGATTATAGAATGGGATAATGGGTACATTGTTGTTATGGCTAAGTATGAAGGGCATGAAGAGGAAGAAGAATATATTGATTTGGTGCCAATTCTCGAGAATTTATATTTTGACGTGGATGAATTCTTGAAACCAATACAGAAAGTGAGGATTGAATATGTGTAACATTTTAGAGGTTGCGGATGCAGCAGAAGTAATTGTGAATGGGTATGCGTTTACTAAAGATGGGACAAATGTGAAAGTACTTAATTTAAACAGACCGGATAAGGCTGCCGTTTTAAGCAAAGACGGAGAAGTATTGGAAACAAGTATGGATGATGTGGAATTAGATATTGTGGTAGATTATTATAAGCGAAATCGTAAGTATATGGAGGAGTAGGATATGCCTAAGTACTATGAGTATAAAGTATGTGGGTATTATCTATATTATACCTCACATTGTGTAATTGAAGCTATGCATGTTCATGCTAGTGATCGTAGACTCACAGAAGCTGGTTCGGCCAAATTTTTTGTCAAGAAAAATGGTGAGACAACGATTGAAAACGCAGGACAATTATCAGACAGAGAAATAAGGATTATTCGAGATTTTATAAAAGATAACTATAAAGAAATGTATATGAAGTGGGCAGAAAAAAGTGATAATGGATTTTATGGAGTTTAGAATTATATAAGGAAAAATAGAATAAGTAGTACACGAAATAAGCATCCGAGGGGATGCTTATTTTTGTGAAAATCTTTTGCGGCTGATATCAGAAATAACTCTAGTAGAACATTTGCGACTCATATGTAAGCAAGTACCGTCTGTTAAGAAAATATTGTTTTCTGAAATGCTTTGTATTTTATGCAGGGAAACGATACAACTCTGATTGCATTTAGTAAAACCATAAGAAGATAAAATAGTTAATTCTTGGTTTAAGGAACCATATTTTTGGTAAGTGGCGTTTGAAGTGTGAATTTCCATATGGTGCCCGTGGATGGTTATATAGTTTATATCGGAAATTTTTATTTTGTATACGGTAGTCTGGGCTCTACAGATATAAGTCTGCTGAAAATCATCGTAGATCTTCAAAGCTTCTTCAAACCCGGAAAGACCGTGGAAAGATAAGAACCCTTCAAGCGTGTTTTTTAGTCTTTTGTTGCTAAGAAGATCTTTTAAAGTGTTCATAATAATTTATCCTTTGCATTGGTGTTCTATATAGTTAACAATTCAGGGGAGAAAAACTGACGCAGAAAGAGAAGAAAAAAATAAAATTTTTTTTATTCGTTGACACTAGTGTATGGCTAAGAATATGATAAAAAGGGAAAATAATCCGAACGGAAAAAAGTTATTGAAAAGTGAGGATAAAAATATGTTTCATGTTGTCTCAGATAAGTTTTTTGTGCCGCTGGCTTCTCCCAATAAACAGATTTATTGGGAATGTATCAGTAAGTTGTTCAGCATCATGAATCATCAGCTTTCTTTTGGAATTGAACGTGATGTTCTGGTAGAAGAATTGCAATATTATTTCGAGCTGGGGCATGCGATTGAGATAGAAGCAGAAGAGGTTATCGGAAAAAGCAGCCGTGATAAGGCGAACTGGATGCTTCGGAGATTGGAATTTTACGACTGGATTGAAATTGAAACGGACAAAAGTTATGTGCAGCGTGTCAATTTTAAAGATTATGCGGTCAAGATCATCAAGACTCTTTTGGAAATTGAAGAAGGGAAGCAGATTGAATATCAGGGATATATTTATGTCATTTACAGCCTGGTCCGCAGTAACACGGATAAGCCGGGAACGGTATTGCTGTCTATTATGGAAAATACAGATATGCTGATCACTGGACTGAAGAATCTGAATTCTGGAATCAAGCGATATATTGATGAGTTGACAAGGTACAAGACTCCTTCTGAAATTATGGATGTCTTATTTAATGACTATATAGAAAATATTGTGGACAAGGCATATCACAGGCTACTCACATCAGATAATGTAGCCAAATTCAGACCAGAGATCGTAGAACGATTAGAAAGTAAAAGCCGGAGCAAGGCTTATATCGAGAAGACAAGTGCAGAAATTGCAAGTATTCAGGAAATTCCGCTGGAGCAGGCGGAAGAACGGGTATATCAATATATACACACGATCATAGATGCATTTAAAAATCTGGATGATATTCTGGCTGAAATCAACCAGAAAAATACGCAGTATCAGAGGGCAGCAGTCAATAGAGCAAAGTTTTTTCTGATAGGCAGTGAGGATGTACGTGGACAGATCAAGGAAATCCTGTCAGAGCTGAATGAGAAGATGAATTCTGAAAATATGGATCTTGGAGGAATTTACAGAATTTCTTTCCTGGATGATTTGATTCGGATTTATGCTTCTTCCTTTATAGATGAAAAATCGTTATATGTTCCGATAGAAGGAAAAAAAGAATTCCATCCGAAAGAAATAGAGAATGAGGTACCGGATTACGAGCTGCGTCAGAAAAAAATCAAAAAAATGATGGAAAGAATGGAGCGTGTGCTGAATCCGCAAAAGATCAATAGCTATGTTCTGGACTTTATGCGGGACAAGAAAGAAATTCATGCTTCCGAATTGCCGTTAAATACAACCGAAGACTTTGTACATATGATTTATGTCCGGTTGTATGGCCAGCGTAAGAACATGAGTTATGAAGTGAAGACAGGGGAAGAAATTATGGTCAACGGATATCGTTTTAGGGATTATACGATCCGGAAAAAGGAGAGATAAATGGAAATATTTGAAGGAATGTTACAGCGTGATAAAGATGAATTTACACGAATTTGCAATCGTTTATTAAGCCAGTGTTTTGTGTGTAAAAAGAATGAGACAACCCGTGCGGATTACTATTTTATTATGAAATATAAAGAAAAGTTTTTGGAATATCTGTCGGTGCTGGGCTATCGTCTGGATATCAATGAAGAATATGGTGTGGTACAACTTGTGAATACGCAGAATTACAACCGTTATAATATGAAGCTGTTTGAATCCATTATTCTGTTGATTCTCAGAATATTATACGATGAAAAGAAACGGGAACTGTCGATCAGTGATGAAGTGATTATCAATATGGGTGATATTCATGAAAAATTTATGAGTCTTAAGATCAGAGATAAGATGATCGATAAGACGACATTAAGGAATGCAATCAGTACCATGAGAAGATTTCAGTTGGTGGAACCATTAGACAGGGATTTGTCAAATGAAGACGCAAGGCTCATTATCTATGATTCGATTTTGATGGCGGTTAGGGTAGAAGATATCAGATCCGTATATGAAAAACTGGACCATTACAGAAAGGGTGGAAGAACAAATGAAGAAATTGATTCGAGTGAAATTGATTAATTGGCATAGATTTACAGATGCCACGATTGATTTTGAAAGCTCCACCCTGATTTC
>JAQYAI010000163.1 GCA_029227655.1 bacterium | reverse complement strand
AAGAAAGATTGAAGTAGAAACTGTGTCTTATGAAATGAAAGAAGATCATATCGGGTATATTCATGTTACAGAATTTGATAAGGTCACATATGATCAGTTTGCCGAGGCAATCGATGATTTGAAGAGTCAGGACATGAAAGGGCTTGTTGTAGATCTTCGCTCCAATCCGGGAGGAAGTCTTTCGACTGTTGTTGATATGCTGGATCTTTTGCTTCCTGAGGGGCTTGTTGTCTATACAGAAGACAAGAACGGAAAGAAAGAAGAATATACTTCTGACGCAGGTCAGGCATACGATGGGCCGCTTGCTGTGCTGGTAAATGGGTACAGTGCCAGCGCATCTGAGATCTTTGCGGGTGCAATTCAGGATTATCATGCAGGCACAATTGTAGGAACCACCTCCTATGGAAAAGGAATTGTTCAGCAGATTCTTCCACTCTCGGATGGAACTTGCGTGAAGCTGACTGTATCAGAATATTTTACACCGAATGGACGGAATATCCATGGAGTTGGAATTGAACCGGATGTGGAAATTAAATATGAAACAGACGAAGAGAACGCAGAAGTAGATAATCAGCTGGATGCAGCGATAGCAGAAGTGAAAAAGCAAATGACGGAATAAAAAGTAAGTTAGATTGAAAGGGAATGTCAAAAATGGCATTCCTTTTTTGATAGTGCTATGGTAAAATGATAATACTAGGGGTAAAAGAGCATGTAATGCGAAGAAATCCGTAAGTATTATAGAAAAAAGGAACACAGGAGGAATCTGAAATGATCAATAAATTAGTTGCGAACATCAAAAAAACAGGAGCGCCAATCGTTGTAGGGCTTGATCCAATGCTGAATTATGTACCAGAACATGTACAGAAAAAAGCATTTGCAGAATATGGAGAAACATTAGAAGGAGCAGCAGAAGCAATTTGGCAGTTCAATAAAGAAATCGTTGATAAGACATATGATCTTATTCCAGCAGTAAAACCACAGATTGCTATGTATGAACAGTTCGGAATTCCGGGACTTCAGGCATTCAAAAAGACGGTAGACTACTGTAAAGAAAAAGGATTAGTAGTGATCGGGGATATCAAACGTGGTGATATTGGATCTACATCAGCAGCGTACGCTGTAGGACACGTAGGAAGAGTTCAGGTCGGAAGTAAAGAATATGTTCCATTTGATGAAGATTTTGTTACAGTAAATCCATACCTTGGATCAGATGGTGTAAATCCATTTATCAAAGTATGTCAGGAAGAAAAGAAAGGTATGTTCATTCTTGTGAAGACATCAAACCCGTCAAGCGGGGAATTCCAGGATCGACTCATTGATGGACGACCACTTTATGAATTGGTTGGAGAAAAAGTAGCTGAGTGGGGAGCACAGCATATGGGCGATGAATACAGTTACATTGGAGCAGTGGTTGGAGCAACTTATCCGGAACAGGGTAAGATCCTTCGCAAAGTAATGCCAAAATCATTTATCCTTGTGCCAGGATACGGAGCACAGGGCGGACAGGGAAAAGACCTTGTACATTTCTTTAACGAAGACGGACTTGGAGCAATCGTTAATTCTTCTCGCGGAATCATCTGCGCTTACAAACAGGAGGCATATGCCGGATTCGGGCCAGAAAACTGGGGAGATGCATCACGCGCAGCGGTAGAAGCAATGATCAAAGATATACGTGAAAGCCTTGAGCAGCGTTAAGCCGTCAGCCAGGGGTTGTGATGTGAAATATAAAATTAAGGAGAGAGAATCATGCCAGACAAAAAGAAAGAGACAGCAGTTGTAGTTTCGCAGGAACAGATCGCAACGGATATTTTCAGTATGTGGATCCGCACAGAAGCTGCTGAAACTGCAAGACCAGGACAGTTTATTTCCATGTACACCAATGACGGAAGTAAATTGCTTCCAAGACCAATCAGCATCTGTGAAATTGATAAAGAAAATGGAACTCTGCGTGTTGTTTACCGTGTGACAGGAGAGAATACAGGAACCGAGCAGTTTTCTAAAATGAAAGCCGGAGATACCCTTCCGATCATCGGACCTTTGGGAAATGGATTTCCACTGGAAAAGGCAGAAGGAAAGAAAGCGTTTCTCATGGGTGGAGGAATTGGAGTTCCGCCGATTCTGGAACTGGCAAAACAGCTTCACTGTGAAAAACAGATCATCATTGGATACCGTGATGAAGAGACATTCCTTCGGAAAGAATTTGAAGAAAACGGAACCGTATATATTTCTACAGAAGATGGAAGCGTTGGAACAAAAGGAAATGTTATGGATGCGATCAGAGCCAATGCACTGTCTGCAGACATCATTATGGCATGTGGTCCAACACCTATGCTTCGTGCAATCAAGAATTTTGCAGAAGAAAATGACATCGAGTGTTACATTTCCATGGAAGAAAGAATGGCCTGTGGAATTGGTGCATGTCTCGGATGTGTATGCAAATCGAAAGAAAAAGACCACCATACAAATGTGCATAATAAGCGTTGCTGTAAAGATGGTCCGGTATTCTTGTCTACGGAGGTGGAGATCTAATGAACATGAAAGTAAATATTGCAGGTGTAGAATGGAATAACCCGGTGACAGTAGCATCAGGAACCTTTGGCTCAGGTGCAGAATTCGTAGATTATGTGGATCTTAACAGACTTGGAGCAGTTACAACAAAAGGTGTTGCTAACGTGCCATGGCCAGGAAATGCAACTCCTCGAGTGGCAGAAACATTTGGCGGCATGATGAACGCAGTAGGTCTTCAGAATCCCGGAATCGATCTTTTCTGCGAAAGAGATATTCCATTCTTAAAACAGTACGATACAAGGATCATTGTGAATGTCTGCGGAAGATCGACAGAAGATTACTGTGAAGTCGTGGAACGTCTTGCAAATGAAGATGTCGACATGCTGGAAATCAACATTTCCTGTCCTAACGTGAAAGAAGGCGGCATTGCTTTCGGGCAGAATCCAAAAGCAGCAGAAGAAATCACAAAAGCCGTGAAGAAGTATGCGAAACAGCCAGTGATCATGAAGCTCAGTCCAAATGTAACAGACATTACAGAAATGGCAAGAGCAGTAGAAGCTGGTGGAGCAGATGCGGTTTCTCTTATCAATACACTTACCGGTATGAAGATCGATATCAACCGTCGTCAGTTCGTACTTGCGAATAAAACAGGCGGCGTATCCGGACCGGCAATTCATCCGATCGCTGTACGTATGGTGTATCAGGTGGCAAATGCAGTCAAGCTTCCAATCATCGGTATGGGTGGAATCGCAACAGCAGATGATGCAATTGAAATGATCCTTGCCGGAGCAAGCGCAGTATCTGTAGGAACAGCAAATTTCTATAACCCGGCAGTTACCATGGAAATCGTAGATGGAATCGAAGCATATATGAAGAAATATGGTTTCGAGACAGTTGCCGATATGGTAGGTTTAGTAAAATAAAGAAATTTCAGGAGGCATAGAATCATGGAACAGTACAAAAAAGAGTTTATCGAATTTATGGTAGAAAGCAATGTTCTTAAATTTGTAGAATTTACATTAAAGAGTGGAAGAAAATCACCATTCTTCATGAATGCAGGAGCATACGTAACAGGATCACAGCTGAAGAGACTTGGAGAATATTATGCAAAAGCCATTCATGATGCATATGGACTTGACTTTGACGTATTATTCGGGCCAGCTTATAAAGGAATTCCGCTTGCTGTTGTAACAGCTATGGCATTCAGTGAATTATATGGGAAAGAAGTTCGTTACTGCTCTGACAGAAAAGAAGAAAAGGATCATGGAGCTGACAAAGGAAGCTTTCTTGGAAGCAAACTTCAGGATGGCGACCGTGTGATCATGATCGAAGATGTAACTACTTCAGGAAAATCTATGGAAGAAACCGTTCCAAAGGTACGTGGTGCTGCAAATGTAGAAATCAAAGGTCTTATGGTTTCACTTAACCGTATGGAAGTTGGAAAAGGCGGAGAAAAATGTGCTTTAGATGAAGTAAAAGATTTATACGGATTTGAGACAGGAGCCATTGTTTCTATGGCAGAAGTGGTGGAATATCTTTACAACAAACCATGCAACGGAAAAATTGTAATTGATGACACATTAAAAGCTGCTATTGACGCATATTATGAACAGTACGGCGCAAAATAAAGGAGGAATCTGCATGACAGAAAAAGCATATAAAGCAATGGGAGTTGCCGGCGTGGCAAATATTGTGATTGGTGTAATTTCCATTGTTGTTGGAGTCGCATCTGGTGTGGTTTTATTAATTAGTGCAGCGAAATTGTTCAAAACAAAAAAAGGGTTAACGTTCTAGGAAGGATATTTTGATTGAAGGCAAAAAGTAGGAATAGAATGAGAGTGCTGGGCAAAATATTATTCATACTGTACATTGCTTTCTTATTGTATTTTTTGATTTTCTCAGACTGGTATGGAAGGACCGGAGAAATGAGTGATTACCACTACAATCTGGTCCCTTTCCAGGAGATTCAAAGGTTTTGGAATTATAGAGATATGCTGGGCTGGATCTCCTATGCAAATCTGCTTGGAAATGTAATTATTTTTATTCCCTTCGGATTCTTCATGCCGATGGCCAGCCGGTATAGAAATTTCTTTCTGACCACGAGTTATAGTCTGGGTTTAAGTCTTTTGGTAGAAGTGTTTCAGTTTATTTCGAGAGTGGGGAGCTTTGATATAGACGATATAATCCTGAATACCATTGGAGGGATTGTTGGATATATCCTGTTTGTGGTCTGTAATACAATAAGGAGATGGATGGAGCAATGATAAACGGACGAGATAAAGAGCGGGCGCGCGAAAGAGAAATAAGAAAAGAAAGAAAAAAAAGAGGAAATCGAAAATACGGGCAGGCAAAACTCAGACATGCAAAGAAAGGAATTTATTCCCTAATGGTAGCAATTGCGGTTGTTATCATTTTTGCCATATTGATTTTGACTGCATTTTTACATAAAGGACAGTCTTCGGCAATCATTGGAAGTTTTGGTCTGTTTACAATTATTCTTGCAGTTATAGGACTGGTAATTGGAGTAAAAGGTTTTCGTGAACGAGATAAAAATTATGTGACATGTAAATGGGGAATTGGATTAAATGGATTTATTTTATTTAGTCTGATCAGCATGTTTATAAGGGGGATCGTATAATGGAAGAAAGATATTATTTGACTTTGGAAAGAATCATGAAAATCGCAGAAGAAGAGACAGTAGCTGAACCTTTTAGAAGCTATTTTCGTCATGTTGCAGATTTTCTGTTAAGAATACATGATATAAAAGACAGTTATCATATAAGTGCACGTGTAAATATGACAATCGAGAAATTGCAGGAAGAGATGGAAGCGCTCTATGCAGATATCAAGCCAGAAAATTATGAGACATCTTATGCCAATCCTGCATATTGTGTAAAGGTTCTGGGAGAGGAGCTGGGAGCATTCCTCAGTATGCTTTACACAGAACTTCGTGGTGACATCGGGTATGTGTATGAAGAGAGAGAAGAATACATCGTTATTGGTAATGAATTGTTCATCGAAATCTATAACCGGTTCGAGGACGAAAATGTTCCGGAACTGGACAGTCTGAAAGAAATTTTTTACTGGTATGCAAGTGATTATTGCGATGTGTTCGTTGCTGACCGCATCAGAGAACAGCTGGTGCCGGAAGAAAATGATTTTGTTGTAAAGAAAATCATGGAAAGTGATCTGACCGATCTTCGATATCTTTACCGTTTCGGTGAGTATGTGGGAGAAAATGAACTGCGAACAGCACAGTATCTGAATTCGCTTCCGCAGGAAACCATCGATAAAATGGCAGATACTTACACAGAAGGGTTCCGTGTTGGTTTTGTAAATACTGGAAAAGATCTGAGTAAAAAATCAGTTGTCCACATTGAATATAATCTCGGGTTTGAGAGAGTCGTAAGAAAAGCAATTCAAAACTTTAAAGAAATGGGACTTTCGACCATCATATTACGCGCACCGGGAAATATTGTTACAAAAGGAAGATTTGGAAAACGAGGATTTTATGGCGCCAATGTAAATAAACAGTTTGATTATGACCATAAAGATGATATCGCAATGATTCTTGATAAGCGGTTTGTGGAACGTAAATTAGAAGTCATGCGCACCACGTATGAGCAGAATAAGGAAATTGCACCGAAGTTTGCAGGTCCGGCTGTTATGGAAGTGTTCGGTGAAAAGCCATTTTCGCCGGTCGTGAAACCAGAAGCAGTGAAACTGACAGAAAAGCAGGAAGAATTACTTCTGTCAATGCTGTCAAAATCAAGTCAGATGACGAACTTATATATCAAAGGTGAAGAGAGAAGCTTTACGATCATTTCATGGCCGATACCGGAAATCGGGGAAAAGTATGAAGAGATTTTCCAGGAGATCATCAGAATCAATACGCTGGATGCAAAGCTTTATGAACAGGTACAGCAGACGATCATCGATGCGTTGGATCAGGGGGACTATGTTCATATTTTAGGAAAAGATGGAAATAAGACGGATCTGAAGGTGAAACTCTGGGAACTTTCTGATCCGGCAAAGGAAACGATTTTCGAAAACTGCGTGGCAGATGTCAATATTCCGGTCGGAGAAGTGTTTACATCACCGGTACTGGAAGGCACAGATGGAGTTTTATTTGTAAGCAAAGTTTATCTGAAAGAATTACAGTATCAGAATCTGGAAATTCATTTCCAAGATGGAAGAACAACGGAGTATACCTGTACAAATTTTGAAAATGAAGAAGAAAATAAGAAATACATCAAAGACAACGTGCTTTCGAACCACGCTTCTCTGCCACTTGGTGAATTTGCAATTGGAACGAATACAACAGCTTATGCAGCGGCAGAAAAATATGACATTGCAGATAAGCTTCCAATTCTGATCGCAGAAAAAATGGGACCACATTTTGCGGTGGGTGATACATGTTACAGCTGGGAAGAAGATAATATCAGTTGCAATCCAAATGGAAAGAGAATCGTAGCCAGGGAAAACAGTGTATCCGCATGCAGGAAAGAAAGTCCGGAAAAAGCATATTTTAATTGTCATCTGGATATTACGATTCCATATGAAGAACTGGGAAAGATCAGTGTTCACACAAAAAATGGAGAAGAAATTGTGATTATCGAAGATGGACATTTTGTTCTTCCGGGAACTGAAGTGTTAAATGCACCCCTGGATAAGTAGAGATTTTGACAATTTGGTTGACATTGATGGTGAGTATTAGTAATATAACTTATAGATAAAGAGTTATTTATCACTATACTTATAAATAAAAGCGGGAAAAGGAGAATACCATGCCAAAAGTAGGAATTGTAATGGGTAGTGACTCTGATTTAAAAGTAATGAGTAAAGCTGCCGACATGTTAGAAAAATTTGGAATTGAATATGAAATGACAATTATTTCTGCACATCGTATGCCAGATAGATTTTTCGAATATGCGAAGTCAGCAGAAGAAAAAGATTATAAGGTAATCATTGCAGGAGCTGGAATGGCCGCACATCTTCCAGGTATGTGTGCCGCTATTTTCCCAATGCCGGTCATCGGTGTACCGATGTCAGGAAAGAATCTTGATGGAATGGATGCACTTTATTCAATCGTTCAGATGCCGCCTGGAATTCCGGTTGCAACAGTTGCAATTGATGGCGGGGCAAATGCAGGTATTCTTGCAGCAAAGATGCTTGCCATGTCAGATCCAAAGTTGCTTGCGAAATTAAAGGCATATTCAGAAGAAATGAAAGAAACTGTTCAGAAAAAAGCAGATAAGCTTGACCAGTTAGGACATAAAGAATATATCAATCAGATGTAAGGAAGAAGTACCAGGAGGAATAAGAGATGTTGGATTACAAGACAGCCGGTGTAGACATTGAGGCGGGATATAAATCAGTAGAACTGATGAAAAAGCATGTAAAAGAAACGATGAGACCAGAAGTATTAGGTGGTCTTGGCGGTTTTGCAGGTGCTTTTGATTTAAGTGGAATCAAAAACATGGAAGAACCAGTGCTTCTTTCAGGAACAGATGGATGTGGAACCAAAGTAAAGCTTGCATTCGTTATGGACAAACATGATACTATCGGTATCGATGCGGTTGCCATGTGTGTCAATGACATTGCATGTTCAGGTGGAGAACCATTATTCTTCTTAGACTATATCGCATGCGGTAAGAACTATCCTGAAAAGATTGCTACGATCGTCAGCGGTGTTGCAGAAGGATGTAAACAGTCAGGATGTGCACTGGTAGGTGGAGAAACAGCAGAACATCCAGGACTTATGCCAGAAGATGATTACGATCTTGCTGGTTTTGCAGTTGGCGTTGTAGATAAGAAAGACATCATTGATGGATCAGATATCAAACCAGGCGATGTGTTAGTTGCCATGCCGTCAACAGGTGTTCATAGTAACGGATTCTCTCTCGTTCGTAAAGTTTTTGAAATTACAGAAGAATCTTTAAAAACATATTATGACGAACTGGGTAAAACATTAGGAGAAGCGCTCATTGCACCGACAAGAATTTACGTAAAAGCGCTTAAGAATGTAAAAGAAGCTGGCGTAAGAGTAAAAGGATGCAGCCATATTACAGGTGGTGGATTCTATGAAAACATTCCAAGAATGCTTCCAGAAGGAATTCACGCAGTTGTGAAGAAAGACAGCTATGAAGTTCCGGCGATCTTCAAACTTATTGCAAAGACAGGAAACATTGCAGAAGAAATGATGTACAACACCTTCAACATGGGAATCGGTATGATCGTTGCCGTTGATGAAAAAGATGTGGATGCGACAATCAAAGCGATGAAAGAAGCCGGAGATGAAGCTTTTGTTTGCGGTTACGTTGAAGCTGGTGAAAAGGGAGTAACTTTATGTTAAGAGTTGCAGTTCTTGTATC
>JAQYAI010000162.1 GCA_029227655.1 bacterium | reverse complement strand
ACATTTTGTACCGCCTCCTGATTTTTGATTTGGCTTGCAACACCTTTTCAAATATACATCAGGAGGCTTTTAAAATAAATAGGCAACACTACTGCTTATTCCATTCGCCCCAGCATAGCTGGGGGATTAAGTCATTTCATTTATTCCAAAAGTACGATTCCTGCAATTACCATTTGCACGCATTTCCCGGAACTTTCAAAATCAGCGCTGATATGGATTTGGGATTTTCAGCCTGCCGAAACGATCTTTTCATAGGCTTCAGACGTGGATTTGCACTTTTCAGCATATCAAAATACTCATAAATGCAAAAAATATACAGCATCTTCCTACAAATATTTGTTTACCAAACCTTCTATCGTTTTTGTATTCAATACACTCTGTTCTGTTTCGAAAGTAAGTATCAGGCGATCCCCCTGATAAATATCATTCTTTTGATAAGACTCTATTTTTCGAATCGCAGCTCTTGCATACTCTGGCTTGTCCATCATTCCTTCATGTTCCCAGTAAAACTCCTGCCCTGTTTTCTTCGACCAAAAAGTAAAATCAGGATATACGGTACCATATCCTCTCAAATACAAAGGTTTTTCATATTTGTAAAGTATGTTTCTTCGATAGAAGAAATCCGCAAGAATTTTCTCGGACTTTGATCTCACACGTTCCCCCTTTTCTGTCAGAATCACTGCAGTTCCTTCCTGAAATTCTTTCCTCTGATATTCTTCTGCATACCATGCATCAAGAAGCTGCTTCGCTGTTGGCTCCACAGGCGTAACAAGGGCTTGTCTATCCGCATGCAAAGATGTGAAAAGCTCCTCAATCTCATCATCTGAATAATCCTTCGTGATTTTCTTAATCTGCTTTAGTCTCACTTCTGCCTTTTTTATCACAGTCAAATTATAAGTCTTCTGTGCCAGCCTTTGGGGCAAATATTTATCTGATTTTGGAATATAGATTCCACTATTATCTTCTGTACAATGGTAATATCTGATTTTATTTTTATCTTTGGAAATTCTAAGATGCCCCTCCGGTGCTATAGACAATCCTGCTTTTGCTTTATTCACAATGTTTTCCAGATACTTCTGCTCCTGTAAAAGCATTTGCTTTAGACCTCGCATAGCTTATTTCTCCTCCTATTGACTTATATTTGCTTTATTGGATTTACAGTCATCTTTTGATGATGACCAGGGTGACTTGATTTTCATTTCTTGAGTTTACGGTCATCTTTTGATACTGACTTGGGTGACTTGATTTTCATTTCTTGAATTTACGGTCATCTTTTGATGCTAACTTGGGTGACTTGATTTTCATTTCTTGAATTTACGGTCATCTTTTGATACTGACTTGGGGGACTTATTTCAGACTTTTGGGAATTTCGGTCATTTTTCGACGACGACTTGGGTGACCTGGTTAAGACTTTTGAGAATTGCAGTCATCTTCTGACTCTGATGGGTTGACCTGAATATAGAAAACCGGATATGCGGTCAATAATCTGACCAGATATGAAGAAATCCCGGAAACCAAAGTTCCCGGGATAAATTTCTTTTGTAATCGTTCCACAAATGATTATCGTTTGCTGAACTGTGGTGCTCTACGAGCTGCTTTGAGACCGTATTTCTTACGTTCTTTCATACGTGGATCACGAGTTAAGAATCCAGCAGCTTTAAGAACCGGTCTGTATTCGTTATCTGCCTGAAGGAGAGCTCTTGCAACACCATGTCTGATAGCACCAGCCTGTCCTGTGTATCCGCCGCCGTGTACATTAACTAAAACATCAAATTTACCTTCTGTTTCTGTTGCAGTTAATGGCTGACGAACAATAACTTTCAGTGTATCTAATCCGAAATATTCATCGATATCTCTTTTATTGATAGTGATTTTACCTGTTCCAGGTACCAGGTAAACTCTTGCGATTGATTTTTTTCTTCTTCCTGTTCCGTAGAATTTTGCGCTAGCCAATGTTTTCTACCTCCTAATTAAAATGTTAAAACTTCCGGTTTCTGAGCTTCATGTTTGTGTTCCGGTCCTGCATATACAAAGAGTTTCTTGTACATGGTTCTTCCTAAAGGTCCTTTTGGAAGCATACCTTTAACAGCAAGCTCAACAACTTTCTCAGGTTTCTTTGCTAACATTTCTTTTAATGTGGTTTCTTTCATACCACCTACATAATCGGAGTGATTGTAGTAAATTTTCTGATCTAATTTCTTACCTGTAACTTTAATCTTATCTGCGTTTACTACGATTACATAATCACCTGTATCAACATGTGGTGTAAACTGAGGTTTGTTCTTTCCTCTTAATACGCTTGCTACTCCGGAAGCCAGACGGCCAAGAGTGCAGCCTTCAGCATCTACTACATACCATTTTCTTTCGATTTTATCTGGATTAGCCATATAAGTCTGCATGGTTTTACCTCCTGTTATTTATCAACGATAGTTTGTTCAACCGCGGATGACCGCGAATATAAGTAATATTGGAACGTCGGTGCTGTGAACCGCGGAAATGTCCGAAACCGCTGATAAATACCGGAGCCGGGGCTATTGGCTTAAGTATCTTCGCACTACGTCACATTGAGTTATTATATTATACAGTCCCGTCTCTGTCAACTACTTTTTTTCTTATTTTTCAACTTTTTACTTTGAAAGTCCTGGACAGCAGCCATGGATCGGAGCATGCCCGCATGCGCAGATACATGGATATTGGACGGGCTACCCGTATGAGCAAGTAACGAAGTGAATTGCGAATACGGGACGATTGTGCCAGCAATCGGCTT
>JAQYAI010000161.1 GCA_029227655.1 bacterium | reverse complement strand
TACGGTGAAGGGAATCTGGGCCATAATTATGATGACAGATATAATGTATATGCGACTTTTAGAGGAAAGGACAGTTCAAAGAGTCTGATGTTCAATGGGCATATTGATACGATGCCGCCAGGAGATGAAAAGGAATGGATGTTCCCGCCACATACACCAACAGTGAAAGATGGCAAGCTATATGGACTTGGAGCTGCGGATATGAAAGCTGGTCTCATGGCGAGTACATTGGCAGTAAAACTATTACAGGATGCGGGGATCGAGCTTCCATGCGATGTCAAGATTACTTCTGTATGTGACGAAGAAGGCGGCGGAAATGGTTCTATGCAGGCCGCCATGAACGGACAGAAGGCAGATGGAGTCATCGTGTGTGAACCTACAGATGGAGGTCTGGTCGTTGCGCATATGGGATTTGTTTTTTTCAAAGTCGAATTTGAAGGAAAAGCAAATCATTCCGGTGAGAAGCGGCTGGGTGTATCTGCCATTGAGAAAGCGATGAAGGTGATCCGTGGACTGGAAGAACTGGAACACGGATGGCTGCTGAATTACAAGCATCCTCTGTTGCCATCCCCGAGCCTGAATGTTGGAACGATTCACGGTGGAACTGCCGGATCAACGGTGGCTGGAAAATGCTACTTTGAAACCTGTATTCATTATCTTCCACAGAGTTGCTATGAGAAAGTTTACAATGAATTTACATCGGTAGTAAATGATATTGCAAAATCAGATCCGTGGATGAGAGAGCATATGCCGAAGATTACCATGTACCAGAGTGGTGGTGCATTTGAAGAGGAAGTAGACGCACCACTTGTACAGACGATGCTTGAGGCATATAAAGAAGCGGTTGGCGAAGAGGTCAGCATCCTGGGGTCACCGGCGGGCTGCGATTCCAGAATCTGGAAGCGCATCACAGGGGCCCAGGTCATGCAGTATGGTCCTGGAAGACAGGAACAGTGCCACTCGGTAAATGAATATGTGGAAATAGAATCATTTTATAGAGCAATTCTTGTATATGCCCAGTTGATTTTGTTATGGGCACAAAAATAACAAGAAGGAAAATTTCGGAGGAAAACATGAGCAAGAAAATTTTATTAGTTGGTGAATCATGGATGAGCTTTACCACACATGTAAAAGGATTTGATACCTTCTATACTTCTGTATATGAAACAGGAAAAGAATGGATCGAGAAGGCAATCAAAGAAGCTGGATATGAATTTGTATTTATTCCAAATCATGAAGCTATGGATGGTTTCCCGTTTGAAGTGGAAGCTTTAAAAGAATATGAATGTATTATCTTGTCGGATATTGGTGCAAATACATTGTTATTACCGACAGAGACCTTCTCGAAGAGTGTGAAGAAGCCAAACAGATGTAACCTGATCAGAGATTATGTTCTGGAAGGCGGTGCGCTTCTGATGGTTGGTGGTTATATGACATTTGCCGGAATCGACGGTAAAGGAAAATGGCATGACACTGCTGTTCAGGAAGTGCTGCCGGTAGAAGTCCTTACGGTAGATGACCGCATGGAACACTGTGAAGGTGTTGTGCCTGAAATTGTAAAGAAAGACCATGAAATCATGGAAGGCCTTCCGGCAGAATGGCCAAATGTACTTGGATATAACAGAACCATCGTAAAAGAAGGTGCAGATGTTGTGGCAACAATCTGTGGTGATCCATTTATTGCATTTGGAAATTATGGAAAAGGAAAATCCGGTGTGTTCACAACAGACTGTGCGCCACACTGGGCACCACCAGAATTTTGTAATTGGGAATATTATAATAAATTATTCGCAAATATTTTTGCTTACTTAACAAAGAAATAGAAATTTTCAGGCAAGAATCTTCTCCACATCTGTACAGATGTGGAGAAGATTTCGCATATATGGATATGTAAAGGAGCATTGAGATGAACAAAGATGATGCAAAGAAATTATTATGTGACTTATTATCTATAAAAAGTGTCAATCACAGTGATGATGAAGGAAAAGTTGCTGAATATCTGAAAGCATTTTTTGCACAAGCAGGCATGGAATCTACGATACAGAGAATCGATGACACACATGCGAATTTTATTGTGCATATCCCTGGAGTATCCCATGATAAGCACATACTATGGAATGGACACATGGACACGGTTCCATACGGCGAGCGGAAAGAATGGAATACCGATCCGGGGGTTCCGACAAAAAGTGGCGGCAGAATCTATGCAAGAGGAGCCAGTGACATGAAAAGCGGACTTGCCGCAATGGCGTATACGCTTGTGGACATTGTGAAATCTGGAAAGAAGCCAGCATACGATATTACATTTACCGGAACCTGCGATGAGGAGAAAAATGGACTTGGTGTAAGAGAACTGCTGAGAGAAGGCTATGTCCCAGAGGTGCAGGAAGTCCTGATCGGAGAACCGACGGGTCTTGATATCGGGATTGCCCAGAAAGGCTGTCTGTGGCTGGAATTTGAAGTGCATGGAAAGACCAGTCATGGCGCGTATCCAGAGCAAGGTATCAATGCAGTGGATTACGCAGTGCTTATTGCAAGTCGCTTGAAGGCATATGTGACAGCTAAATCGCATGATATTCTTGGGCATGCGACCGCTCAGATTACAGAGATTTCTGGTGGAGTTGCTCCGAACATGACGCCGGACAGATGTAAAGTGCTTATGGATATGAGGCTGGTTCCGGGGCAGTCAAAAGAAGACATATTGAATTATCTGGAAGAAATTATTTTAGAACTAAAGCAAGAAACTGATGGGATGATTCGGGTAGAGGTGGAAGTGAAGAATGACCGGATGGCGGTAAGCACTGATGCAGAAGATGCATTTACGTTAGGACTGAAGCGTTCCATTCAGAAGCATGGGATAGAACCAGAAAATATTGGAATCAATTATTTTACGGACGGTTCGCTTTTGCTGGCAGAACGACCTGATTTGAAAATCCTGCTTTTTGGAGCAGGAGAGGCAGACTTGTGTCATAAAGCGAATGAATATGTTATACTGGAAAAGTATTATAAGTCCATTGAAATATTGACTTCATATGCATTGAACGAATAACATTTTCCAGAAAGGGGAGTCGAAGATGGAAAAGAAAAGAATCTTTCTAATTGTACTTGACAGTTATGGAATCGGAAATGCACCAGATGCAGAGGCATTTGGGGATTTCGGCGCAAATACGTTGAAAAGTATTTCGCAGGATGAAAATTATGCCACACCGAATATGAATAAAATCGGTCTTGCAAATATTGATGGAGTGGAGAACCTTCCCAAAGAAGAACGAACGATGGGAGCTTATGGAAGGCTTCAGGAAGCTTCAAAGGGGAAGGACACAACGATTGGACATTGGGAAATTGCAGGAATCATTTCTGAGAAGCCATTGCCGACTTACCCGAATGGATTTCCAAAAAAATTGTTAGATGAGTTCAGCAGACAGACGGGACGAGGAGTTCTGTGTAATCTTCCATACTCGGGAACAGAGGTGATCCGCGACTATGGAGAGGAACATTTGAAGACAGGTGCACTTATCGTATATACATCGGCGGACAGTGTATTTCAGATTGCTGCACATGAAGAACTGGTGCCGGTAGAAGAATTGTATCACTACTGTGAAATTGCCAGAAAATTACTCACAGGAGAACACGGAGTGGGACGGGTCATCGCAAGGCCATTCATTGGTAAGGCACCTGATTTTCAGAGAACATCGAACCGACACGATTATTCTCTGCTCCCACCGAAGGACACCATGCTGGATGCGATGTTAAGTGCCGGATATGATACTTATGGCATTGGAAAAATTTCAGATATCTTTGCAGGAAAAGGAATTGCACATTCACAGCGTATTAAGAACAATGTGGAAGGGATGGAACGGACAATTGAAATGCTGGATACCGATTTTTGTGGACTTTGTTTTGTAAATCTGGTGGATTTTGATATGGTATATGG
>JAQYAI010000160.1 GCA_029227655.1 bacterium | reverse complement strand
ATGTTCGTCTCAGAACAGTGGAACAAGTTCCGGTTGGACGAGCAACTAACGGGATTGTGGATGACAATTATTTGAAAACTTCGTCGGGATTATATCCAGATTTATTGAAGGATATCAAAGACGATAAAGTGATTATTCGTTCCAGTCAGTGGAGCAGTCTTTGGGTGGATGTGAAACTGACAGATGCGATACCGGCAGGTGATTATGAAATTGAAATCCAGCTTGTAAAAGAAGATCAGGTCATCTGTTCAGCCGTTAGAAAAATTACAGTGATCGGCGTTACACTTCCAAAACAGACGATTATGCACACCGAATGGTTCCATGCAGACTGTCTGGCAGATTATTACCATGTGGAAGTATTTTCGGAAGAACATTGGAAATTGCTGGAAAACTATTTCCATGAATATGTAGACAGGGGATGTAACATGATGCTTTGTCCATTATTTACCTATCCGCTGGATATGGCCGTTGGAAATGACAGGACAACAACACAGCTTATCGATGTAGAAGTAAAAGACGGAGAGTACATTTTTGGATTTGATAAGATGAAGCGATGGGTAGATCTCTGCAAGGCATGTGGTATCGAGTATTTTGAGATGTCGCACTTGTTCTCACAGTGGGGGGCAAAATATGCACCGAAAGTCGTTGCCATGGTGGATGGAAAAGAAGAAAGAATCTTTGGATGGCATACACCGGCAGTGGGTGAATATACTAGATTTTTGGAAGCGTTTTTACCACAGTTAGTTGCGAAATTAAAAGAGTGGGATATTGCAGATGTTACTTATTTCCATATTTCTGATGAGCCTAGAGAAATGCATTTGGAGAGTTTTAAAGCGGCAAAAGAATCCCTTGGAAATATGCTGGATGGATTTCATACCTTTGATGCACTTTCCAGCTACGAATTTTACAAACATGGACTGATCAGTAAACCGATTCCTGGAAATAATGAGATTGAAGAGTTCTTAGCACATGGTCTTACGGATATGTGGACGTATTATTGTACAGGACAGTTCTATGAAGTAAGTAACCGGTTTATGTCTATGCCATCGGCAAGAAACCGTATTTATGGGGTGCAGTTGTACAAATACGACATTATCGGAATTCTGCATTGGGGATACAATTTCTATAATAGTCAGCATTCCTATGAGCACATCAATCCATTTCAGGTGACAGATGCTTCTAACGCTTTCCCATCAGGGGATCCGTTCCTTGTATATCCGGGAGCAGATGGTTATCCAGAAGAATCTATCCGAATGATGGTACATTATGAAGCATTGACGGATTTGCGTGCATTAGAGCTCCTGGAAAGTCTCACAAGTAAAGAGCATGTAATGGAGTTGATCGAAGGCGAACTGGATGAACCATTGACGTTCAAACGTTATCCAAAATCAGATATGTATTTGATTTCCCTTCGCAATCGTGTAAATCGTGAGATTGCGGATTTGTCAGGCAAATAAAGAAAAGGAGTTGCAATATGCAACTCCTTATTTTTAACCTTTGACTCCACTAAGTGCCATCCCTTCTTCAAATTTCGACTGAAGGAAGAGATAGAAGATAAATGGAGGAAGGAATGTAATTGCAGCGCAGGCCATCGTAAGCCCTACGTCTGAATCATATTGAGTTTTCATGGTTGTAAGTGCAATTGGCAGCGTACGATACGCATCCTCTGTTGTGATGATGAGCGGCCATGTAAAGTTATTCCATGCCCCGATAAATGAAAAAATCGCAACGGTAAGCATAGAGGATTTTACCAGTGGTAATATAACCGAACGTAAAATCTTGAAGTTACTTGCACCGTCAATCTGCGCAGATTCAATCAGTTCTGTAGGCACAGACATGATCGCATTTCTCATGACGAATACACTGAATGCGGTAGGAAGTGGGAGGATTAATGCTTTAAATGTATTAACCCAGCCAAAACCTCGAACAAGTAAATAAAGCGGCACCAGAATTGCCTGTGAAGGAACCAACATGGTACAGATAATTAAGAAAAAGATCTTATCGCTTCCCTTAAATTGTAACTTTGCAAATGCATATCCGGCAGTACAGCTTGTAAACAGGGTCAAAAGTACACCTGAGATTGCAACAAAAACACTGTTCGTAAAGTATCGAATAAACGTTGGATCAGAAAAAATCTTTTTGTAATGTACCAATGACATACTTGATAAATTTAAAGAGAGATCATAAGCATTGGTGGTACTTTTCAGCGACATAAGCATCATATACAAAAATGGAAGTGTACAAAGCAAAATCACAAAAATCAAGAATATATTCACAACATAGTTTGATATTTTTTTCAATGGCTTCACCTCCTATATTTCTGAAGCATCACGTTTTAGAAAACGCTGCTGAAATAATACGATAATCAAAATCATCACCATTAACACATTAGAGACTGCCATGGCATATCCACTCTTTGCGTTTTTGAACGTAAGCTGGTAAGCATACATACTTAAAGTGGTGGTTGACATAGACGGGCCACCGCCAGTCATGGTGTATACCATATCGAATACCTGCATTGCACTGATAGATGAGAGGAAGGTATTCATGATAATGGTTGGCTTAAGAAGCGGAAGAGTAATTCGGGTAAGAAGATGCCAGGCATTCGCACCATCTACTCTGGCAGCTTCATAATAGCTATCAGAAATGGACATTAAAGAAGAAAGGGTAATGATCATGTAATAACCCATACCTTTCCAGACCATCAAGACGGCAACTGTGACAATGGCCGCTTTACTGCTTCCTAATAGCATCGTTGGATCAATACCGAAGATTCCAAAAATTGTTTTGACTGTGGGATTTCCGCCGTTTAAGATGGCTTTCCAGACAGTACCGACTACGGCACTAGAAGAAAGCACCGGAATGAAAATGGCGGCTTTCGAGAGTTTCCCTAGCAAAGTATCTTTTCTTGATCGAATAAGAATTGCAAAAAGTGTAGAAAAGGTTACCTCAAGTGGGACCATAATCACTGCAATTTTTAGTGTATTGATGATACTAAGATGCAATTTTGAATCACGAAATAGTTTCTGATAATTATAAAGTCCGTTAAATTGCGCCGGAGTAATGATATTATACTTCGTAAAACTAAAGCATATCGCAATGATCAAAGATCCTGCCACAAATGTAAGCAGGATCAGTGATATTGGTGCTATGTAGAGATAAGGCGTAAGAACGGACAAGCCTTTCTTTTTTTTCATAGGCGCCTCATTTCTTTTTTATTTATTTTCTTCGTAGTATTCTTTTAATACTTCGTTACCGTATTTTGCTGATTCGTCTAAGGCTGCTTTTACATCCATTTTACCTTCAATAACTGACTGAATGTGAGCTGCATAATTTTCAAGAATTTCGCTTCCACATGGACCAGCCTGAAGTGGACGCCATTTATCACGATCTTCTGTTACGATTCTTTCCATCTTAGGATCTCCAACGTAAGGTTCGCTCTTCGTAAGTGGAGCACCAGGAGCAACTTTGTGGTATTCTGTCATGAATTCAGAACCTGTGATGTATTTGATCAAATCTAATGCAAGTTCAGGATTTTCTGATGTTGTCATTACAGATAAGCAGTCAGCAGCACCAAATGTACCATAATCAACGTTCTTTAAGGATGTAACATAATCCCAGTTTTTCAGGTTTGGATAATCACTTGCAAATGTTGTCTCGTTAGAGCTTGATGAACGTGTTACACCGAATGCAGCTTTTCCTTCTGCAAAAATAGTAGAGAAGGCATCTGTTCCAGAGATTGACATTACATTTTCAGGCATATATGGCTGAAGACTCTTAAAGAATTCGATGGCTTCTACACCAGCTTCATTATTGAATGCTACTTCACTTAAGTCATCTGTGTAGATGTCGCCGCCTGCCTGCCATAATAAACTGTAGATATAAGAGTTAAGGATATAAAGGTTACTCATATCACCGCTGTTAAGACCTACAGCATATCCGTACTGATCGATTTTTCCATCACCATCGGTATCCTGAGTAGCTTTTTCACAAATACGTGCGAAATCTTCCCATGTTTCTGGTGCTGTTTCACTAATAGAATCCAGGATATCCTGGTTGTAGTAAAGAACGAATGGAACACCAGTTACGATAGGTACACCATATAATCCGTCCATCATTTCTCCACGGTTGAGGAAGACATATTCGTCATAATCAGCGCTTGTGACCATATCAGATAAATCCATAACAAGTCCTGAAGAAATATAAGTAGGGTACATTTCTACATACATATATCCAATGTCTGGAGTTTCCCCGCCGGCAACACCTGTAGCCCATCTTTCTTCGTAGTTGGCCCATGGAATGATTTCCATCTCGACTTTACAGTTATTTTCTTCTTCCCAGTCAGCTAACAGTTTTGAGAAGTTTCCTTCAGTGTCCTGATCAAGTGGTGGTAACCACATTGTGAGAGTAGTAGCTTCTTTTTCTTCAGTTTCAGTTTTTATTTCAGTGTCAGAATTCTTGTTTCCGCCACATCCAACTACAAGAGCAGAAACCATAGAAGCACAGAGCAATAAGCTCAAGAGTTTCTTTTTCATTTTTTCATTTCCTCCTTAGATTTATATATTGTTTCCAAAGTTATTATAAAATTTTTTGATAAAAAAGTGAAATAGATAAAAATTATATGCGGGGTATATATAGATATTATCTATAAATAAAATCGATAAATGATTGATGTTTATTGAAAAACATGATAATCTTTAGGAAAAAACACGAGGAGAAGAGGCATGAGAGCTGAAAAATTTTTTGCGGATGAAATGACTCCGATAGAACGAAAATATGCATATGAGAACCATTTGGAATACGACCGAATTCCCTGTGTTCCATTTATCGGTAATATGAGGTGTATATTAGGCGGAATGAAGCCAGAGGAGTACTGGGGGTCTGCAGAACATATGGTGAAGGCAGAACTGCTTTCTTACCGGAGATTTGGATTTGACCGGCTTGGAATCGGGCCGAATACAAGAGGGATATCGGATGCGCTGGCAAGCCAGCTTCCAAAGCCGGAGCAAGGAAGCATTGTTTTGGATGACTATTCAAAATTAGAGTATATGGAAGCAATTGATGCAAATTTTCACTCAGAAATCCGGCGATTTCTTCAGGCGGCTGAGATGCTTGATGAATCGGCGGGGGATATCGTACCGATTGAGGCAAGTATCGGAGGACCATTTACCATAGCATCGTTTTTACGTGGAATTGAGGTGTTACTGCGGGATTGCAGGAAAAAACCAGATGAGGTTCACCGCCTACTTCGAATCGTTGTAGATTCGCAGAAAAGCTGCATTGATGCATTGGCGCAGTATGGAGTAGGAATTGCCATGGCTGATCCGGTTGCAAATCCTTCCCTTATCGGACCACGTTTGTATGAAAAATTTGTATTTCCATACACAAAAGAACTGACGGATTATGTGGTAGAAAAGACAGGAAAGAAAGTCTCTTTGCATATGTGCGGTGAGACCTACAGCATTTGGAAATATTTGGCACAGTACCAATTGAATGAAATCAGCCTGGATAACATAGTAGATTTAAAGAGAGCAGCAGAAGAGCTGGGCGAATCGGTTCCAATTGCGGGAAATGTGGATCCGGTGCAGATCATGTTGAATGGAACAAAAGAAGAAATCTTTGCAGCGGTAAAAAGCTGTATTGAACAGGGGAAAAATGCAAAAAGAGGTTATCATTTAACGACAGGATGTGATATTCCAGATGGAACGGCGGTCCAGAAAGTGGACTGGTTCATGGAAGCGGCAAGGATGTATGGAAAAGCAAAAAATAAAATGGATGATAGAATATCCTAAAATCAGGGTCGTAATATTGTTGTTTCAATATAACGACCCTTAAGTAAATTCTTTAGGTCATCGATGAGACACACAAAGGAAGGAGCCCTTCGGTTTATTGATAGCACCAATATACGACTATCTTATTTATCAGGCTGTTTTCTTCATAAGAATATCTGATCTCATGCAAGCCGTAGCGTTCTCCTAGATAAATTGCTCCTCTTTCAGCCAGTTCAGTTGTGATTCTGTTCCGTCCTTCTTCATATAATGAATCATCTGCGAACTTAAAGATTGTTGAAACATCACCACGGTCAATTGACTCATGCATGGACTGCAATAACGTCTGCTCATCCGCCGTCTCATAATACATCTGATTCATCCGATAATAGTTAAAGTCTTCTGAATCACAGACAGGATAAGTGTAGCCTTCATCTAATGTATGCGTGTTCGACAACTCTGCCTCACTGCAGCATAAATAATCATATATGATTGCAGAGTCTGTGAACTGTTCTCCTTCTCTGACCGGATCTGCCCAAGTAACATCGACATAATAATACTTACCATCAAGGCGGACAATATTCCATGCATGTGCCTCTGTTCCTTCTTCATTTTGTGACATACCAGTCACATATGTACAATAAATTCCAAGTTTATTTAACAAATACTGATTGGCTTTCGCATAACCGGCACACACGGATGTTCCATTTACAAGTGCACTATAAATATTCTGATTATCTTCTGCGTCTTCCACATATTCAATATGTCCAATCAGATATTCGTAAATATATTTTATCGTTTCATATTCTCCATATCCACCTGGAACTGATGCCAGAATTTCGGCTGCTTTTGCTTCAATTTCTGCTTTTTTTGTTTCTCTCTCTTCCTGACTGTACACATAGACAGGCTCAATCACTGTATAACCCTGTTCAAAAATGGTTTGGCTATACTGCGTAGAAGAAGCTCCGCCATCTGCCCAAAAGATTTCTGGAAAATCATACATAATATTTTGCAAAATCTGATTCGCCCTATCTGGTACAATATCATGTATAAATATTGCAGACTCGCCATTTTGTATACCTTGATATATTTCCTGATAAATGAGCTGTTCTTCTTCTGATAATTGTGCATAATAAAATTTATCATCAAAAACTGAAGTATCTACCTTTACTTCAATATACTCTGCTTCTTTTTTGCTACATCCAACAAACAAAAAAATCATTAAGCATATAACAAAAAGTATGTATGGTTGTTTCTTTTTCATTCCTCTGCCTCGTTTCTTTTTGCATTTATCATATCATACTTTTCCATACAAATTTCATAAAAAAATGCATAAACTACTAATAACAGAAATTTTAAGGATTTGATTATATGGTCCAAACGATGCAGACCACTCCTGATAAAGGGCAACTAAAAATTTCCATCACTTCCCGTGCCACATCTGTTCCTATTGAAAATGCAACGATCAGCATTTCCTATACAGGTGTTCCTGAAGATACAATTGAAGAACTGAAGACGAACTCTTCTGGAAGTACAGAAGTTATTGATCTTCCGGCCCCACCAGAAGAATATAGTCTGAACCCACACATTTTCTCACAGCCTTACTCTGAATATAATCTTAGCATTAAGGCACCTGGTTTTGAGGCTATAACAATTTCTGGCACAGAAATTCTGGCAAATACGCTGGCGCTGCAGAACGTTCAGTTAAATCCACTGGCTCCAGGAGAGACACCTCAAATCTTTGTTATTCCTGCGCACACACTGTATGGTGTCTATCCACCGAAAATTCCAGAGGATGAAATCAAACCAATCAACGAGACTGGCGAGATCGTACTCAGCCGTGTGGTAGTTCCTGAATACATCGTCGTGCACGACGGTTCTCCCCGTGACAGTACCGCTAACAATTATTACGTAAAGTATAAGGATTATATCAAAAATGTGGCCTCCAGTGAGATCTATGCCACATGGCCGGAAAATACCATCCGCGCAAATGTCCTTGCTATCATGTCGTTTACGTTAAACCGTGTATATACGGAGTGGTACCGGAATCAGGGATATGATTTTACGATTACCTCGTCTACCGCGTTTGACCATAAATGGATTCCAGAGCGAAATATTTACCAGAGTATTTCTACGGTTGTAGATGAACTTTTTGCAAGCTATTTGTCACGGCCAAATGTAAAACAACCAATTCTGACACAGTATTGCGATGGCAGACAGGTACAGTGTCCAAACTGGATGACACAGTGGGGGTCAAAAGCCTTAGGCGATCAGGGATACTCGCCAATTGAAATTCTCCGCTATTATTATGGGGACAATATGTACATTAATACAGCTGAAGAAATTTCCGGTATTCCATCCTCATGGCCTGGATATGATCTGACCATCGGTTCTTCCGGGGATAAAGTCCGTCAGATGCAGGAACAATTAAATCGTATCTCGGATGCCTACCCGCTAATTCCCAAAATCACAGTAGATGGTATCTATGGACCAGCGACTGCGGAAGCTGTCCGCGTCTTCCAGTCCGTGTTTGGCCTGCCACAGACCGGAGTCGTTGACTATCCGACCTGGTATAAAATCTCCGAAATTTATGTTGGAGTGTCAAGAATAGCAGAATTAGTATAAATTTGCATTTTTTGCCAGAATATTGTCATTCATTTTACACATACTATTATCGTAACAACAAACAAACGTTACAAAAAAGGAGGAAAATGAAATGGCAAATCGTTCATCAAACAGAACAGCTGTACCTGAAGCAAAGGGTGCATTAGACAAATTCAAATATGAAGTTGCAAGCGAATTAGGAGTACCTTTAACAGATGGTTACAATGGTGACCTCACATCAAGACAGAATGGATCTGTTGGAGGATATATGGTTAAGAAAATGATTGAAGAACAGGAAAGACAGATGGCTGGTAAATAAGCAGTGATCTTGGCTTCAATAGAAAGAAAAACACCGGGACGTTCAACGTTCCGGTGTTTTTCATATCAGCTGAAAAAGGGACTTGAACCCTCGACCCCTTCATTACGAGTGAAGTGCTCTACCGACTGAGCTATTTCAGCATGTGGTTATCCTGATGGATAACCAACAAAACCATTATATCAGAGTTTGCTCAAAAATCAACACTTTTTTAAAGTGTAGTTGTGTAAACTTTTTTAAAGTGTAGTTGTGTAAATTTACTTTCAACTTTCATTATAACAATCCCCAGATATGGTGCAAATTAAATCTTATTTGCCGCGTTGTAACCTGAGCGGATCGCTTCTGCGATACTTGCAGTTCTTTCACCTGAGCAGTCACCTGCAAAATAAACAGGAACAGTTACGCCTTCTGTATCAAAAGCATTTTTCGCAGAACCAACTGCCATGATGATTGTGTCACAGTCGATAGAAATTTCTTTATTTTCTTTCGTATCTGTTGCAAGAATTGTCTTTCCATCATTTACGATGCTGTTTACTTTGGTATTTACATACTGTTTTACATCATGTGCGGAAAAATCGGCCATGATAAGCGGAAGAATCGTAGCGGATTCTCCATTCGCAATCTTATCGAGCATTTCAATCACAGAAGCCTGGCAGCCTTTTGATACCACATATTCAGCGGTCTCTGTACCGACAAGTCCGCCGCCGATAATTGCACAGTGTCCACTTACATCAGCTTTTCCGGCTAATACATCCCAGGATGATACAACATTCTTGCTGTCTGCACCAGGGATAGGAAGCATCATGTCATGAGCACCAACTGCAACGATGACAGCGTCTGCTGCATTCATGATTTCTTTCGTACATTCTGTATTTAAATGGAGGGTAACATCAAGTCCTGGCAGAATCTTTTCATAATATTCAATCGAACGGAGAATCTCGTCTTTGCGCGGTGGGACAGCGGCCAAATGAATTTGTCCACCGATCTTCTCTTCTTTTTCATAAAGGTCTACCTTGTGACCGCGGATAGCAGCAACTCTTGCGGCTTCAAGCCCGGCAATACCAGCACCTACGATAACAACATGTTTCTTTTCATTTGCTGGTTTGATATAAATGGTAGCTTCGTCACCATTTTCAGCATTTAAGACACAGGAAATATAGCGGCGGTTCTGAATTGCATCGACACATCCCTTGTTGCAGTTCAGACATTCCCGGATTGGTTCATCTCTTTCAACTTTGTGTGCGATATCTGGATCGCATAATAAAGAACGTCCGTAGCTGATCATGTCAGCTTCTCCGTTTTTCAGGATTTCTTCTCCGTTTGCGACCGTAACTACACGACCTACGGTTGAAACCGGGATAGAAACAGCTTCTTTTACCTTCTTGGCGATAGGAAGTGTCCAGTTATAAGGAACAGAACCCATAGATGGGATGGTATCGCCCATGTTTCCTGTATGGTTCGCCTGTGCCACCTGAATCATGTCAACGCCTGCTTTTTCAAGCGCTTTTGCAAAAGCAATACCGTCAGCTTCATATAAGCCACCTTTTCCTCGGTCGCTGCCGTCTGCATTGACTGTGATAAATGGAAGTTTGTATTCGATCATAAGTGATGGAGCAGCTTCTTTGATTGCATCGACAACTTCCAGTGCATAGCGGATACGGTTTTCAAATGAACCACCGTATTCGTCTGTTCTGTGATTGAGAACAGTAGAGCAGAGGGAGCCTAATAAGCGGTCACCGTGAACTTCAATGGCATCGATGCCGGCTTCCATAGCTCTTCTTGCAGATTCAGCCATGGCTTTCTTAATATCGCTAAGCTGTTCTATCGTAGCTTCTGATACAAAATGCTGCATGTCGTAATGCAATTTTGCATAAGACTCTTTTGCGATTCTTCCAGATTCAGCCATCTTGGCGTTAAATGTTTCCATATCGCCGGCTGCTTTTGCTTTTTCTGCTTCCATAGCTGCCATGCGGGAAGCCATGATCATTTTTCCAACACCAGGAACATCGTACTCCGGATGGAAGATCTGAAGCGCAAGTTTACAGTCGTAAGCGTGCATGGCATCAGCAAGTTTCTTAAATGTAGGAATCTGGCGGTCTTCAGCAAGCTTTGGTGTTGGAGAAGCGGTATTGACAGGTGCTACGTCACCGATCACTACATAAGAAGCCCCGCCCTTTGCAAGTCTTTCATAGAAGTGGAAACTTCTTTCTCCTATAGAACCGTCACGTTCTTCGTATCCAGTTGTAAGTGGTGGGAACATGATACGATTTTTCAGTGTTAGATTTCCAACTTTTAATGGCTGTAATAATAATGATTCTTTTCCCATTTTTGTCACCTCATTTGCATTGTTAATCATTTGTCATATCTGTAATATTAGATTATCATGTTCACAGATGTGTGTCTATATATTGTATTATTAAGTTTTTTATTAGGAAACAATAATCTGACAATAAATTGACAACATGGACAAATATTTGACAAGACAGATAAATATTTAACAGTTGACTTTGCTAAATTATATCGATATACTAGAGAGAATTAAGTGACAAGGAGATAAGAAAATGAGCGCGATTACAAATGTTATGGATTATATCAGAGGATGCGATGAAGAAGTAGGTCAGGCCTTGGATTTAGAGCTTGCACGTCAGA
This sequence comes from bacterium, assembly GCA_029227655.1. GTDB lineage: Bacteria > Bacillota > Clostridia > Lachnospirales > Lachnospiraceae > Allocoprococcus. The sequence continues at coordinate 7,881 of JAQYAI010000160.1, read as the reverse complement.
GAAGAAATCTGGAGCTGATTGCCTCTGAAAATATTGTAAGTCCTGCAGTTATGTTGGCGATGGGGACTGTTCCTACAAATAAATATGCAGAAGGATATCCCGGAAAGAGATATTATGGCGGATGTGAATATGTGGATATCGTGGAAAATCTTGCAATTGAACGTGCGAAACAGCTTTTTGGATGTGAACATGTATGTGTACAGCCTCATTCAGGTGCGAATGCAAATAATGCGGTTTATCAGGCATTTTTGCAGCCGGGCGATACGGTGATGGGACTTAATCTTGCACATGGCGGACATCTGACCCATGGATCTCCTGTGAATATGTCAGGACTTTTATATCATTTTGTTCCATATAATGTGAACGATGATGGATTTCTTGATTATGATGAAATTCGCAAAACAGCTCTTGAATGTAGACCTAAAATGATCGTTGCAGGAGCATCTGCTTATCCAAGAGAAATCCGGTTTGACCTTTTTGCCGATATTGCAAAGGAAGTGGGAGCATATTTATTTGTAGATATGGCTCATATTGCGGGACTCGTAGCAGCGGGACTTCATCAGAGTCCGGTTCCTTATGCTGATGTGGTAACAACAACTACACATAAGACACTTAGAGGACCAAGAGGCGGAATGATCATGTGTAAAAAAGAGTATGCAAAGGCCATCAATAAAGCTATTTTCCCGGGAACGCAGGGGGGACCGCTGATGCATGTGATTGCAGCGAAAGCAATCTGTTTTGGAGAAGCACTGAAGCCTGAATTTAAAGAATACCAGACACAGGTCGTTAAAAATGCAAAGGCTCTTGCAGAAGCACTTATTGCAGAAGGCTTCCATCTTGTAAGCGGCGGAACAGATAATCATTTGATGCTGGTCGATCTTCAGAATATGAATATTACAGGAAAAGAATTGCAGAACAGACTTGATGAAGTTTATATCACAGTAAATAAGAATGCTGTTCCTAATGATCCGGCAAGTCCATTTGTTACAAGTGGTATCCGAATTGGAACACCAGCTGTTACAACACGTGGTCTCAGAGAAGACGATATGAAAACGATTGCCAGATTAATCAAGATGACAATTACAGACTTTGATACAAAAGCAGATGATATCCGGGCAGCGGTAAATGAAATCTGCAGTAAATACCCACTTTATGAATAAAAATTTTGTCATGGAGTACCAAAAAAGAGAAGATAGATAGAGTATAGTTTATGAGAAGCTGGATTTAGCTTCTCTTTTTTGATGTTTTATGTGTTAATCTGTGGTATACTATAGAAAAGAGTAAGTGAAGTAAGGGTGTATAAGATATGCGTGAGATGGGTTTTAAGATGGAAAGAGCAGGACTTGTGGAAGTTGGGCAGGAAGTAGAAGTATATGAAGGGCAGACACCGGCATTTTACTATTATACAATTGTTCCATCTGTTGCCATGAGCGGAAATTATCGCGTATATGAACGACTGAAAACAACAAAAGGAATCGTGAAAAGTATCGAAGAACTGGCAAGTGGTTTTTGGGTGATTGTGGAATTTGATGAATAAAAAAGACAGGAGGAATGACTATGCAGAATTATTCAGGTGAAGCAGGATTGCAGTATCATTTACAGATCAGACCAGGTGATGTCGGCCGCTATGTGATTTTGCCGGGAGACCCGAAGAGATGTGCGAAGATCGCAGAGCATTTTGATGAGGCTAAATTAGTGGCAGACAGTCGGGAATTTGTAACTTATACCGGATATCTGGATGGTGAAAAAGTCAGTGTTACATCGACGGGCATTGGAGGACCTTCGGCCACAATTGCCATGGAAGAACTGGTGCTTTGTGGGGCAGATACTTTTGTTCGCGTTGGAACTTGCGGAGGCATTGACCTTGAGGTAAAAGGTGGAGATATCGTGGTAGCAACAGGAGCTATCCGAATGGAAGGAACAAGTCGTGAGTATGCCCCGATTGAGTACCCTGCTGTGGCAGATCTGGCTGTGACGAATGCGCTTGTAGGGGCATGTAAGAATTTAGGGCTTACTTATCATACAGGTGTTGTGCAGTGTAAGGATGCATTTTATGGACAGCACGAGCCGGAAAGAATGCCTGTAAGCTATGAACTGTTGAACAAATGGGAAGCATGGAAACGTATGGGATGTAAAGCATCTGAAATGGAATCAGCAGCATTATTCATTGCAGCAAGCCATTTAAGAGTCCGCTGTGGTTCTACACTTCTTGTCGTTGGAAATCAAGAAAGAAATGCACTTGGAATGGATAATCCTATCGTTCATGATACAGAAGCAGCGATTAAAGCAGGGGTAGAGGCACTGAGAAGATTAATAAAAGAAGAGAAAGAATAATTTGAATAAAGAAGGATAGACTATGACGAATCAGGAATTGATCTTAGAGGCAAAAAAGGCCAGAGAACGTGCATATACGCCGTATTCACATTTTAAAGTCGGGGCAGCTCTTTTGACTAAAAGTGGTAAGATTTATCACGGTTGTAATATTGAAAATGCTGCATATACCCCAACGAACTGTGCTGAGCGGACTGCATTTTTCAAAGCAGTCTATGATGGAGAAAGAGAATTTGCAAAGATTGCGATTGTTGGTGGGGCAGATGGTGCAGATACAGATGAATTATGTGCACCATGCGGTGTCTGCCGGCAGGTAATGATGGAATTCTGCAATCCGGAAGAATTTCAAATCATACTGGCAAATGGAGAAGATAATTATTTAGAACTTTCATTAAAAGAACTTCTTCCATATGGATTTGGTCCAAAAAATCTTGCACACGTTGAATCGTAGAACAAATGAAAGAAATAAAGAGGATAAATTATCAAAATCAAAATCCGTAGATTTAGTACTGGACAATCATAAGGGACGGGTTTATAATGAGTGTGTTAAATAATTATCAAACAAATATTACTAAAACCCAAAAGAACTGTGACTTTGTCACGGAAAAAAGGATATTGTTTTGGTATTATTCAGCAGTAAGTTATTTTGGCTCGAAATTATGAAACATCATAAATTTTTATTTCAAGGAGGACATTTAAAATGGGAAGATTAGATGGTAAGGTAGCAATTGTAACAGGATCTACCAGCGGTATCGGCTTAGGAACAGCTAAGATTTTTGCAAAAGAAGGTGCAAAGGTCATTGTCTGTGGAAGACGTAAAGAGACAGGTGAGAAAGTGGTAGAAGAGATCAAAAATGAAGGCGGAGAAGCAACTTATCTTTTCCTTGATCTGACAAAACCAGAAACAATTGAACAGTTATTTGCTGACACAAAAGCAAAATATGGCAAAATTGATGTATTGATCAATAACGCATCTAATGTAGGCTTGCCAGATGGAGCAGTAGAAGAATTGACACTTGAAATGTGGGATGATATCTTCAACACAGACTTAAGAGGAACATTCTTTATGATCAAGACACTCCTTCCGTATTTGAAAGAGAATGGCGGTTCTATCGTAAATATCGGTTCTATGGCTTCTTGTGGTGGTGACCTTGGTGCAACTGCATATGCAAGTGCAAAAGCAGGTGTAGATATGCTTACAAAGAGTGTAGCTCTCCAGTATGGAAAGCTTGGAATCAGATGTAACTGTGTTCGTCCAGGTCTGATTGTTACTCCACAGAACCAGAATAAAGTTCCAGATGTACTGAAAAATATTTTCTTAAACAATATCTGTGTTCCTCGTTATGGTCAGCCATCTGATATTGCTAATATGTGCTTATATCTTGCTTCTGATGAAAGTGCATTTGTAACAGGACAGATTCTGACTGTAGATGGTGGTATGAATTCTCATGTATCAACAGTTGGTGAATTCAAATCATTAGGTGGAAGAACCTGGTAATCATTGCGATTATAAGTAAGAAGTTAGATTACATACAAGGGTATCTGCTAAAGGTGTCAGACCATCCCGTTACACCCTCCGATATAAATCTATCGGTGCAACAGGATTATATGGTTGCAAATGTGATTCTGGACGGAAAACTTATGGAAGAGAATCTTCGGCATACCGGAAAAGATGAGAAATGGTTGAGAAGCCAGATTAAGGGACAGGGAGCTGACAGCATTGAAGATGTTCTTCTGGCAACATGTGATTCCTCAAATCAAGTTACGGTATTTTTGAAAACGAATCGTAAAGAAGCGAAAAATATATTAATGTGAGTTGCGATAAAAGACTTTTGGAAAAAATCCAAGAGTCTTTTTTCTATGGTATTGCATTTTTGAAATGAAAGTGATATCATTTTGATATCAAGATATAGGAGGAAAGACTCATGAAAGAAATAACACTAAATAATAAGAAAAACGGAATGCTGGTTCTTTTGATTACCCTTGCGTTATATGTGGTTGCAATCGTAGGCTTAATTTTTGGAATCATTGGTGAGAACTGGGTTCTGGTGGTACTATGTGGAATCTGGATCGCATTAGGATGGATTTTGTTCTGCGGACTCAAAACACTGAAACCACAGGAAGCCTTAGTACTGACTTTATTTGGAAATTATATCGGTACTTTAAAAGAAGAAGGATTTTATTTTGTAAATCCGTTCTGTGTAGGATTTAATCCGGCTGCAAAGACCAAGTTAAATCAGAGTGGCGATGTAGACAGCCAGGCAAAGAAATCTTTGATTTTTGCACAGCCACAGGCGGAAGCTGGAGAGTCTGCCAATAAAAAGATTTCTCTGAAAGTAATGACTCTCAATAATAACCGCCAGAAGATCAATGACTGTCTCGGTAACCCGGTAGAAATCGGAATTGCAGTGACATGGCGTGTAGTTGATACGGCGAAAGCAGTGTTTAATGTGGATAATTATAAGGAATATCTTTCTCTGCAGTGTGACAGTGCACTTCGCAATATTGTAAGACTCTATCCATATGATGTAGCTCCAAATGTGGATACCACAGGGGATGGTGTAGCAGACGAAGGAAGTCTCCGTGGTTCCAGTGAAGTAGTTGCTTCCCGGATCAAAGAAGAAATTCAGGGAAGGGTAGAAGAAGCAGGTCTGGAGATTCTGGAGGCCAGAATCACATATCTTGCATATGCACCAGAGATTGCAGCGGTCATGCTTCAGAGACAGCAGGCTTCCGCAATTATCGATGCAAGAAAGATGATCGTAGATGGTGCTGTGGGAATGGTAGAAATGGCACTCGAGAGACTGGAAGAAAACGATACAATAGCATTAGATGACGAAAGAAAAGCTGCAATGGTATCTAATCTGTTAGTTGTGCTCTGTGGTAATCACGATGCACAGCCAATCGTAAATACAGGAAGTCTGTATTAAGATGGCAGAGACCAAGAAACAGATACCGCTTCGTGTATCACCGAAACTATACGATGCCCTTGCAGCGTGGGCAGAAGATGATTTTCGTTCACTGAATGGACAGATTGAATTTCTTCTCACGGAATGTGTAAAACAACATCGCAAAGACGGAAAATATATTTCGAAGGAATTACATGTGCGTCCGCAGATCGATTTACCGGAGAAAGAGGAGTAAGGCATCAGATGGAGGAAAAAACTATGCTTGCAATAAAACATTTAACGAAACATTATAAAGGCAGCAATAAAGGAGTTACCGACCTGAATCTTGAAATTGCATCAGGAGACATTTATGGATTTATTGGACATAATGGTGCAGGAAAAACAACTACCTTAAAATGTGTGGTCGGAATTCATGATTTTGATGAAGGGGAAATCCTTATTGACGGTGTATCTGTGCGAGATAATCCAATGCAGTGCAAGAAACAGTTCGCTTATATTCCAGATAATCCGGATCTTTACGAATATCTGACAGGAATCCAGTATCTGAATTTCATCGCTGATATTTTTGAGATTTCGGCAAAAGACAGGGAAGATAGAATCAAGCAATATGCAGATGCATTTGAGATTACTTCCTCACTTGGAGATCTGATTTCTTCTTACTCACATGGGATGAAACAGAAGCTTGCTATTATTTCTGCATTGGTGCATGAACCGAAATTACTGATTCTGGATGAGCCGTTTGTGGGACTTGATCCGAAGGCATCCGTTATTTTGAAAGAACAGATGCACCAGATATGTGCGAAGGGAGGTGCCATCTTCTTTTCTACTCATGTGCTGGATGTGGCAGAAAAACTTTGTAATAAAATTGCAATTATAAAAGAAGGAACCTTAATCGCATCCGGAGAAATGAAAGAACTGGTAGGGGACGGACATTCGCTTGAAGATATTTTCATGGAGGTGGCTGACCATGGGAAAACAGATTAGTATTTTGACTCGGATTCATCTGTGCAATTTTCTGAAATTCAATGAGTTTCGGTATACGAAGGATCAAGGGAAAAAATGGAAAATGGCATCAATGGCAGGTCTTTGGGTCCTACTGATTGCAATGGTATGTTTCTATGTTAGTATGCTGGCATATGGCTATGTGGTGATCGGTCTTGAGGATGTGCTTCCGATGTATCTGACAGCAATTTCAGGTCTGCTCATTTTCTTCTTTACCATTTTAAAAGCAGGAAGTGTTATTTTTCAGAAGAAATCATATGAAATATTATGTGTCATGCCGGTTTCACAGACTGCTATCGTTGTCAGCCGGTTCCTTGGTATGTATTTGGGAAATGTTATTCTAAGTCTGGTCGTTATGATTCCGGGAATGGCAGTTTATGCATATTTCCAAAAGCCAGGCTTTGGATTTTATTTCTTTGGAATTGTAGGAACCTTGTTTATTCCTTTGCTGCCAATGACGATTGCTACCGTATTCGGAGCACTGATTACCGCGGTTTCTTCTAGAATGAAGCACACAAGCATGGTGAGAACCATCTTATCTGTTTTGCTGGTGCTTGTAATTATGGGGGGAAGCTCAGCACTTACCCAGGTAGAAGGAGAGATTACCGCCACAATGCTTCAGGACTTGTCTGGAGTTGTGGAAAAAATCATGGGCAGAATGTATCCACCGGCAGTATGGCTCGGAGAAGCAATGACAGAAGGAAACATTGGGACGGCCGGACTTTATTTTGGAGTATCCATCTTATGTTTTTTACTGATGATTGTCTTTGTGTCAAAGAACTTCCAAAAGATTTGTCAGAGATTGTACAGTACAAATGCAAAGCATGATTATCAAATGAGTCATTTGAAGAGTAACTCTGTTCTAAAAACATTGTATAAAAAGGAACTGAAGCGTTATTTTGCATCTAGCATCTATGTGACTAATACGATTGTCGGACCTATTATGATGGTGCTTTTATCGGCAGCGGTATTATTTATGGATACCAGACAGCTTTCGGAGTATCTTCCAATGGCGGACAGGATCATAGATTTTATGCCATTTGCACTTGCTGCGACATCATGCCTCATAACTACGACCTGTACTTCCATTTCCATGGAAGGAAAAGAGTGGTGGATCGTCAAAAGTCTGCCGATTGATGCGAAAGAATTGTTCGACAGTAAGATTTTGATGAATCTTTCGATCATCGCTCCATTTTACCTGATTTCAGAAGTGCTGCTCATGATTGCTTTCAGACCAGGAATGGTCGATGCGATATGGCTTGTGGTATTGCCGGTCATCCTTATGGTGTTTGCATGTGTCTTTGGAATTACAATCAATTTATTGTTTCCAGTTTTTCAGTGGGAAAATGAAGTTACCATAGTGAAGCAGAGTGCATCTTCGATGATAGGCGGACTGGGTGGATGTCTGTTCATTATTTTATGCGCGTTGCCAGTGCTGCTTGTCGAACAGATTTCACCAAATTTGATGAAAGGAATCATCGCCGTGCTTGTACTGGGAATTACTTTTGTTCTTTACAAGAAAAACGGCAAAGTAAGATTGCAGGAGATAGGAGAGTAACGTTTAAAATGATTTGGAGGAAACTATGAACAGTGCAGATAACAGGAAGAAAAATACAGTGGAAAGAATGTTTGGAAAGTA
>JAQYAI010000159.1 GCA_029227655.1 bacterium | reverse complement strand
TAAAACAACTGATTCACAGAAATGATGTAAACGAAATTATTATAGCGACAGATGCAGGACGTGAGGGAGAACTTGTTGCGAGACTCATTTTAGAAAAATCTGGGAATAAGAAACCAATAAAACGTCTCTGGATTTCGTCCGTAACAGATAAGGCTATATCGGATGGATTTGCACATCTGAAAGATGGAAGAGAATATAATCATCTCTACGATGCTGCGATGTGCAGAGCCGAGGCAGACTGGCTTGTGGGGATTAATGCCACAAGGGCTCTTACCTGCAAGTACAATGCGCAGCTTTCCTGCGGACGAGTGCAGACGCCAACACTTGCAATGATTGCAAAGCGCGAAGCGCAGATCAAAGAGTTCAAACCACAGCCATACTACGGAATCATCGCCAGAGTAGATAGAATCAACGCACAATCAGGCGATATCAACGCACAATCAGGAAAAATCAACACAAAAACTAGCGCGGCTAGTGGAATTACTCTTACATGGCAGGACCAGAGGTCTAAAAGCTACCGCTCTTTTGATAAAGAAAGAATTGAAAAAATAGTAAAAGAATTAAACGGAAAAGATGGGAAAATAATAGAAGTAAAAAAGAGTCCAAAGAAGACTTATGCGCCGCTTCTCTATGATTTGACAGAACTTCAGAGGGATGCAAATAAGAAATTCGGATTCTCGGCGAAAGAGACCTTGAATATCATGCAGCGTCTTTATGAAAATCACAAAGTTCTGACCTATCCGAGAACAGATTCGCGTTATATAAGCACCGACATTATTCCAACGATCAAAGACAGATTACAGGCATGTGGTGTGGGACCATACCGCAAACTTGCAGCGATTGCATCAAAAAGAGAAGTGAGTGCGAAAAGTGCATTTGTAAATAACGCAAAAGTTTCAGATCATCATGCAATCATTCCAACAGAACAGTTCGTGCAGATGGAGCACATGACGAATGAAGAACGAAAGATTTACGATTTGGTAGTGCGAAGATTTCTGGCAGTTCTGTATCCGCCGTTTGAGTATGAGCAGACACAGATTAAAGTGGAAATCAACAAGGAAATTTTTGTGGCAACAGGAAAAATCGTACAAAGCGAAGGATGGAAGCTTGTTTACGAAAATGAAAATGTAGACGAAGATGACCTGGAAAAAGAACTGAAAACACAGAACCTGCCGGAAATCAGAGAAGGACAACTTCTGAATCATATAAAAATTGCACAGACAGAAGGGAAAACCAAGCCGCCGGCTCCATTTAACGAGGCGACCTTGCTTTCCGCAATGGAAAATCCAGTGGCATTTATGGAATCGGATGACAAGGTGATGGCGAAGACTCTGGGCGAAACCGGTGGACTTGGAACAGTTGCAACCCGCGCGGACATCATAGAAAAACTATTTAACAGCTTTATGATTGAAAAACGTGGAAAAGATATTTATCTCACTTCAAAGGCAAAGCAGTTGTTGGAACTTGTGCCAGAAGATCTGAAAAAACCAGAGCTGACAGCTGACTGGGAAATGAAATTATCACATATTTCCAAAGGTCAGATCAAACGAAATGTCTTCATGAAAGAAATTGTCGGTTACACAGAAGAACTGATAGATGAAATTAAAGACGGAGAAGGAACATTTCGTCATGATAATCTGACCAATCATAAATGCCCACGGTGCGGAAAGCGTATGCTGGCTGTAAATGGAAAAAATAGTGAGATGCTCGTCTGCCAGGACCGAGAATGCGGGTACCGTGAAACCGTCGCAAAGAAGACCAATGCCCGCTGCCCGAACTGCCACAAGAAAATGCAGCTCCGTGGGAAGGGCGATGGACAGATATTTGTCTGTTCCTGCGGACACAAAGAAAAACTTACCGCATTTCAGGAGCGCCGAAAGAAAGAAGGCGCAGGAGTGAGCAAGCGCGACGTTCAGAATTATTTGAAAAAACAAAAAGAAGAGCCAATGAACAATGCGTTTGCAGATGCATTTGCTAAAATCAAGCTCTAACAAAGAGAAAATCAGGCACAGACAGCGGAATATGGCATAAAATAAAGCATAAACCGAGAGCGGGAGAGCTGAACATGGAAACAAAATTGCCATATTATATGATGTATCCTTTGCCAAATTTATTTGATGAAGATAAAATAGAAAGAAGAGATTATGAATATTTAAAAAGTATGTATCCGGAAATGGCGAAGATCATTCTTCCATATGTAGAAGATGAATGCGAGCGCTACGAGTACGAAGAAAGCATGATTTATGATGAATATCCAGATAAATTGCAGCTACGCTTGATGAGCAGACGCATTTTCGACCGGGTACAGAGCGAAGAGATGAAGAAAGCAGAGGCGGGGACATGGGAAGAGCGGTGGACACGTGATATTGTGGATCTGCTTCTGTTTCAAGAACTCATGAAGAGAAGAAATGACAAGCGAAGAAGACGTAAAAGAATGATCTGGTAACAGATGGCGGCCAGAGGCTGCCGGATAACCAAGGAACACAGGAGGAAGTTTATGAAAAACGTTATATTTATCGGCATGCCAGCCGTAGGGAAAAGTACGGTAGGAGTTGTAGTTGCAAAGAGACTGGGATATGATTTTATCGACACAGATCTGCTGATCCAGAAACAGGAAAATCGCCTTCTTAGTGAAATTATCGCAGAGCAGGGTGTAGACGAATTCTTGAAAATTGAAAATCAGGTGAACAGGGATTTGGAAGCTGAATGTGCTGTAATCTCGCCGGGAGGAAGTGTTGTCTATTGTGAAGAAGCAATGCAGCATTTCAAAGAAATCGGAACCATTATTTATTTGAAAGTATCTTTTGATGTTATTCAAAACAGACTGAAAAATCCGAAAAAAAGAGGAGTTACCCTTCGCGAAGGGCAGACCCTTCGGGACTTATACGACGAAAGAGTCTGTCTATTTGAGAAATATGCTGACATTACTATTGAAGAAGATGGCCTGAACTTGGAAGAAACTATAGATAAAGT
>JAQYAI010000158.1 GCA_029227655.1 bacterium | reverse complement strand
TTAGCTGTAGAAACACGAATGATAGGACCTGTACATCCCATTCCGCTTTCAGCGTAGATATTATTTTTCCAGAGTACTTTAACAGCATCTTCAAGGTCCATAACTTCTACACCAGGAATCTGAGCTGTAACGATTTCCTTTGGTGGTTCTTTTACTTCTTCTGCAGCAGCTACTGGTTTTGCTTTTACAGATTCGCAGATTTCTTTGAATCCAGCTTTCTTAGCTGCTTTGAATTCAGCTTTAGCCACTTCAAATACATTTCCTCTTACGAGCTGAGCTGCATAACGGATTGCATTTGCGATAACTGGAGCACCTGATGCACGAGAAACGATCATAACTAACTGATCATATCCATCGCCGATTCCAGGACCATATCCATATCCTGTTGCTTCAAAGCTTCCACCTGTACAAGCTGAAGAAAGCATCTTAACAAGGATATTTCCTGTCAATGAATCAGTAACCATAATATCTGGTGAAGCCTGAAGAATATCATTACCTCTCATGACGCATCCACCATCAGCACGTCCTGATTCAGCGAAGTCGATATGATATCCGTTTTCAGAAAGCTGTTTTAAAGCTTTTTCTGTCTGACGAGCACCGTCAACATTTAAAATACCAACTGTTGGATTTGGGTTTCCACAAGCTTTAGCAGCGATAACACCATATACTGCGTTCTTAACCATACCTTCGATACGGTCTGTGCTTGATGTACCAGTTGTGTTTGCAATAAACATTTCTTTGCCTTTAGCTGGTGTAACAACACGTCCTACAGTAGAAACACCGATTGGGAATGGGAAGTGCATTGTTACAGCACCATCAATTTCACCATTTTTGAGCATTTCTTCCATTTTGTCATGGCCTTCTTCGTCATCAGCAACTTTTACAGTGATAACGCCTTCAGCTTCTAATGATCCGATGTAATATACATCAATACCGTCTTTAGCTGCAGCAACAGCAGCTGCCATTGCGTTTTCTTCGCCATGTTCGCTACCCATACCTGTTAAAGCGATTTTAGGACGTTTTCCGAAACTTCCTGTTTCTAATCCCTGAGCCATTTCCATAAAGGTGTTGGCAATAATTTTTTCAATTCCGTTTGCCATAATTAGTCCACCTCTCTATTCTGCCATTAATGTTGCAGCAAAATCTTTCATAGCTTTAGCGATTAATCCTTTTACTTCTTCTTCAGAAACTCCGCTGTTGTTCTGTGCACCAGTGTTGCCCTGGATTACAAATGAACATCCATCGAATAAGTTTGTCATACGTCCAAGGAATAATGATCCTTTTCCGATGATCATAGCATTTTTGATCTTTCCAGCAAGGATATCTTCTCTGGCGAATCCGATATATGGAACACCTGATGGGATATGTCCCTGTGTTGGAGCCCATCCTGTTAAACCGTGTTTAGCTGGGAATGAAGCAAGTTCTTTCTTATCAAGTTCTCCACGTTTAACTGCAAGAGCACCGATCATCTTGTAGTTAGCAAGAGGAACATCTCCGGCACCTGCTGGTTTTGTGATATCTGGGTTCTGCATTTCTGGAGAGAATTTATCGATATCAGTAATCTTCATATCGTTTCTTTCAAGTGGATCAGCTACAAGACTTCCGATTACCATCTGTGGAGCAGATCCTGTTCCTACAGTATGACGTCCAAGGATTTCAAGATTGATTTCTGGGTTAACACCATCATTTTCAGCGATGATTACACAGAATCCACCTAAGCAGTCTTCAAGAATTGGAAGACCTTTTTTCACATGGTCTTTACCATTCATACCTAATTTAGCTGTACATCCACCAGCTGTTACAGCTACACATTTGTAAGCACCTGAAGCAACAAGTGCTGCAGCTTCTACTAATGCATGAGAAGGTCCTGCACAGAATCCACGTGTATCAGATCCTGTTGCATTTACAAGTCCTGCAATTTCAGCAGCAGCTTTAGCGAAGTTACCGCCACCTCTCTGATTCATATCACCACAAGCTTCTTCTGCACAGTCGATTACATATTCGATGTCAGATTTTTCAATACCAGCGTTTCTTACACCATATAATAATGCAAGTACGTTAGTAGCTTTACTCATTAAGTTTTCATGCATTACATGAGCAGAAAGGTTAACATCAACGTCATGAGCTCTCTTAACGCATCCAACTAATTTGCCAGCAAAGCAAAGTGGTTCTGCATGTTCTTCGTTTACTAATTTTTCGATTTCAGCTAATTCGATACCTTCTTCAACTTTTTCAACGATATCTTCTGTGATGATTGGGTCAGCTGCGAAAGCTTCTTTATGAGCTGCAACAAAATCTTTATCTAATTTAACTACTTCGAACACGTCAACAGCCTGTACTAAAAGAAGGAATTCTTCTTCTGGAATGATTTCACCATATTTTCCGTATCTTTCAGCACCTTCTTTAACTTTGTCGTAGTATGGGAATTCTACTTCTGCTAATTCGTCTGGATGAGCGTTACCAATGTAAACCTGATTTGGCCAGTAGTTTACACATTCTTCGTATGAACGAAGGTGATTTGGTACTTCTTTTAAGTATTCAGATTCTGGGTTAACGATTTTTTCTGTTGTCTGAGTTGTACCATTTAATAATACCATGCTAGGAGTATGTGCAAGTACATAACTTGCTCCTTTAATTACACTGTTCATCGTAAGTGTCCACCTTTCTTTTATTTATCCTAATTATACATTTATTAATATAGGATACACAATAAGCCTAAACCCCTACGGATTTAGGTTTTATCATAACAAAAGGGCGGTGAGGTAAGTATCTACATCACCGCCCAAAATCCGAAATAGTGTTTCAAATTTTATTTTCTATAAATACTTACAGTATTCATCACGGATAGCTGACATTTCGCTTACGATATCATCAACGTCGAGTACCATTTCCATCATACCAACCTGTTCATCGTAAACAGCTTCGTCAAATTCTTCCTTAACTTCTGGTTCACATACATGATATGTTGTAAGTCCAAGCTGGACTCCTGTCAATGGACCTGCAAATGTAGGGTCACCTGCTGTTACTGTTTCTGCAGCAAGTCCTGCACCTTCGCCTTCAGCTGCACCAAGTAATACTACGAGGTTTTCTGGACCGAATTCTTCTGCGAATTCTTTTACCCTTTTCTGATTTTCAAGATCCATTGCGCCTGCGCTAGTTCAGACGAAACATTCTGTTGTTGAAAAAATAACTTCAGCTCCAGCTGTCTTTGCACATTCTGCGATAGCTGGTCCTGGAACACCATCACGGTCTCCAATAATGATAACTTTTTTACCTTCTAAAATTGCCATGTTATTTTTCCTCCTTCCCTTCAATTTAATATAATTTTTTTGTTTTTTTATATAGAGGACTCGCTTACTGCCCTCCGTAAAAAGCCTTTCAGCTTAATACGCATTATCTTTAGTCAAAAACTACGAATTAAACGTATTTTTCAACCATTGCTGTAATACTTTCTGGAGTACAAGCATCTTTCACTAATTCTTCAACTTTTTCTCCATCTTTGTAAATAGCCATAACTGGAAGTCCTAAGATTCCCTGTGCGATAGCTACACGACGAGCTTTTGTTGTGTTCATAGCAGTGAATTTCAAATTAGAATCATGATATTTATCAGCTAATGCATGTACGTGTGGCATTAATGCCTGACATGGTACACATCCATCGCCGTAGAAATCTACGAAAACATATCCTTCACCTTCTAATACTTCTGTTTTGAACGTATTTTTATCTACTTCTAACATTTTACTGTTCCTCCTGAACTTCTATAAATTATTCTAAGCTATTAAGGTAAGCTTCAGCCTGTGTTGTAGCAATAGCGCCATCAGCAGCAGCTGTAACAACCTGACGAAGACTCTTAACACGAACATCACCAGCTGCAAATACACCTGGAATATTTGTATGCATGTTATCATCTGTAGGAATGTATCCTCTTTCATCAAGTTTAAGGTTAGTTCCTTCAAAAATCTTTGTGTTAGGGATTGTTCCAATAAATCCGAATACGCCCATTAAGCCGTCTTCTTCATCAGCGTTAATAACTGTTGTTTCACCAGTTTTAACATTCTTAACTGTCATAGTAGAAAGCATGCCATCTCCGCCTACTTCTTCTACAACTGTATCCCACATAAAATGAAGTTTTTCGTTCTTAAATGCTTTTTCCTGAATAGATTTAGCAGCACGAAGTTCATTACGTCTGTGAATAATAGTAACTTTTCTAGCAAATTTAGTAAGGTACATAGCTTCTTCTACAGCTGAATCCCCACCACCAACTACGAATACTTCGAAATCTTCAAAGAAGTTAGCATCACATGTTGCACAGTAAGATACACCTCTACCTAAAAATTCTTTTTCACCTTTACATCCAATTGGTCTAGCGAAGGCACCAGTAGCGATGATTACAGTTTTTCCGTGATATTCTCCTTTTGAACTCTTAAGAACTTTAACAGCTCCTTCAAGTTCAACTTCATTGATTGTATCAGAAACACGTTCGCAACCAAATTTTTCACACTGCTGTGTCATACGAGCGATCAGAGAAGGACCACTTTCTCCTTCTACTGTCTGTCCTGGATAGTTTTCGATTTCATCTGTGATGGCGATCTGTCCACCGTCCTGACCTTTTTCAATAATTAATACTGAAAGGCGGGCACGTCCTGCATAGAGACCAGCAGCTAATCCTGCTGGTCCTGCTCCGAGGACGATCACGTCATAAACTTTGCTCATAACGTTTTCTCCTTTTTAATTCATAAATTAAGATTATTCGAAGATTGTCTGTCCGTCAACTGGAGTAGCTAAAGCCTGAAGACCTTTTTCTACTAATTTGTAACGTAATGCATATTCTTCGTCTTTATCTAATGCTGGATTTCCAAGTGGATGTGGAATAGCAATAGTTGGAACGATTCTGTTAGCTCCTACTGTCATAGAGATAGGAGTTACTGTACATAAGTGAACTACTGGAAGACCTGTAGCTTCGATACCTTTTACCATTGTTGCACCGCAACGTGTACAAGTACCTCAAGTAGAAGTCATGATTACAGCATCTACGCCATCTGCAAGTAATTTCTGAGCGTATTCATCAGCGAATGCTCTAGCAGATTTTACAGCTGTACCATTACCAACTGTTGTATAGAACTTGTTGTGTAATTTTCCAATAATTCCTTTTGATTCCATTTCACGAAGAACGTCTACTGGAAGTACACGGTCAGCATCTTCGTTAGCGTATACTGGATCATATCCACCATGAGCTGTTTCATATGTGTCTTCTGTAAGATCCATTACGCCTGTAATGTCATATTCACCATATCTTGTAGCATTTGATGATTCGATATGGTCTGGGTTTCCTTTTGGTACAATACCACCTGAAGTACAGAGTGCAATTGTAGCTTTGCTGAGATCTTTAACTGCAGCTGCTGGTTCAACTCTGTCGAATGTTGGCATTGGGAATTCTGTTTCGAATGGTTTGCCTGCGAGTTTCTTAAGAAGCATTTTAACAGCTCTCTTAGATCCACGTTCTTTTTCGAATAAGTTAACACGTGTTCCGTTTGGCATATATCCATCTTCGCAAGAAGCACCAATTGGTTCACCTTTAGCGAGTTTAAGAGCGAGTGGTGCCATTTTCTTAACAGCATCTCTCATACCAGCTGCACTGTTCTTTGTTGGGCATGTATATACCTTATTCTTGAACATATCAGCACCTGGATTTTCTGCATACATACCTGTTACAGTTGGGATTCCAAGTTCTTCCTGAACCATTTCACAAACTGTACCACAAGCAACACCGTAACGTCCAGCGTTGAATGCTGGTCCAGCAACTACGATATCTGGGTTCTGTGATTTGATCATTTCAAGGATTTCAGCCTTAGCTTTATCCAAATTTTCATTGAAGTAAGAGTCACCGCAGATAACTGTAGCTACGATTTCTGCTTCTTCTCCGAATGCCTGTGCTAAAGCAAGACCTGGACCGATCTTTTCTCCAACACGGATTTCAGCTGGCACATGTGCCATTTCTTCTCCACCGATATTAGCGAAGAACTGATTGATATAATGTACAACTTTAATCTTACTCATTACTATACGTCCTCCCTATTCTATCGTGCACTTAACAAGTTGAATCCTGTTTCGTTTGTAGCGCCTGTTAATACCTGAAGTTCTACTACAAGAGAACCATCTTCCTGAAGTGTGTGGTCAGAAGCACCTGCGATTACATTTACATAATCAAGTGTTCCGATTACTTTGTCAAGTTTAGGAAGAGTGATTAACTGGTTAGCGTTACCACCTGTTACTACTGCGTCTGCTGATGGATCTGAGTCAGCTAATGACTGAGATTTTCCGTCACGTCCAGCGTATTCATCTGTGATGATTACTGTCTTAACGCCTTCAGCTTCGATTTTCTTTGTGTTCATGATAAGGTCAGTATCTGGGTTACCGAATCCTTCCTGTGATACGATTACAGCATCAAGGTCTAAGAAACGGCAAAGTTTAGCTGTCCAGTCTGAAGAACGCATTTTATCTGCAAGGTAAACGTTTTCGTTTGTGATGATATGGCAAACGAAGTTAATTGTTTTTCCGTGTTCTTCGAATAAGTCATGAACAACTGGGTTGTTTAAATGAACGTATGTTGGGTTTTTGTCACAAGCTGATACACAGTTACCAGAAACGATAGCACCGTCCATAACTTCTGTTGGATGCATGATTGTTGGAACGATCTTCTTAGCATCTACGCCATATACGTATGTGTCATGAAGAAGTCCCTGGCTCTGTAACATCTGTACATAAGCTACACGTGGAAGATCTGGATATTTTTCCTTTCCTTCCATGATTCCATATGTTTCATAAACTTTTGTTTCGTCTGGTGTTAAATCGCGAGATAATTCTCCAAGGTAGCAAGCTACTCTGAAACCTGCAAGACGAACTGCTTTTTCATAATCGTGTGGTTTGATTCCATCAACTGGTTCGCAAACCATTACGAAGTTGTTTAATTTAGAGAATGGTGTGTACTGTGCACCAAGGCCTGTCATATCGATGATACCTTCCTGGAAACCAACGATCTTACCAGCTGTTACTACTGCCATTCCTTTTAATGCGTATGTCTTACCAGATCCGACTGTATCTACTTTAGCGATAACGCCTGGGAAAATTCCGCCTTTTCCTTCAACTTTGCAACGTGGTTCGATAACGTCTTTAACTGGTGTAATACGAACGCTTTCGCCTGGTCTTGCGATGTCAAAACTTACACTCTTAATTTTTTCGTCCTCAAGAACGATTTCTCTTACAGCTTCTTCAGCAACGTAAAGTACTCCGTTTTCAATTTTAGAAACTTCACCAAACTGAATGTCGTTAATGAAAATATGACCCATTTCTAACTTCACTGTAAATTCCCTCCTTAAATAAATAATTTGCATTTCAAAAGCTTTCGCTTTAGTTGCCCTTAAGTTGCTTTACTCTTACTTAAGAAAATCCGTTGACGGGATTGCACTCGAGATAAGAGTAAAATCAATCGTCCGAAAATCTTCGTACACTTCCGGCCGGTACTTGTCCGACCTGAACGCGAACTTTCCACATGAATGGATAGCCCTTTCGATGATATCCAGTGATTGAAAGTCTAATTTTTCAGGATGCGCTGAAATCATAACCGATTTATATGGAGTCTCATTAGGTTTTACACTCCCAGACAGGGGATGTGTCAAGAGTTTATATCCTTCCTGAACTCTGTCACGAACTTTCTTAAGAGTATCTTCATAAGAAAGATCTTCGTACTCTACCTGGTATTTGCCTTCAAATTCGTCTCTTACCATAGTATTGTTTGTAATAATAATAAATCGTTTGTCCATGCTGCTACCTTCCAAATTCTTTTTTCTCCCCTGTCTCCGTACTCATTCAATGCCTTAAAAAAGGAGCAATCAAAACTCACGTCTCATTGCCCCTTCTGTTTCCACATCTATAAGCTTAGGATTCAGAGTGTAGTACCTCTCCTACTCCTTTTGCCTGAGAGTTTCATTCTTCTCGGAACGCTTGTAACCCAAGAAAAACTTGCACCTTCGGCGACTATGACATCGTAAAATTTACTATGTACAATTCTCTCACAGGAAAGATTGACCTACGTTATTTTTTTACCAGAAGTCGCATTTCCCCCACTTCTTCTGACAAGCTGATTATAACATAGCTTTCCCTAAAATGCTAGTCTTTATTATAGATTTTTTCGTGAAATGTTATAGTTTTTTTCTATATATTCATAAAAAACTATGTAACATTACTTTAATATTTTAAACAGCTAAAATATTAATTATTTTTTAAAGTTTGTGTAGTAATCACCCTTAATTTCTTTAATCTGTTTTGTAAGAGCAACCAGTGCGATAATGTTAGGTAATACCATTAAACTGTTGAAGCAGTCAGCCATATTCCATACAAGTTCAACTTCCCAAGCAGATCCAACACATACACAGATAGAAACGAGTGCTGCGTAAACCTTAACGGCTTTTGCACCAAACAAATATCTAACGTTTGCTTCACCAAAGAAGTACCATCCGATAATTGTTGAGAATGCAAAGAAGAACATACAAATCGCAATGAAGATTGCACCAAATGATCCAAATACATCAGCGAAAGCAGCCTGTGATAATTCAGCACCTGATAAACCTGTACTTCTAGCGCCTGTTGTGATGATAACAAGAGCTGTAAGGTTAAGAATAACAAATGTATCGATAAATACACCGACCATAGCTGTTAATCCCTGTTCTACCGGATGATCAACTTTAGCTACTGCATGAGCATGAGGTGTAGAACCCATACCAGCTTCGTTTGAGAAAAGACCACGAGCAACGCCTTTTGTCACGGCAAGTTTAATGGTTGCACCCATTGCACCACCGGCTACAGCAGTTGGATCAAAAGCACCAACGATGATATCATGGAATGCTGATGGAATCATGTTACCATTTGCGATGATAACGATCAAAGCACCTAAGATATAGAAAGCAGCCATAACAGGTACGATTGTTTCTGTAACTTTTGCAATACGTCCCATACCACCTGAGAATACAAGGAATGAAATAACTGCAAGTACAATACCCATTGCAATCTTCGGCACACCAAACGCATTATTCCAAGAAGCAGCAATTGAGTTAGACTGTACGATGTTACCCATGAAGCCAAGAGCAAGGATAACGAGTACTGCGAAAACTGCAGCCAATACTTTACCAAATCCGCCAGAGAAAGCAGCTTTGATATAGTACACAGGACCACCTGTTACAGAACCATCTTTTGCAACCTGTTTGTACTTCTGTGCCATACAAGCTTCACCAAAGATTGTTGCCATACCAAGGAAAGCACTTACCCACATCCAGAAGATAGCACCAGGACCACCAACTGCGATAGCTGTTGCAGCACCAGCGATATTACCTGTACCTACCTGTGCAGCAATTGCTGTTGCAAGAGCCTGGAAAGATGACATTCCATCATCTCCTGCTTTCTTTCCGTCTTTCTTGAACATTCCCCCGAAGGTTCTCTTCATACCTTCTCCGAAACCTTTTACCTGAACAAATCCGAGCTGAATTGAGAACCAGATACCGGCACCAACAAGTGCGATAAGAAGTACTGAACTTGTCAACACGTTATTCAGACTGAGTACGATTGAGTTTAACATTTCCATACCGTACACCCTCCTTTATAGAATTTTAATAATATTTATTACTATTACATTTTAATCCATTTTCTCATTTTTTACAATTGTTTTTTCCGTTTGAAGCATTTTTTGGACGAATTGCACTATTGTCAGTAAATTTAAGTTTTTTTTAAGAATAAACAGACTGAGAAATATACAATTTATACATATTATTTTCAAAATATATGTTATTTTTTATGCATTTTGTATCTTTTGTGTTTTTTGAAGTTTTTATTTTTCTATTACATAAATAATTTTATTTATAGAATCTATAATTTTCATCTACTTTTTCGCTCATTTTTTTACAATATTTTTTATAAAATAAAAAAAATTCATATATTATTCGATTAATTTTCACACAATCATGTATATTTTGTGTTGCAAAAAAGAGTACCGGAAGTCATCAGGCTTTCCGGTACTCTTTTTTCCATTCCTCTAAAAGTTCTTTCGAGTGATCGATTTTAATTTTTTCCCTTACTTTTGTAATTTTTTCAATCAACACATTATCAATTTCAAGCAATGTCTGATTCTGCCTGATCATCTTCTGATATTCATCTGCATCCATATAACGATAACATGCATATAAATATCCTTCCAGCATTCCTGTATCTTCACAGATTTTATAGGCTTTCTCATACATGCATGCCGCTTCTTCATACAAAAAAGCTTTTCCGTATGCACCCGCCAGACACGCATAAACTTTTCCATAAAAACGTTTATCCATGGATGGATCCCATTCACTGTTCACAATGGATACATAAATCAAAATTGCCGACTCCAGTTCCCCGTTCTGCATCAACTTATCTGCTTTAAACTTCTGGCGTTCCACTTCTTTCTGATTCTTTAATTTTTGCAGAACATTCTGAATGTGTGCCATTTCACCTGCCGTATATATTTTGGCTTCATCAAGTACTTTTAAAACAAATTCCTCTACTGTTCCCGGTTTTCTGATCAAATTAATCAGCGAATATGCCATTTCCGGCAATTCAAGTTCATCTGCAATCCAGTGACAAAGCTGTTCATTCATAATTGTATAATCAATAAGATATAGATTATTACACAAATAATAGCACAGTTCTTCGATTGTATATACTCGTTTATGTATACGGGAAATCTCGTATGGATGTTTTGCTTTCTTTTTATGACAAAGAATTAAACTGCCCATTGCTTCCTCCTAATTCAATCACTCTTTCGACTGAGAATCCTGATGGTGGGAAAAACTCACCAAATCCGACATCCTCAAACACAATTTTACATGTTTTTTCATCTTGGAACATCGTACTGATTCTAAGGCGAAGTGCATAATTACTTCTTTCCTGTAACCCCTTGAAAGAAATGATTTCCACACTGCGTTTTCCCGTTGAAAGTGAATCTATATAAAGCTCTATATCTTCCGTATTTTCCATAAGAACTTCACAGTCTTTATCTGATTCATACCAATGCGCCCCCCAAGTCACCAGTGGATATAAGATTTCTTCTCCATTCACTCTCATCTTAACACTGATCTGCTCCGTCAGTTTTGAATCATCCAGATAGATCGGTCCATCATGCATTTCCGTTGCTTTATAAAGTGCTGTATAACAGGCCCCCTTACTATAGAGATTATTTCCCATAAAAGCACGTCTGCCATTGCAAAGCACACGAAGAGAATTCGGGTACCAGTTATTTTCAAAACCATCCCCTGTTAGAAAAACAGAGGAAACTGTTTTCTTATTGAAAATGCTCTGAATAAATCGTTTAAAATGTTCATCTGCTGCTTTTGCCTTTTCGATATTTAACACTGGGTAGACCTGTTCTAATTCCCTCATCTGAGCATCAGCTACTTTCTCAACTGTAACAAAACATTCGCGTCCTTTTTTCCCTGTATTCAGCTCGCGAAGCATGTAAGCACAGATAATTTCTTTATCACAGTAGAATAGGGCCGATTCATATTGCCATAATTCCTTTGGCTGATGAAACATATAATGACAGAAACTTTCTTTATAATCCTGCACATGAATATTTTCTTTTCCAATTCCTAATCTCTGACCAATTCCCTTCAAAAGACAACGCACATCTTCATCTGTGTCTGGAACCGTAAACACAATTCGATCTATTTCGTCAAATCCTTTTAATGTCTGCCTGATAAATTCTGCAAGGATCCAGACCACTTCATATTCATCATTTTCAATCTGAACATGTTCTTTATTCAAAGCTTTTTCCAAAAGACCTTCAATCATAACACTGCCTTTTACGCTACCCATACGAATCGCATTTTTCCCATAGGTCCATTCTTCTTTGTAATAGTTCGCAGCAAGTGGAATCTGAAAATTTTCTCTCCCAAAGTCTACAGATTCCGGTTCCTGAAGGTTTTCATTATAGACACTGATTTGACACATTTTAGTGTTAATATCATACCCTATGATACTTCCACGTGACATGTTTCCTTCCTCCTTAATATGCTTTAAAGATTTCCTCTGACAGCATAAGTTCTTCCATATATTTATCCATTGCTTCCGGCAACTCAGCTTTCTCTTTCATCAGCAGATTATTCATCTGACCGTATCTTCCGATTGCGCGCATTTTTCTTGGTTTATAGACCTGCTTTTCTGTAACCTTTACTTCATCGTTATAGCTTTCTGTAAAATAGTATCGAAGCGTTTCATCTGCAAAAACTACCAGTGTTTTAATATAAGTATCTTCATAAGATGGCAAAAGCACTTCATGTTCATAGGAAAGACTTTCTTTTCCTTCTTTTACAATTTGGTAGGAAATCGTAACTTTGCTTCCCGGTCTCGCATGATATTCTATCATACTTTTATCATACAACTGCACTTCTCTTAACCATGATTCCGGATAGTCAAGATAGAACGAGAAAAACAATTGCTTTTCACACATTTCACGAAGAAATTCGCGAAGCATTTTTTCAAGTCCCTGATGTACTTCCCGTGATGAAAAATATTTCAACAGTGCAATCTTGCATATATCGGCAAGTTCTTCACCTTTCCGATATTCATTTACAATAATTACAAAAATGCATCCTTTTACCTGTCTTCCATTTAACACATACTCTCTCGAAACATATGCAAGATATGCCTGTTTTAAACGGAAATAAGTCTTCCCCTCATAATAATCTGCAAAAATTTCTTCTTCTCCGAACATCATTTCCGAGAACAGCATCTGTGTGATAATCCGTTCTGACAGTTTGTAAGTCGGGATTTCATACTTGCGGGCAACATGCCAAAGCTTCTTCATTTCTGCAGTTGCACCACAATAAAATTCTGTCAGATAGGTAAGCGTTGCTTTATCATATTGATCTTTCTTGAACATTTCAAAGCAGAAAAGACTTAATAAATCATCTTCCACATGCCCATTTTCACGGATCTTCATACTACATACCCTAAAAACATCTTCTTCTTCAAAAAGATCAATTCCTTTTTCACAGATTATCTTCCAGGTAAGCTCCTCTTTCTCTCGCTTGCGCTCTTCTTCTTTGTGATGCTCTTCTACTCTACGACACATATCTACATAACGACTTTCATAGAACAGTCGAATGGTATCGTAAGAAATAGAATCAATATAATATCTTCCACTCTTTGACTGCCATACGATTCTCTCATCCTGACTATATAGGAACACCACCGTACCGTCAGAAGAATAAGGGACTTTCTGGACTATATTTCCCTTTTCATCAATGACCATAACGTATGCCATATTCTTCACAGATGTCGTAACACCATAAGCATGACAGATATCATACATTGCCTGCATCTGTTCATCTGTAAGATCCTGCTCTTTACAACATCGTTTGTAAATAATACGAAGTGCATCATTGATCTTACGCTTTTCCAGCTGTTCCAGTGCAAACCTTCCTATCTGTTCTCTGTACATTCCATAGAGTTCACCCATCTCGTCCATGAAAAGAATAATATTTGCATATAAAATTGCCGCTTTACGATAATCCAATGAATTGCCATGCATAAAATATAGATATACCGACTTAGGAAACGCTTTCTTCAGCTGTCTGTCATCAACTGACATCATATAATATTCATAAAGCTGTGCAATCTTCAAATCTTCTTCTACTGCTTTGGAATACCATTCAAAGCAATCAATACCCGTGCAGTTTCCTCTAATCAAAAGGGTGCAGATTGCCGTCAAAATCATTGTATCAGGATAAATCTCATATACTTTACGCAGCAATCTGTCCAGCCTTGCATCATAAGTACGCTGCTGTGTTGCAAGATTAGCCATATAAAGGGCACATTCTTTCGTCAACAACTGATATTTTACAGCAAAATTCAGAATCTGGATTTCAAACGATGACAACTTCTTTAATGTTGCAGGATGTTCTAGGAAACACTTGTATGCCTGCCAGTATAAAATAATCTGATTCGCTCCATAATTATAATGACGTTCTAATACATTCAGACGTTTTGTGTAACTCCGGTATTCCGGATCCACCTCGATCAGCATACAGATCAGCTCCCATGATTTTGACCTCTTCATATAAGCCTTGTTTAAATCTTCCACCACTTTATTTACATGACTTCCGCTTTTTTTATTATATATAGTAAGAAACTGATAATATAAAGAAACAAGTGATTCTTTTCCCAGTAAAGAACGACTGTAATTATATCCGCCAAGGATAGCGTTTGCTTCTTTTTCTTCTCCACACATAAGATGTAAATGTGCATCAATCAGTGGATAAACATCTGCCGTTTCGGTATAAATATTGATATCTTTTAAACTCCTCCGTGTTTCTTCTGCCCATTCTTTTACAGGAACCTTTCCCGCTTTTACTGAAAGCATTCCTTTTAATGCAGCTGCTATCAGCATATCTGCATCTCTTCGATCTTGTTTGTGATCTTTATGATTTACCACCAATACTTCGTATTGTAAGATCTCGTATGGAGTCTCAAAGGAAATTACTCCAAAATTCTTACCCGCATGCGTTTTTTCAGGATGAATGATATAACTGACTTCCAGTTGATTTCCCACGAAATCATCTGTTGACAAAGTATCTCTTGCTATCTGTATAAACTCGCCATCTACATGGATCTTAATTGGCATATATCCCCAAGTGTTCTTTGTAAGCTGAACTGTTTCTTTCGTGGCTTCTTTTAAATTACGGAACGTACGCTGAATCCTATTCATTGTAAGATAGAGACATTCTTTTTGTTTAATTCCTACAAGAAACTCTTCCATTGCCTGTTCACTGAGAGACCACTTTCTCATATTTTCATATAAATGGCGGATTCTAGGCTCTTCATATTTGATAACTTGATAAAAATCCTTTGAACGGAACAAACGTAAAGCCTCCGAATAATCCTGCATTGCCAGCTGTCTGAAATCTCTTACATTTTGTACTTTTCCGCAAGATGTCATAATATAAGGATTTTCAATGATTACAGTAAAAGCTACTTCGAATTCTCCACCATTACAGACAATCGTGAACTTACCCTGTTCAACATGTCCCGGCTTCAAGCCTTTCCCATCGTAAGAAAAAGTAACTTTCACTGGATTTCCTTCAAATCCTTGTCTATCTAAATGCACACGAAAAGAAGAAGAGTATATCAGTCCCCTGATTGGCCCTTCTTTAGTATTCTTTATTTCAAAACTTCCACGATATATTTCGCCCTCTCCAACAATCAAAACAAGATTTGTTTCTGGAAAAACAATATCTGGACGAGGAATACGAAAATCTCCTTTTGAAAATTTCTTAATTTTATTCTTCAAGATTGTCACCCACTTCTCGTATTGCTTTTTTCAAAAAAGACATTATAATTAATTATATCATCATTCTACTTTCTAAGCAATGATTAAAATACGGACAATCTCAGGAGTTTTATATATGAATAAGAATCCACAATTTCATGGAAGTGATATCGAAGCTGCTTCTGCTTATTATAATATACCAAAGGAAGATATCGTTTGTTTTAGTTCGAACGTAAATCCCCTCGGGCTTTCTGAATCCTTAAAAAGAGTACTGGCTGATAATCTGGATGTTCTTTCCACTTATCCAGATAGAAATTACAGTAATCTTAAATCTGCACTAGCGAAATACTGCGGTGCCCCTGCAGAGTATTTTTTAGTTGGAAATGGTTCTACCGAAATGATTTCCGTTCTGATTCAGACAAGGCATCCAAAGAAGGCTCTTGTCATCTCACCTACTTATTCTGAATACGGACGCGAGTTGTCACTTATCGGATGTACACTCGACGAATATGTTTTAAAGGAAAGCAACAATTTCCAGTTGGATTTTGATGATTTTTCCAAATGTATGCAAAACGGAAAATATGAGCTTGTGATTCTATGTAATCCAAATAATCCTACTTCTTCTGCACTCACCGTTTTTCAGATTCACAGAATGTTGGAAATTTGCAGAAGAAACAATTCTTTCTTGATGATTGATGAGACATATGTCGAATTTACAGACCAAATATGCGAATACAGTGCCATGTCCTTATTGACAGAATATGATAATTTTATCGTTCTTCGCGGCGTATCAAAATTCTTCGCCTCACCTGGAATGCGTTTTGGTTATGCAGCATCCAGCAATGATGAGCTGCATCAGGCATTTCAAAGACTTCAGAACCCCTGGAGTCTCAACAGTCTTGCTGCTTTTGCCGGTGAAATTATGTTCTTCGATACAGAATATATCGAAGAAACAAGAACTCACATCCTCTCTGAAAAGAAACGAATGATGGATGCGCTGTCGACAATTTCCTGCTTAAAACTTTACCCTGCACATGCCAATTTTGTGCTGACAAAAATTTTGCTTTCGGGTGTAACCTCTTATCATTTGTTTGATGATCTGATGAAAAAAGGACTTATGATTCGCGACTGTTCTTCCTTCGAATGTCTTGATGGCGAATTTTTCCGATTCTGCATTATGCACACGGAAGAGAATACAAGATTATTGGAAGCGATTCATGATTTTTTTGAATAAAAGAATACACGCCCTGTCATAAAAGAAAATTGACAGGGCGTTTTGTGTTATATTATTTTGCTCTTGAAAGAATATCAATCAGCATTTTTGCAAATTTTTCTTCGTCTGTATCAAGGCATACATATACATTTTTTGGCGCATCGTTAAAATGTCTTGTATCAAACAGTGTTTGTCCATCAGCAATTCCACCACATACAACATCGCAGCGCATATGCTTTATTTTTGTGATGACAGATGGATCCAGTAAATATAATACACAAAGTGCATCATGAATTGGTGCAATGTCTGGTTCATGAAGTGGCTGCATTGTATTGTATGCTTTCAAGCGGGCCTCAATTTCATCTGCAACAAAATTGCCTACCGCGTTTCCCCATGAACGGAATAATTCTACATGACATGGTCTCATGTTCGCTTTGTGTGTTGCATCCAAAGGCATCATTGTAATCTTGGCTCCACAGTTCAATACAATTGCTGTTGCCTCCGGATCAATAAATACATTGTATTCTGACGCAGCTGTTGAGTTGCGCTGATCATGTCCACCACTCATGATAACAATTTCTTCTACATGGTTAATAATTTCCGGTTCTGCACGATAGGCACACGCAAAGTTCGTAAGAGGACCTACCATGATAAGTGTAATCTTTTCTTTGGCATGCATCAGAGTATCTATATACCAGCTTACCGCATTTGTTCCTTCCACAGGTTTCAGCGTTGCCGGTGGCAATGGTAAATAGTCTGAATGGTATGTAACTTCTTCTCCACTTTCTGTCACACCATCATTAGAACGCTGACGCATTTTACGCAGAGGATCCAGTGTTGCAACCAATGGTGTTGCACATCCACGGACAACTGGAATGTCTGGTCTTCCCATAAGTTCTACCACACGAAGCGTATTCTCAGTCGTATTTGGTACAGGAAGATTTCCATTCACTGTACAGATGCCTACAATATCAAATTCTGGTGATAAGATTGTGGCCATAATAGCAAGAGCATCATCAGAACCTGTATCAACATCCAAAATCACTTTTCTCTTTTTATCCATTTTTTCTTCCTCCTTATGCCTTTCACCTTTAAAATCCTCTGATAGCATCATTTTCATCATCTGTGCTATCCACAATTTTACGTATTTCTACATCATATGAAAAATTCTCATTCACTTCAACTTTTACTGTTTCACCAACACGGTGTCCAAAAATCGCTTTTCCTACTGGTGATTCTGTGCTGATATATCCTGTGAGAGAATTACCTCTGATTGATGTTACAATTTTAAAAGTTTCTTCTTCATCTTCATCCGGAAAATAAACTGTTACACGATTATTAATTCCAACTACTCCATCTTCAGATTTATCGGATACGATTTCCGCTGTTTTCAGCATTCTTTCCAGATAACGGATACGGCTTTCATTTCTATTTTTGTCTTTTTTCGCTGCATGGTATTCAAAATTTTCACTTAAATCACCATGTGCTCTCGCTTCTTTTACTGCCTCGATTGCTTCCTTGCGAACAACCAGTTTGCGATGTTCTATTTCTTCTTCAATTTTTCTTACATCACTTTCTGTTAATCGTTCCCGCATATGAATAACACTCTCCTTTTACATAAATATTCTTTTAAGATCATTGAACACAACGAATGCCATAAGTATAAGAAGAAACATCATACCAATCATATGAACATATCCTTCTTTTTCTGGCGGAACTCGTTTTCCGCGAACCAGTTCTATCACTAAGAACAACAATCTCCCACCATCAAGTGCTGGAATGGGAAGAAGATTCATGACTCCAAGATTCGCCGACAAAAGAACTGCCATACGAATCATGTTGAGAAACACAAGGTATATCCCTCCTGATTTGCTGACTTGATAAGTCTGATCTACTGCATTCACTACACCGACTGGTCCAGAAAGCTGATCCATACCGATCTGTCTTGTGAACAGCATTTTCAGACTATCCAAAGTCATTTCAATCCAATATTCAATCTCATAAATACTGTAAAGAATAATTTCTCCGACAGAGCCTTTTTCATACCCATTACTATAAACTCCCATCATATAAGCTCCGGATTCTTCATCATAAACAGGAGTAAGACTCACGGTATTTCTTATGCCTGCCCTCTCATAAGTAATTTCCATCCTTTCACCAGGATGAATGATATTTAATAAAGAAATTTCACGGAAAATATGAATATTCTTTCCATTAATCTCGACAATCTTATCTCCAGCCTGAAGTCCTACCTCCATGGCAGGCATATCTTCTGCAACACCGCTGATTACCGGTTTGTCAATCCCCACACAGCAAATGAAAATGAATCCACAAATAAAAGCAAGAATAAAATTAAATACTGGTCCAGCTGCAATCACTGAAATTCGCTGAAGAGGAGATTTACTGTTAAAACTTCCTTCTGAAAAATCATCTGCATCATCTTCCCCCATCATGCAGGCTCCTCCAATTGGAAATAATTTCAAACAGTAATCTGTCTCTCCTATTTTCTTATGCACTAAAGTCGGTCCCATTCCTATCCAGAATTCATCAACCCGGATTCCATTTTTTCTTGCGAGAAGAAAATGTCCCAGCTCATGAAAAAACACAATAAAACCAAATAATAAAATCGCTATTACGATTCCCATCTGCTACCTCCTGCTAAGAATTCTTTCATAAGTCGCCGCCTCTGTATCGAGAATCTGTTCTACTGTAGGACTTTCAATCACCTTATGTGCTCTCATACAATCCTCAATAATTTCAATAATTTCCAAATATTTGATTTCGCGTTTTAGGAACTGGCTCACCGCAAGTTCATTCGCCGCATTGAAGACTGTTGGAAGTGTTCCTCCGGTTCTGCCTGCTTCATATGCAAGCTTCAGTCCATAGAAGGTATCCATATCTGGCTCTTCAAAATCAATTTGTCTGATTTTCCAGAAGTCCAGTCTGTCTCCTGGAAGAAATCTCCTTTCTGGATAATAAAGGGCATATTGAATCGGAAGCTTCATATCTGGTGTCCCAAGCTGTGCTATGACTGCTCCATCTACAAATTCTACCATTGAATGAATAATGCTCTGTGGCTGTACGACTACCTGTATATCATCAATATCTACATTAAACAGCCATCTTGCTTCCATGACTTCAAGTCCTTTATTCACCAAGGTAGACGAATCTATGGTAATCTTCTGTCCCATTGTCCAGTTTGGATGCTTAAGTGCATCTTCCACACGGATGTTCAATAAATCTTCTTCTTTTTTTCCACGAAATGGTCCACCAGAAGCAGTGAGAAGAAGTTTATGTATTTCCCCATGTCTGCTGCCGGCAAGGGACTGGAAAATAGCACTGTGTTCACTATCTACTGGAAGAATTTTCACACCGCATTCTTTTGCAAGCGGCATAATAATATGTCCTGCTGTGACAAGCGTTTCTTTATTTGCAAGCGCAATGTCTTTTCCTGCTCTGATGGCAGCAATCGTTGGCCGGATTCCGATCATTCCTACAATAGCTGTCACAAGGATTTCCGTTCCATCCATCGCTGCAATTTCAAGAAGTCCACCCATCCCGGTCAGAACTTCCACATTAAGATCTGCAATATTCTGCTTTAACTGAAGTGCCTTCTTTTCATCCCATACAGCGACCTTCACAGGATTAAATTCACGGATCTGGTTTTCTAATAATGTAATATTATTTCCTGCTGCCAGTCCAAGTACTTCAATATCTTTGTTTTCTCTTACAATTTCCAAAGTCTGTGTTCCTATCGAACCTGTAGACCCAAGGATTGCGATTTTCTTCATCATTAAACCTCCATTACATAAGGGACGTTGCCAGATAATAGATCACAGGTGCTGTAAAGATCACACTGTCAAATCTGTCCAAAATACCTCCGTGTCCAGGAATCAGTGTTCCGTAGTCTTTGATTTCATGATTTCTCTTAATTGCCGATGCTGCCAGATCTCCCACCATAGAAATCATTCCACCGACGAAACAAATAAGTGCATAGCTGGCTGGCGAAGCGGATGCACCTCCCCATCGATTGATTGCAAGTGCATAAAGCATACCGAGAAGTGCTGCGCCCGCAAGACCACCAATCGCTCCTTCCACAGATTTCTTGGGACTGAGCTTTGGCGCCATTTTATGCTTTCCAATCAGTACACCCACACAGTATGCACAGGTATCACATCCCCATGAACAGAGGAATACCAGTGCTACAAGAAACAAGCCTTCTTCCATCACACGGGTATGATAAATGAACGATAACATGACCGATACATAAAACACACCGAAGAATCCTGTTACTGCCTGTTCCGAAACATATTTTGGAAATGTGAAAACATAGATCGCCATCATAGCGATCAGGACTGCAATTACAAACAGCATATGATCATATTTTACTTCAAAAAATAAAAGCAGATAATATATTATTGTTGCCACATATCCGGAAAAACCTAACATTGTTTTGTCAATTTTTACAACTTTATATAATTCATTCAGGCCAATCAGGCTGATCAGCATTAATGTTCCAAATAGAATCGGACCTCCGGAAATGATCGTTACGAGAGCAATGATGACCAGAACAATTCCGCTGATTAATCTTGTTTTAAACATTCTTATTCCTCCTTGATCTTCCCATAGCGTCTATCTCTATTATTATATTGTTCAATTGCTTTTTCCAATTCCTTTTTTGTAAAATCAGGCCATGGGACATCTGTAAAATAGAATTCCGAGTAGGCGAGCTGCCACAATAAATAATTCGAAAGCCGGAGTTCTCCACTGGTACGAATCATAAGATCAGGATCAGGTATTCCATGCGTATCCAGATAAGTCTCAAATGTACTTTCCGAAATATCATCCACATCCATCTTTCCATCTTTTATGTCCGCAGCCATTTTCTTCATCGCACGCACCATCTCATCACGGCTTCCATAATTGATAGCGATTTGAAAATTCAGTCCGTCATTATTCTTTGTTGCTTCCTCAAGTTCCAGAATTCTTTTGCGAATATCATCATCCAGTCCATTCAAATCCCCAAGAACTCTGACTTTCATTCGATTCTTCTGCGCAGTTTTGATACAAGTTTTCATATAATTACGCAGAATCGTCATCAGCGCGCTCACTTCACTCTCAGGGCGTTTCCAGTTTTCTGTAGAAAAAGCATAAACAGTAAGATATTTGACTCCCATTTTAGCTGCTTCTTCACAAATCACTTCCACATTTTTACTGCCCTGTGTATGCCCATAATTTCTTGGCATACCTTTTGCTTTTGCCCAACGACCATTTCCATCCAGAATAATTGCTATATGTTGTGGTATTTTCATAAACATCCCTTCCGACTAAATAATTAAGAGGGGCAAGATTCGCTGCCCCTCCACCTCTTCTTAATTATACAGTCATAACTTCTTTTGATTTTACTTCTACAGCTTTATCAATTTCTTTGATGTATTTATCTGTAAGTTTCTGAAGTTCTTCTTCTAAATCCTTGATTTCATCTTCTGATACTTCTGAACCTTTTAATTTCTTGAATACATCATTTCCATCACGACGAATGTTACGAACAGCTACCTTTGCAGCTTCTCCTTTTTTCTTAACATCCTTCGCAAGCTCTTTTCTTCGTTCTTCTGTAAGTTCCGGGAATACAAGACGGATTACGGAACCATCATTTGTCGGATTGATTCCAAGATCAGACATCTGAATTGCTTTTTCAATTTCTCTGATCATTTTCTTTTCCCATGGCTGAATCTGAATCAGACGAGGTTCTGGAACGGAAATATTCCCAACCTGCTGAAGTGGAGTTGGTGATCCATAGTAATCAACCATAATTCTGTCAAGAACCTTTGGATTAGCACGTCCTGCACGAATTGTTCCAAGTTCACTATCTAAACTTTTCAATGTTTTCTGCATCTTGTCATCGTAAACTTTTAATCTTTCATTCATAAATTCTTCCTCCTAATATATCAGCGTTCTTACACGGTCACTTTTGTTCCGTTAAAGTTTCCGCTCATAGTCTCAACAATACTATTCTCTTCATTTAATCCAAATACAAGCATCGGCATCTTATTTTCAAGACACATAATCGTCGCTGTAAGGTCAACAGCCATAAGTTTCTTATCAAGCATTTCCTGAATTGAAATTTCATCGTATTTCTTCGCTTCAGGGTTGAGCTTTGGATCACTGTCATAAATTCCATCGATTGCTTTTGCCAAGAGCATTGCATCTGCTTCAATCTCAATTGCACGAAGAACTGCACCAGTATCTGTGGAAAAATATGGGTGACCTGTTCCGCCTGCAAAAAATACTACTTTTCCCTGATTCATTGCTTCTATTGCAACATCTTTTGAAAATAATGATGTAAAAGCACCACATACAAATGGAGTAAATACTTCTGTCTTCATTCCTACATGGCGGAAAATATCCGACACATAAATACAATTCATTACCGTTGCCAGCATACCGATCTGATCCGCTTTTGTGCGATCAATCGTCTCACTCGTTCTTCCGCGCCAGAAATTTCCACCGCCAGTTACGATTGCAACCTGTATTCCCTGATCAACAAGCTGCTTTACCTGATTTGCAACGCCGATACATGTGGCTTCATCAAATCCTGTCTTTTTATCACCTGCAAGGGCTTCTCCACTTAATTTTAAAAGTACTCTTTTCATTTGTCTTTGCTCCTGTTTCTTCTTTTTAAGATACTTTCGCATACCTATATTTAAGTATACCATATCACTTGTCAAAAGGGAAGATAATTTATTTTGTCTCTGCAACACTTTTGTCCGGAAGCTGCGCCAGAATAATTGCCCCAAACATCAGCGCGCATCCCGCAAGTTCTTTTGCAGAAAGAGCCTGTCCCAAAATCACCCATCCTGCCAACATCGAGAATACAGATTCCAGACTTAAAATCAGAGAGGCGATTGTCGGATCTGCATCTTTCTGTGCCACGATCTGAAGCGTATACGCTACACCGGAAGAAAGGACACCAGCGTAGAGAAGCGGTGCTGCCGCTGCAATAATATTTTCGAAAACCGGATGCTCAAAAAGCAACATTGGAACAGCCGAAATGATTCCTGCGGTAAAAAACTGGATACAGGAAAGCATGACCGGGTTCACTACTTTTGGTGAAAAATAATCAATTACTAAAATGTGCACCGTAAATACAAAAGCACAGAGAAGTACCAGAAAATCTCCCTTTCCAATTGATAAGGTTTCTGTGATGCAAAGTAAATATAGTCCTGCCACGGCTATGACCACACTGATCCATATCCGAAGCCCTACTTTCTTTTTGAGAAAAATTCCACAAATCGGAACCAGAACGATATAAAGTGCCGTGATAAATCCAGCCTTTCCGACCGTGGTATATTTTACACCGAATTGCTGAAGATTGGATGCAATCCCGAGTGCAAGACCACAGCAAATCCCGCCGATCAGCAATATTTTCTTTTCTTTTGCTGACACCTTTTTCTTTTCTGCATCCTTTTCCTTGACATTTAGTTTATTCAGAAACCAAATACATGGAATCAGAACAAATCCTCCGATGATGGAACGAATACAGGTGAATGTAAACGGACCGATATAATCCATGCCCACACTTTGTGCCACAAAAGCCATTCCCCAAATCAGTGCTGTAAGGAATAACATAATTGTACTCTTTGCATTTAACTTTTTCATTTGTCTACCCTCATTCTTTTAATTCTGTCTGTCTAAAAAAGTCCTCTACTGCTTTTTCATACGTGATTCTATCATTCGCCATCCGAATCGGACGGAGCATCTCTTCTGTCACCTTAAAACTGTGTTTCATATGCCCCCAGATTTCCTTCATTTTACAGATGGCATTCTTTTCGCCATGAATGGTGCTAAGATAACCACTCAGCAAATCATCATGAAATCCTCGATATGACGCAATTCCAGGATCATCCATCCCCTTTATCCTTCCAATCAGTCGTGGATTTCTTAGAATTCCTCGTCCAAGCATCACACAGGTGAGATTTGGGAAATCTTCTACCATTTTCTCATAGTCTTCTTCTGAGAACAAATTCCCATTATAGCAGACCGGGCTTCTGCTTTTCTCATATGCCCTCTGAAATTCTTTCAAATTGGGAATATTTGCATAGTAATCCTGCTGTACCCTCGGATGCACGATCAATTCTTCCAATGGGTACTTATTATACAGTTCCAATAAGTCTTCGAACTCATCCGCATCCCATCTTCCGACACGTGTCTTAATCGAAATCTTTATATCCAACTGTACAAATATTTTCTCCAGAAATGCATCCAGTTCTTCTGTTTTTGCCAGAAATCCAGCTCCGCGGTATTTCGCCACCACACCTTTTGATGGGCAGCCAAGATTTAGATTCACTTCATCATACCCATAATTCTTTAGCGATTTGGCGGTACTGATAAACTCTTCTGCCCTATTCGTAAGAATCTGTGGAACCGCATACATATTCTGATTATGTTCCGGCAGAAGGTCTTCTTCCTCCCATGGTGCAAATTTCCCCTTCGGATTCGGTGATATAAACGGCAGAAAATATTTATCAAAGGGCTCGAAATATTTCTGATATGCATTGCGGTATACATACCCTGTAATTCCTTCCATTGGTGCCAAATAAAACTTCATTTTCTCTACTCCGCCACGATACGTTTTGCCCAAATTCCTGATTTGAGCAACATGATCCCAATAATTACTTTAATTCCATCAATAAACTGTACACAGAAATAAATGGTTACGATCGGAAGTCCAGTCATTCTGCACAAAAAAAAGGCAATTGGCAGCGGAACGACCCACGTATAAATACTGTCAAACAAGAAGGTGATAAATGTTTTTCCTCCGGAACGCAATGTGAAATAGGTGACGTGTGCAAATGCATGTATCGGAAGTGCTGCTCCTGCCACCCGCAAAAGACTGGTCGTAAGTTCCTTTACCTCTGGCTCTACATTATAAATCTGCGGAATATATGGGGCAGCTAAAATAATAATTCCTCCAATGATGATATGAAGTGCCACAGTAAAGAACAGAAGCTTATTATCTGTATCTTTCGCCTCCTCAATACGATCTGCACCAAGAAGCTGTCCAATAACAATGGACACTGCTGTTCCCATTGCAAACATAACGATAGAGAATAAATTCCATACCGTAGATGTAATATTGGTCGCAGCAACAACCATCAGACCTCTGGTAGAGTAACTCTGATTGATCACAGTCACTCCCACACTCCAGAGGATTTCATTTACAATCAATGGACTTCCTGTAATGAAAATCTTCTTCACAATGTCCAGCGGGATATAAAACGAACGAAAGGCTTTTTGTATAAAGATGAACTTTTTCCTGTAAATCTGTGTCCGCACAATCAGGAACAGTGCTTCCACATATCGGGAAATAATCGTTCCGAGTGCCGCACCTACAACTCCCAGCCTTGGCATTCCAAAATTTCCAAAAATGAAGCAATAATTTAGTAACAGGTTCAAAAGAATCGCGATACAGCTTGCGGCCATTGGCGAAAATGTCTCACCGGTCTCCCGCAGCGTACTCGCGTAAGTCTGGGAAAAAGCAAACGGAATCATCCCAAACATCATTATTCTCAAATAATCTTTTGCTTCACTTAGTGTGTAGGCAATATTCCCGCCCGACACAGACTCTGTGAGAAACAAAGAGATCAATGGCTCTTTCCAGACAGTGAGCCCCATAGAAGCAACGATTGTCACGACCACACTGAATATGATCTTGAATCGGAACGCAGACCGTACCCCATCATGATCTCCTTTTCCAAAAAACTGGGCACCATAGATTGATGCCCCTGAAACTCCACCAAAAATGGCTAGATTAAAAACATAAAGGAGTTGATTCACAATCGCAACTCCTGACATAGATTCCGTCCCAAGACGTCCTACCATAACATTATCCAAAAGACTGACAAAACTTGTAATTCCCTGTTGAATAATAATCGGAAATACCAGTATCAATAACTTTCGATAAAAATTTTTATCTCCGATAAATTTTGTCACAAACTTCCGTATCATACAATACTTTCCTTTCCTCATCTTCGTTTTTTAGGATTCGAAGAAATGAAATTGCAGAGGACATGACTTATTTTTTCTAAAGATTCTCGATTGCACCGATATACTGTGCTTTTCTGTTTTCATGCTCTGCAAGATAAGATTCATCGTTGGAAATATGCAGTTCTTCCAGATAACGGTGATGATTCTTCATGATTTCTTCATTATCCTTTGCTAATAACTGCATGGCAATATTCGAACAATGGTCCGCTGCACGTTCAAAGTTGATCAGCGCATCCATGTACACCATTCCAGCATCAATCGCACATTTTCCTTTGCACAGACGTGCGGTGTGACGATTCTTCAATAAAAGAACCATATCATCAATAACTTCTTCCAATGGTTCAATTCGTCTTGTAATATATTCACTGTCAGTCTCAAGGGCCTCAATCGTCAGACGAATAATTTCCAGTACTGCATCCCCAAGAATTACCATTTCCTGAAGTGCCGTTTTCGAAAACGAACTGTCTGCATCATATAATTTCTTACCCATTTCATCGAAGTTCGTCGCATAATCTCCAATACGTTCAATATCACGGATCGACTGCATCAGTACATTCAAGTGACGATGATCCGTATCAGACTCGACCTGTGAAGACAGACGAATCAGGTAATTGTCCGACTTGTCCGTAAAACGATCCAGACGATCTTCTTCTGCCAAAATAACTTCTGTTCGTTTCTCATCATATTTCTTGAGCTGCTCTAAGCCACGAGCCAAGTTATCTTTTGCCACATTTGCCATCATGACTGCAAGGTTTTTCACTTCTGCAAGTGCAACTGCAGGAACATTCATTAATTTCTTATCTAATGCAGCAAGTTCTGGATAAATATCTTCTTGTTCTTCCTCTTCCTCTTTTACAATCAGACAAGCTGCTTTTACAAGAAGGTTTGTAAATGGAAGAAGTGCAACTGCGGTAATCAGATTGAATAACGTCTGAAAATTGGCTATCGCACCACTATTTACAACACTTTCCCATAAATCCGGCATAAATCCGGCATTGCGGATCAATGTCATCCCAATCATAAAAAGAACCGTACCGATACTGTTAAAAAGAATATGAACAGTTGCAACTCTCTTTGCATCCTTAGATGATCCGATGGAACATACCAACGCAGTAATTACACAAGTTCCAAGGTTGATACCCATAATGACCGGATAAACCAGTTCAAATGTAATTACACCTGTAGAAGATAATGCCTGTATGATTCCTACCATAGCTGAGGAACTCTGTACAATCACAGTCATTACAAGACCAGCAAAAATTCCGAGCATTGGCATCTCTGTAAAATAAGATAAAATATTTACAAATCCTTCTGATTCAGATAATGGTTTCGCAGCAGATGTCACTGAGATAAGTCCCATAAAAAGAATACCTAGCCCAAGCGCAATCATCCCAGCATTTTTGCAGGCATTCTTCTTGACGAACATAAACAAAACAATGCCGATAAATAATGCAAGTGGAGCAAGCGTATCTGGCTTAAAAAACTCCAATGCAAAATTTCCAGAAGAATCAATATCCATAAGCCGAACGATCTGTGCAGTTACAGTTGTACCGATATTGGCTCCCAGTACAATACTAACAGCTTGTCTCAAATTTAAGATACCTGCCCCAATCAACCCTACCGTCAGAACAATGGTTGCAGTGGAACTTTGAATCACTGCCGTTACAAGCGCTCCTGTCAAAAGCCCCAGTAAAACATTCTGAGTCAATGCACCAAGCACATTTTTCAGGGTAGCACCGGAACCTTGTTTGAGTCCATCTCCCATAAGCTCCATTCCATAGAGGAGCATCGCCAGCCCGCCAAGTAATTTGATGATGATAAATATAACTTCCATTATGGTTCTCCTTTAAAAAACGAAAGATTATTTAGCTCTGTTTTTCCTTGATTCCATTTAAAATCTTCTCAGGTGTGACCGGTAATTCTCTGATCCATACACCTGTTGCATTATAGACCGCATGTACAATGGCTGGTGGCGGTGTGTTAATTACCACTTCACCAATGGATTTTGCTCCGAATGCACTGGATGGTTCATAGCTTGCCTCGAATTCCACATTGATCCTTCCTACATCCTGACGAGTCGGAATCTTATATTGCATAAAAGAATTCTCAAGAATCTCTCCATGCTTACCATAAGTGATGTTTTCATAAAGTGCCATTCCGATTCCCTGTGCAATACCACCTTCCGTCTGAACTCTTGCCAGATTCGGATTGACCGGTGTGCCGCAGTCTACGGTCGCTTCATAATTGATAACTCTTATCGTACCAGTTTCTTTATCGATTTCCACTTCTGCCATACCTGCCATAAATGGCGGTGGTGAAACAGGCGAAGACAATGTTGCTGTAAACTGTGTTTCATAATTATTATTTACCATCGAAGCTGTCGCAATGTCGATAAGTGACACTTCATTTACCACACCTTCTTCCAATTCCATGCGGTAAACCTTCTTACCATCAAATTCAGTATCTTCCACGTCACATCCCATGATCGAAGCACCAATCTTCTGAATACTTTCTCGAAGCTGCATACATGCTTTGGCCACTGCATTTCCTGTCAGGTAAGTCGTTGATGACGCGTAAGATCCCGAATCGTATGGCGAGCTGTCCGTATCTGCTCCATAAACAATAATATCATCATAATCACATTCCATCACTTCAGCAGCCATCTGCGCGAGAACGGTGTCACATCCAGTACCCATATCTGCAGCACCAATGGTAAGTGCGTAAAATCCATCGTCATTTAATTTAATCGTAGCACCCCCGATATCACAATTGGAAATACTTGAGCCCTGCATGGCCATTGCCACACCTACGCTCCGGATCTTTCCATTTTCCATTTCCCTGCAAGGATATTTTTCCTTCCAATTCATTCTCTTAGCAGTCTCTGTAAGACATCGGTCAAGTGCACACGCATTGGTCTGTTCACCATAGTAAGCCGGCATGATATCCCCTTCACGCACGATATTCATCTCACGAAGTGCGACTGGGTCCATCTGAAGTTCTGCTGCAAGCTCATTTACAATCGTTTCTATGGCAAATAATCCTTGTGTGGCTCCATATCCACGGTAAGCTCCTGCCGCCTGCACATTCGTATAAACTACGTCATAGCTAAAACGATAAGCTTCTTGATATTTATTATATAAAGGTATCGATTTGTGTCCGGACAGTCCTACTGTTGTAGGTCCATGTTCTCCATAGGCACCTGTATTGGAAAGAGTATGCAGATCAATACCGCGAATCCGCCCATCCTTCATGGCACCAATACGGACATGCATCTCCATCTCATGACGAGGGCTTCCAGCTGTCTGGGTTTCTTTGCGGTCGAATTCCATATACGCAGGTTTTCCTGTCTTCCATGTAACAAATGCTGGAAATACTTCTGTGACAGAAGTCTGTTTTGCCCCAAAACCGCCGCCGATACGAGGTTTCACAACGCGAATCTTTGATTTCGGAATATCAAGGGCATTTCCCAATATCCTTCTGATATGAAACACAATCTGTGTCGAACTAAGTACATTCAGTCTTCCATAGGTGTCCATGTATGTATAAGTGCGGAACGTTTCCATCGGTGTCTGACTGTTCGCCTTCGTATGATAGGTTCTCTCCAGAACAATATCACAGTCAGCAAGAACTCCGTCGATATCACCATTTCCATCCACTTCCTGTGCGCACAGATTTCTCTTATTATCTGCGCCAACCGGACAGTTCGCAATCCAGTTCTCTTCTGGATGAACCAGGACCGGATTGTCAAGTGCTGTTCGAAAATCATCTACCGCCGGAAGCACTTCATATTTTACTTTGATCAGTTTTAATGCTTTATCAACTGCCTTTTCATTTTCACCGGCAACGATTGCTACTGCATCTCCGTTAAAACGTACATGCTGATCCAGAATCAGTCTGTCATATGGACTTGGTTCCGGATATGTCTGTCCTGCCATGGTAAATCGTTTCTGCGGCACATCTTTATATGTATAAATGGCTTCAATTCCCGGAACTTTCATGGCAATCGAAGTATTGATGTCTTCAATCATCGCATTTGCATGTGGGCTGTGAAGAATCTTCACCACCAATGCATTCTCACCAACCAAATCTCCTGTATACACAGGTTTTCCTGTCACCAGTGCCATAGCGTCTTTTTTACGAAGAGGTTTATTTACTACACGCATCTTAAGCTTCTCCTTTCTGAGAATCTTTGAATTCCAGATATGCCTTGATTCCACGAAGCTGTCCTTCATATCCCGAACATCTGCAGAGATTTCCTGATAAATATGCCAAAATTTCTTCATCATCCGGATGCGGATTTTCTCGGAACATGGCAATTGCATTCATGATAAATCCAGGATTACAGAATCCACACTGTTCAGCCCCCTGATCTGCAATAAATGCTCCGAAATCTGCCGCCTCTTCCTGAAGTCCTTCCAGAGTAGTCACATTCTGACCTTCTACACGGGCTGCAAGAACAGAACATGATAATACCGGTTTCTCATTTACAAATACGGTACAAAGTCCACAGTTTGACGATTCACAGCCTCTTTTTACACTCAGACATCCTAAGTCTCTTACCACATCAATCAGCAGACTGTCCGCTTCAATTTCTGTCACTATTTTTTTTCCATTTAAAATAAATTTCAGTTCCATAACTTAAGCATCCTTTCCCGCTGCCAACATCGCTCTCCTGACAAGAACAGCGGCGATCTGTTTTCGATATTCTGCGCTTCCTCTCATATTTGAACCAAATGTAAGCTTTCCCGCCACATATGCCCCAAAATCTTCCGCTTCAGTCACAGGGTCTTCACCAGAAATCATGTTCTTATCACTTGAAACGATCTCAGCTTTCAGTGGTCTTGCCCCAACGACAGCGTTCCATGTTCCGTCCATATAGCTGACTGCACATGTCAGCGTTGGAAAATCAGTCCGTGCATGTCTCTGTGCAACGTACGCCATCTGAACCGGCCGCTTCCTTACAACGATTTTCACAATGATATCCCTGTCTGCCTTCTTCCCGGCATATTCTCTAAGCGAAATCTCTCCGGCTTTATGGCACACCACATAGGTATCCATTGCCATAAATACTGTAAGCACATCTGAAAATCCATATCTGCCGAAGATAGAACCACCAATGGTAGCTGTATTCCTGAACTGAATACCGACAATATCCTTTACTGCGTCTCTAACCGCCCCTGATGTATAGTAATTTAGTCCTTCATGCTTTTCTAACTGTCTCAGAGAAACCATGCATCCAATTTCGAAAGCATCATCCGTCTCTACAATTTCATCAAGTCCCAGGCCGGACAGATCAATGGCTGTTCCTACAGACTTAGAACTCATTTTCAGCCAATGCATCCCGCCAATAATCACATTATTTTTCTTTTGATTTAATTCATATGCTTCATCCAGACTTGTTACTTTCACATATTGTTTTATCTGTAACATGTTCGCCCTCCAAAACTCTTTCGTTATTTTATTCTTCTGTTTTCTCTACTTCCATGTTTTGAGGAAGGATAAGATTTAGTATGATAGACACTACAAATACGACTGCCACTACATTTGCCGAAAATACGGACTGTACTACTTCTGGGAAAATCCTCCATAAATCAATCTCACTTGTAGCTGTAAATCCAATACCTACAGAAAGAGACAATGCTGCAATCGTAATATTTCTCTGTGTAAATCCCGCTTTTGCAATCATCTGGATACCAGAAACCATAATGGTTCCGAACATCATGATCGTGCATCCGCCCAATACAGACTCCGGAAGCGATGCAAAGAAATTGCCGACCGGTGGCAAAAGACCAGCTAAGATCATACATCCGGCTCCAGTTGCAATTGTAAAACGGTTAATAACTTTCGTCATATTGACAAGCCCTACATTCTGTGAAAATGATGTTACCGGAGGACAGCCAAACAATGCCGAAATTGCTGACGCAAAACCATCACATGCCAAAGACCCTGAGATTTCTTCTGAGGTAATGTCTCTGTCAAGACCACCGGATACCATAGCTGTAGTATCTCCAATCGTTTCCGCTGCCGATACCAAGAAAATGATCGCAACAGAGAAAATTGCTCCGATATGGAATTCCGGAGAATATGGCAAGAGCTTTGGCAGGGAAATAATCCCTTCTGAAAAAATAACTGACAAATCCACTTTTCCCATAATGATCGCCACAATATACCCAACGATGAGACCTGCCAGAACCGATAACTGTTTCAGATATCCTTTTGCAAAAATGTTCCATCCAAGGCAGACTACAAGGGTAATTGTTCCTAATAATAAATTCGATGCCGAACCAAAATCTTCTGTGTATCCGCCACCGAAAGACCTTGCACCTACCGTAAACAAGGAATATCCGATTGCTGTAACTACGGATGCAGCCACAATTGGCGCAATGATCTTTCTCCAGTATTTTGCAAAAAGACCAATAATTCCTTCGAAAAGTCCTCCGCA
Organism: bacterium; assembly: GCA_029227655.1. Taxonomy (GTDB): domain Bacteria; phylum Bacillota; class Clostridia; order Lachnospirales; family Lachnospiraceae; genus Allocoprococcus. The sequence continues at coordinate 2,643 of JAQYAI010000158.1, read as the reverse complement.
AATCACTGCACCGATCACTGCCGGATAACCGTAATTTGCAGCTACCGTACATAATACGGTAACAAAGGTAAAGCTTACCCCCATAACAATCGGAAGTTTTGATCCAATCTTCCATACCGGGTACAGCTGAATCAGTGTTGCAATCCCCGCAACGAACATCGCATTCTGTAAAAGTACTGCGATTTCAGCCTGTGACAATCCTCCTGCCCCTGCAATGATCGTAATTGGTGTCAGATTTGCAACAAACATTGCCAGAATATGCTGCAGACCAAATGGAATTGCTTTCATTACCGGAACGCGTCCGTCTAATTTGTAGATATTATTTACACTACAATTTTTACTTTTGTTCATGACTCTCTCCTTCATACCAACTTAGATATTTATACAAGTCTTACCATATCTTTGGTAATCTCATCCAGGCTGTGTGCACCACACATCTGCATGGCATCTCTTAATTCACCGCCTATTTTCTCAATATATGCTTTTACACCATCTTCGCCTCCGCCATATACAGAAATTACAAATGGCCGGCAGATCAAAACGCCATCTGCCCCTATGGCAAGTGCTTTAAAGACATCTGTTCCTGATCGAATTCCACCATCTACAAAGACTTTCATACTTTCACCGACAGCTTCCACGATTTCCTCTAACACTTCTGCAGTTGCAGGACACTGGTCAAGAACCCTTCCTCCATGGTTAGATACCACAATCGCTGATGCCCCTGCTTCTTTTGCCTTTAAGGCACCTTTGACGGTCATGATACCTTTTACAATGAACGGAACACCTGCCATGCGGACAATTTCCGCCATTTCTTCTACTGTCTTACTTCCTGCCGGCGGTATCATATTTTTAAGGAACGGAAGGCCTGCAGCATCGATATCCATTGCAACTGCAAATGCCCCTGCTTCTTTTGCCAGTTCCAGCTTTTCCTTTATCGTATCCATATTCCATGGCTTAATCGTTGGAACGCCCATACCACCACATTCTTTGATAGCATTCGTTGCCGCTTCCATTACCAGTGGATTCGCTCCATCTCCAGTAAAAGCTGCAATTCCAGCTTCTCCACATGCTGAAACTAATGTTTTATTATAACTGATGTCATCATATTTATCACTGTAATGAAGATTTACAGCACCCACAGGGCCTGCAAAAAATGGATATTCAAACTTCTGTCCAAAAATTTCCAAAGTTGTATCAACCGGTCTATTCTCACAGAAAGTATCCATATTTACCCGGATTTCCTGCCATTTATTGTAGTTTCTGACTGCGGTATCCCCTACGCCCTTTGCTCCCGGCCCAGGAATCTGATTCCCACAGGCCCTTCCGTTGCAAACTGGACACGCCTTACAGTATTTTCCTATATCTTTTCTCGCATTTTCTAAAATTTCCTGATATATCATAATATTTCCTCACTTTCATCTATTGTTAGCCATTGATGTAATGATGTAGGAGCAAACGCATTTACCCCCTGATATCTACATGTGCTATATTATACCCTATCAGCGTCACGATTTCTATAGTTTGTTATTCATCTCTTTCGCTTGTTTTTATTTATTTTTGAAATTCTGGCTTTGCAGGCAAAGTGTAAAGCACTGGTGAAGAAATTCAATGATATGCCTACCGAAGCTATGGCAGAACGTGAAGCTCTGCTTCATGATATTTTTGGAGAAGTAGGGGAGCATGTCTGGCTGAACTCTCCGCTTACCGCTACGATTGGTAAGTATGTCAGCATTGGCTCTGGAACTTATGCCAATATGAATCTGACTTTGATTGACGATTGGAAAATTACGATTGGAAAGAACGTTCTGATTGGTCCCAATGTTACGTTGTGTACCACCGGGCATCCCATTCATCCTGCGCATCGCATGGATGGAATGTATTCTTTTCCAATCACAATTGGTGACAATGTATGGATTGGTGGAAATGTTATGGTACTTCCAGGTGTTACTATAGGTGAAAACTCTGTCATCGGTGCCGGTTCTGTTGTAACCAAAGATATTCCGGCAAATGTGGTCGCATTTGGTGCTCCATGCAAAGTCTACAGAGAAATCACTGACCGTGACGCAGAATATTATTTTGGCGACAGAAGATTTGATGAACAGCCTGAGAGAAAATAAGAATAAGTACCTGTCCCCTAGTCCCCCTATTATCGTCAGTAAGTTTGAAAGTTCATTCGTCTCGATTTTCTTTACGAATGAACTTTTTTTCTGTGTATGTGTTATACTTGGTTCAAATTCTTAAACTAAGGAGATATTGAACATGGATATTTTAGAGGTTATGAAATCCCGTCACAGTGTCAGACAATATACAGATAAAAAGATTGAGTGTGAGAAGAGAACTATTCTTAATGAATTTGCCGAAGCGTGTAATTTAGAGAGCGGCATGAACATTCAGATAATTTATGACGAGCCGAAGTGCTTTAATTCTATGATGGCTCATTATGGAAAATTTTCGGGATGCACAAATTATATTGCAGTTGTGGGAAAAAAGAGTAAAGATTTGGATGAAAAAGCTGGTTATTATGGCGAAAAACTTGTGCTGAAGGCACAGGAACTTGGACTTAATACCTGTTGGGTTGGAATGACACATGGTAGGAATACCGCAAAAATTGAAAAAGGTGAAAAATTAGCTATTATTATTGCT
>JAQYAI010000157.1 GCA_029227655.1 bacterium | reverse complement strand
ATCATCACTAGTGGAAGCAACAAATACAGTTGATGCCAAGGCAGCAGTAGAAAGTAGTAGTACATTAGAAATGGAATAACTGCAGAGGTGAAAGAAATATAGATGTGGTTAAACTTTGGAGGTTGGGTATGAAAGGAAAAGTAATTAGTATTTTATTAATTGTGATTGCAATGGGATTGGCAATTTACTCATGGTTCATGCTTCCGGCAGTTGTAGCAGTGCAAGTTGGTTTTGATGATCAAGTAACGAATACAATGCCGAAATTATTGGCAATTGCTGTTCCCCTTGGTGTATCGGTTGTCGGTTCTGTCATGAATTTGAATATGAAAGAAGAAAAGAATCTGAAGGGAATTGTATTTGCTGTTATTGGTATCGGTGGTATGGTGTTAAATTTAATCTTCAACTAGTTTGGGGAAGATGGGGTTATTAAATATGGACAAATTAAAAAAAGGCACTGCATATTATCACCTTCCAGGCCTATTTGAGTTTTACGAGTTATATCGAAAATTTCTGCCCTTATTCCATGAGCACAGGGAATACTTTTATGATTGGTGTGAGATAGGTTCTATCTATGGAGCTCCGGCAGATTGTATTTGGGGCGGCGGCCGGGCTGGGTTTGGAGACCAGGAACCCGGGGAAGTTCTGGAGTTAATGCAGGAATATGGAATTTGTGCCAGGCTGACATTTAGCAATTCTTTACTTGAAAAAGAACATCTTCAGGATAAAAAATGTAATATGCTCTGTAACTTATTTGGAAAAAGTGAAGGAACAAGAAATGGTGTTATTGTCCATTCCGATTTGCTGTTAGATTATTTGAAAATAAATTACCCAGAGCTTTATTTTGTTTCTTCGACCACTAAAGTTCTGACGGATTTCCAGGAACTTTTAAGTGAAATAAAACGAGAGGAGTTCCTTTGTGTCGTGCCAGATTTTCGTCTGAACAAGGAGTTTGGTAAATTAAATGCGTTATCTGAAGCAGAGAAAGATAAAGTAGAATTTCTATGTAATGAATGCTGTTGGTTTGGTTGTAAGGACAGGAAATGTTGTTATGAAGCTGTTAGTCGCAAAAATCTTGGACAAATCTGCCCTGAACATCATTGTGCAGCTCCAGATGCAGATAGTGGATATTGTTTTTCAAAGGCAATGACAAATCCAGGATTTATCGGTGTAGATGATATTAAAAGTATCTATTTGCCAATGGGATTTTCCAATTTTAAAATCGAAGGACGAGGACTTGGAAGTGCTTTAATCTTAGAATTTTTGCTCTATTATATGACAAAGCCTGAGTATCAGATTCATGTCCGGGAGAGCATATATCTGGATAACATGTTGGATTTATTTTAAGGAGAAAACGGGTTTTACTTAGGAGGGACATATGCATTTTGTAGAAGCCAAAGGTATTCTTTCGAATTTGAAGATATAGAAGTAAAGAAGAATGCACCTGAATTGTTGGAAAAATCATTAAAATCGAAACGTAAGAAATGTATGATTGGTACAGGTGCGATGTGTGACCCATATTTGCATATAGAAGAAAAATTAGGCTTGACTCGAAAATGTCTTGAGTTGATTGATCAATATGAATATGGAATCGCCATTCAAACAAAATCGTCAAGAATTCTTAGAGATATGGATCTGCTTGTTTCTATTAATAAGAAAGCAAAGACTGTTGTTCAAATGACAATGACCACATATGATGAGTCACTTTGTAAGATATTAGAACCGAATGTATCAACAACAGAAGAAAATGTGAGTGGTATTTTGGAGTACTGTATCGAAGCAGGGGTAAAAGGGATTATTTGCTTTGATATGGGAGTCACCTTGCGTGAGGGAGACAGAGAGTACTTTTATCAGGCGTTGGATCGACATTTTCCAGGATTAAAGGGCAGGTATATTAGTACGTATGGCAATTCTTATAATGTAAGCAGTCCGAATAATAAAAAGCTTATGAAACTTTTTCATGAAAGATGTTCCAAAAATGGGATAATCAGCGATGTAGAAGCTTGTTTTAGATATCTGAATGAATTCCCGGACAGGTATGAGCAGTTATCCTTATTTGATTTTTAGAGTTGGACTATTATTGGGTGGATTTGAGGTGTTAGTTTTGAAAAATGAAAAGATTTATGGAATGCTTTTTTCTAAGGTTTACGCATTGCTAATTGCAAAAGCAGAGAAAAAAGCAAGAACAAGAGAAGAAGTAGATGAGATTACATCATGGCTTACTGGCTATACGAATGAAGAAATTCATGAACTAATGGAAACCAATATTACATACGGAGATTTTTTCTTAAAGGCGCCAGCATTAAATCCGCAGCGTAAGAGGATTACAGGAACGATTTGTGGAGTAAGGATTGAAAAAATTGAGGAACCGCTTATGCAAGAAATAAGATATTTGGATAAATTGGTGGACGAACTTGCAAAGGGGAAATCGATAGAAAAGATTCTAATGAAAGGATAAAGACAATGAATAGTATAATTGATAATATATCGGTAGTGATGCCGTTTTTCCTAATATCATGGGGAGTGTTCATAGGGGCTACATTATGGAAGCCGCAGAAATTTAGAAATAGCATATTTCTTTTGAATGCTTTGTTTTTTACAGTGTTTTTTATGGCGGCATTAGCTGGAGAGTACATAGGAAATGTTCTGCTTGTCGCATTTTTACTCGTATTTCTGGCGTTGCTTTTGGTGCCAATTATGCTTGTAATAAATGGTATTGTGATGATGAAAAAAGAATCAAGATCACTTGGAAATCTTTTGTCGTTACTGTTAGGTCTGGTAATTGGTGCGGGTGAAATAGCCTTTTTTGTTGGGAGCGTGCTGGAAATACATTTCTCTGGTCACGAGTATGCGTTGGCAAAGCAGATTGCTGCCTTTATCGGGTCATCCGTTCTTTATATTAGTTTTTGGATTCTTGCGTTTGTGGTTTATATGATTTTTATACAGTTTATGCCGCATATTAGAGACTTTGATTATCTTATTATTCATGGTGCGGGACTTATCAAAGGAGATAAGGTGTCAAAGTTATTGGCAAATCGAATCGATAAAGCAATAAAGATATATAAAAAGAATAAACGGAAACCGATAATTATCCCAAGCGGTGGACAGGGCGGCGATGAAACCGTTTCTGAAGCTTGGGCGATGAAAAAGTATCTTTTGGAGCATGGAATACCAGAAGAACACATAATACTCGAAGATAAGTCGCTTAATACAATGGAGAATCTTAAGAATTCGATGGATATCATCTGTTCACGAGAAGGGCGACATCGAGTGGCACTTGTTACAAGCAATTATCATGTTTACAGATGCTTACTTTATGCAAAATCATTGAATCTTAAATGTACAGGAATTGGAGCCCCTGTGGCGTGGTATTATTGGCCAAGTGCTGTGATTCGCGAGTTTGTTGCAGTATTTACGACAAAGAAATTTCTAATCTGGACTATAATTGGGTATATATTTATTGTGCTTGTTCCAACTTTTGGATATGCGAAGATGGTTTAAGGATTTTAGATGAGAAACAAGAGAGAATCCTTTTGTGATAGTGAGAAAATGTGTGATTTGAAATGAAAGAATCGGGAGATGGTAAAATGCAAGATAAAACAAAAACAATGACAAATTCACAGAGACTGGCAGCAAAAAAATTTTTCCGTAATTTATTTGACATTCGTGACGACATGCTTGATTATGATGAGCTGTGTGAAATGATGGAAGAAAACACGATTATCCATGGTTCTAATATGTGGATTCTGATTATGGCAATTTTTATTGCTTCGATTGGATTGAATGTCAATTCTACAGCTGTGATTATTGGTGCGATGCTGATATCTCCACTCATGAGTGGAATTTTAACCATGGGATATTCGCTTGCTACCAGTGATTTGACAATGCTTCGAAAAGCTTTTATGAGATTTGGAACGCAGGTGATCATTAGTCTGATTACCTCAACAATCTATTTTTTGATTTCTCCAATAGATATTCCTACAAGTGAGATGATTGCGCGGACAAGTCCTACGTTATGGGATGTTTTGATTGCATTGTTTGGTGGTATCGCAGGAGCCATCGGAAATACTCGTAAGAAAAAAGGAAACGTGGTCCCAGGTGTGGCAATTGCAACAGCATTAATGCCGCCTCTTTGTACAACCGGATACGGAATTGCCACGTTACAGCCACGTTTTATTTTTGGAGCATTCTATTTGTTTTCCATCAATATGCTTTTTATTATGCTGTCCGCTGCTTTGGTTACAAGACTGTTAAAGGTACCTGTACATGAGATTACAGACGTCCAAAAGCGAAAGAAGGTAAAGCGATTAATTACATGCATCACAGTTCTGACTGTGATTCCAAGTGTTTTAATCGGTGGTTTCCAAGTCTATCAAACGGTGATGGAACAGAATTTTGCAGATTATCTGAATAAGGAATTTGTTTTTCGCGATACACAGGTCGTAAAGAGTGATATCGATATTATGGATCAGGAGATTTCTGTTTCTTTAGTAGGTGCACAAATATCCAGTGAAGTAATTGCACAACTGGAGCAGAGCATGGTTCAGTATAACTTAGAAGATTATACCTTATGTGTCACACAGAACAGCAGTGTAGAAAATGATGATACGGATAAAGTAACCATTGCGCTTCAAGAGAAAACGATACAGGATTTGCAGAGTCAGGTGGAAGAGCAACAGTTACAAATGGAAGAAATGGAGAGAGCAATTTCTTCTGAAATTGACTGTAAAAAAATAGCAGAAGATGCCAGCTCTATTTTTACGAAGTTATCTGACTGTGGATGTGGGATTATGTCTGGTCAGCAGGGAGAGTACATATTCTTGACCGCTAAAGTAGAAGAGACTTTGTCCCAAGAAGAAGAGCAGATAATCAAAAACTGGCTGATAACAGAGAGCGGACTTCCAAAAGCGGAACTATTGATACAGTTGCAATAGGGTGTTTTGCTCCGTTGCTTCCTCGATGGCTTCCTTATGGCCAGAGAGTGCTGCAAAAGGAGCAAACTGGGCTGCCCTGTCATGGAGTGACATGTGTGGTCGCTCCTTAGACTGGTGGTGTGGAAGTCCTATAATATCATCGTATTTATGTTCATCCTTATAATAGCGGCTCATGCTTTATGCCCTCCAATCTGTCCATTTCTTTCTCGGGTCGTTGCACCTTCCTCAAGGTTCATTCCCTTAAGGACTGCATTCTTACCAAATTTTTTCTGAATATCCAGAACGGCGTGCTGAAGCCGTCTTTCCTTTTCGCGCTCTTTCTGCTCCTGTTCCCGTTTTCTTTCTAGCGCTGCATAATCTGTGAATAAATCAAGCTGTTCAAAAGTCTGCTTATCAGAGACTTCACTCTCTGGAACCACTCTTGCCGCCACAATATTTATCCTGCGTACAAGCAAATCCCAATTGATGATCCTGTCAAACAGTTCCTCCATTGCCGCCATAATAATCTTTGTTGAAGAAGTCTGGCATGGAAGAGTAACGGTGCCATGTGCATGCTTTGGAACCTTTCTTCCATAATGGTCTGTGGTGACCTCACCATGATATGCCTGTCTGATTGCCGGGTCAGTCAGGCTTTCCATGTCATAGCCTATGGTAAGTACCATTTGGTCTGTGACAAGCTTCTTATCTACCAGATCAAGCACCAGTAAGTCTGTCATTTCTTTTACAATCAGTTTTGCCTTTTCTGCGGTGTAGGCGCAGTGAAGTACCTGACCGGAGCTCAGGCTGTTCCTTTCTGGTTTATAGGCCTTGATTTCTGCAATCGTAGTGGGCTCCCATCCCCACGCATGGTCTATTAAAAGTTCGGCATTGATTCCAAACAGCTTATATAGTAAAGCTTCATTATAATATTCATTGGGCTTGCCAATGGAACAGCGGGCAATATCTCCCATTGTAAATAGGCCATTTGCCATAAGCTTTTTGGCATATCCTTGACCGACTCTCCAAAAATCAGTCAGTGGAACATGATTCCACAAAAGTTTTCGGTATGACATCTCATCCAGTTCTGCAATGCGAACCCCGTCTTTATCTGGAGGAATCTTCTTAGCCACAATATCCATTGCCACTTTACACAAATACATATTTGTACCAACGCCTGCAGTTGCTGTCACTCCGGTTTCCTGCAACACATCCCGAATTATCGTAAGTGCAAGTTCACGGGCACTCATCTTATAAGTGTTCAGATAAGTCGTGGCATCGATAAATACTTCGTCAATGGAATATACATGCATATCCTCTGGAGCGATATACTTTAAATAGATGTCAAAAATCCGTGTACTATATTTCATGTAATATGCCATTCTGGGAGTTGCAGCAATATACGCCACTTCCAAATCTGGTGACTTTGCAAGTTCTACTGCATCAAATGATGTACCGGTAAATGCTCCTCCGGGAGCTTTTGATTTTCTTTCAATATTGGCTTCCTTAACCTTTTGGACCACTTCAAATAATCTTGGTCTTCCGGGAATACCGTAACGCTTAAGGGAAGGCGATACGGCAAGACAGATGGTCTTTTCTGTCCTGCCTGCATCTGCAACGACCAAATTCGTGGTCAAAGGGTCAAGTCCTCTTTCGATACATTCCACAGAGGCATAAAATGATTTCAAATCGATTGCAATATAAGTTCTATCTGACACATCTGTGCCTCCTTTTCTGAGTTCTATGTCTTCAATTTCATTTATTACCCTATATCTTGTACTTGAAATCGAACATCTGTTCGCGTATAATTATATCAGATTCATTCCATATTTGCAACAAGGAGATGATAGATATGAACAGAATATTTCGAGCATGGAGTGAGGTTTTATGAGCCAGATTATTTCCAACAACTCTCATGATTATTTACCAATGCAGATTGTTCCTGTTATTGCTTCGTTCAACGATGACGGACAGATCAGACCTCTCTATGTCGGCATCAATGGGGAACGATACAAGGTGGATTCTTATTGGGTAAGGCGTAGCTTTTCGAATCAGATAGAGTTTCACTGCAAGCTCATTATCGAAAATACGCTTAGACCAGTTATTATGACTTATTATTTACATGAGTGTATCTGGACGATACCTGATAGTTATAGCAAAATATAAACAATTTTCATATCACCGCTTTTGTGGTATACTTTTTGGTTGTCAGAGAATTTACAAAAGAGGTGTTAAAAATGGCGAGGGATTTTACAACAGGAAAAATTACACCAATGCTGATTCGTTTTACCATTCCGCTTGTACTTGGAAATCTTTTTCAGATGACCTATAATGCAGTGGATAGTATTATCGTAGGTCGTTATGTCGGCAAGGAAGCACTTGCAGCAGTAGGGGTATGTAACCCAATTATGACGATGATGCTGCTTTTTATGAATGGTCTGTGCATTGGCGCAGGAATTCTTATGGGTATGCAATATGGAGCAAAGGATTATGAGACACTGCATCGCCAGATTAGTACGACAATGATAGCGGGTATCATTTTTGCGGCAATCATATCTGGGCTGGGAGCAGTTTTTTCACCACAGATTTTGCGACTTTTGCAGATAGATGCGACGATTTTAAAATTAACGACGGAATATTTGAGAATTATTATGATAGGAATGATTTTTTCCTTCATCTATAATTTTTATGCCGCTGTCTTTAGAGCCTTGGGCGACAGCAGAACACCATTGCTGTTTTTGGTGATGAGCTCGCTTATTAATATAGCAGGCGATTTGTTTTTTGTAATAATCTTACGAATGGGAAGCATGGGCTGTGCATTGGCAACCGTTTTTAGTGAGTGTTTGTGTGCGGTTGCCTGTGTAGCATATGTACAGACAAAAGTTGATTTTTTAAAGATAAAGAAGGGATGGTTTGTTTTTGACTGGTCTATATTGAAGAAAACGGTCAGTTATGGCTGGGTATCTGCTATGCAACAGGCGGTACCGCCACTAGGGAAAGTGTTCATGCAAAGTGCGGTAAATACAATGGGTGTTTCGGTAATTGCCGCCTTTGCTGCGGCATCACGAATTGACGATTTTTGTTATATACCAGAGCAGAATATTGCACATGCAATGACTTCTTTCATGGCTCAGAATAGAGGGGCCGGGCGCATTGACCGGATGAAAGCGGGTTTTAAAGAAGGGATGGTCATTGAACTTTGTTATGGCCTTCTGGTTCTGTTCATCGGCTTTTTTGGCGCTGAGTGGATTATGGGGCTGTTTTCAACCGATGCATCTGTTGTGAGGGAAGGCGTAAAATATATGCATATTATAGCGATTGCTTATCTTTTGCCGGCTGCAACCAATGGAATCCAGGGGTTCTTCCGGGGAATAGGAGATTTGAAAGTGACGTTGGTAAGCAGCATGGTAAATGTGGTTGTGCGGTGTATTATCATTTATCCGTTCTTAAAATACATATATAATGGAATCGAAGCTTTCCCGATTACCTATGTAATCGGATGGATCTGTATGCTGATTGCAGAACTTCCGCTTTTGATAAAAACATATCGGGAGTTCGGACGGGACAAAGTATGAAATTGATTTTTTACATATTAATAGAGGAAGAAAGTACGTAAGATAATACGCAAGTAGGTGATTGCGAAACTCGCAATGCTCGTTAGCAATCTTGAACCAAAACAAGGAAGAAATCGTGCAGAGCATGATTTCACAGATGAAAAGTGGATAACATTCTGTTTTAGGCGCACTTTAATAAGCCTTAGAATTTATTAA
>JAQYAI010000156.1 GCA_029227655.1 bacterium | reverse complement strand
ATACGATATTCCTGGAAAATCGTCTGACGGAAGCGAAATGTTCGATGCTTCTGATGAAGTTTATGATTACATACACTGCATTTTCTGCCCGGTCAAATTGTCAAAACCGGCACTCAGCTATTATGCAGATGAAAATAATTTTCACGAACGCATCCGTGACTGGATTGTAGAAATGCCGGATGCCGGATTCTTATTCCCTGCATTTAACGACCGAAGTTCTGATATCCATGGTCTTCTCTACTATTCAAAAAATGCAGAAAATTTAGGAAACGGACTTACGGATAATCTTCTTGGCTGTGTCCCACCGCTGACTGCCGGAAATCAGAAAGAAGCATTCAAAATTTTAATAGAAGAAACGCTTGCCGATACCTGTTCTTATGATGTGGTAAAAAATATCCATGAAAATCTGAATGAATTAATCGAACAGCATGCAGACAGCCCGGACCCACTGGAACTAGACAAAGCGGAAGTCAAATATCTCTTCCAGAAAAGTGGTGTAGAATCAGAACAGATGGAAACTTTTGACCAGCAGTTCGATGCCGCTGCCGGCGAACATACAACCCTTCTCGCAAGTAACGTTGCAAGTACAAAGAAATTCGAAATCAAGACAGCAGAAATTACCATTTCTGTCAATCCTGAATTTGCTGATTTAATAGAAACCAAAGTCATTGACGGACGCACCTGCATCGTCATCGGAGTGGATGACCACGTAGAAATCAACGGTATCAATGCAAAAACGATAATTAATAAAACGGAGGCTTAGTCCATGAGTATTTTAAATGTAGAACACCTGACTCACGGTTTTGGAGACCGTGCCATTTTTGACAACGTATCTTTCCGCCTCCTCAAAGGGGAACACATCGGACTTGTGGGTGCCAACGGAGAAGGAAAATCTACGTTCTTTAATATTGTAACCGGTCAGTTACAGCCGGATGAAGGAAAAATTGAATGGTCCAAGAATGTACGTGCAGGCTACCTGGACCAGCACACAAAGCTTCAGCCAGGTATGACCATCCGCGAAGTGCTGAAATCAGCCTTCTCTTTTCTCTTTGAGCTGGAAGAAAAGATGAACAATATTTATGCCAGGCTTGGGGATGTCTCTCCAGAAGAAATGGACGCACTCATGGAAGAAGCCGGAACCATCCAGGATATCCTCTCAGCACATGACTTTTATGTCATTGATGCCAAGGTGGAAGAAGTTGCCCGCGCTCTTGGAATCCTTGATCTGGGACTGGACCATGATGTGACAGAACTCAGTGGCGGTCAGCGTACCAAAGTACTTCTTGCCAAACTGCTTCTGGAAAAACCGGATATTCTTCTTCTGGACGAACCGACCAACTATTTAGACGAAGAACACATCGCATGGTTAAAACGTTATCTGTTGGATTATGAAAATGCTTTTATTCTGATTTCTCACGATATTCCATTCTTAAACGAAGTGGTCAATATCATCTATCATATGGAAAATCAGGAATTGAACCGTTATGTAGGTGACTACGATCATTTTCAGGAAGTATATGCCGTAAAAAAGGCACAGTTAGAAGCTGCGTATAAGCGGCAGCAGCAGGAAATCAACGAATTGAAAGATTTTGTTGCAAGAAATAAAGCCCGCGTCTCTACCAGAAACATGGCAATGTCCCGCCAGAAGAAACTGGATAAAATGGATGTCATCGAACTTGCGGCTGAAAGACCAAAACCACAGTTTAACTTCAAGGTCGGACGCACGCCTGGACGCTATATTTTTGAAACCCATGATTTAGTCATTGGTTATGAAAAGAACAAACCACTTTCCAAACCGCTCAATCTTTCTATGGAACGTGGTCATAAAATCGCACTGGTGGGCGCAAATGGAATTGGAAAGACCACCCTTTTAAAGAGTATTCTGGGACTGATTCCTTCCCTTTCGGGTTCCTGTGAACTGGGGGAAAATCTGCAGATCGGATACTTTGAACAGGAAGTGAAGGGCGATAATAAAACCACATGTATCGAAGAAATCTGGAGTGAATTTCCATCCTTCACACAGTATGAAGTCCGCTCTGCCCTTGCTAAATGTGGACTTACTACCAAACACATCGAAAGCCAGGTTCGTGTCCTCAGTGGTGGAGAACAGGCAAAAGTCAGACTTTGTAAGCTCATCAATAAAGAGACCAACATCCTGCTCCTCGATGAGCCGACAAACCATCTGGACGTAGATGCGAAAGATGAACTGAAACGCGCTCTACTGGATTACCGCGGAAGCGTTCTGCTCATCTGTCATGAACCGGAATTTTATCGGGACGTAGTCTCAGAAGTGTGGGACTGCAGTAAGTGGACGACTATGAATCCTGATTTGCTTTAAAACAAATAGAACGCCTCCGATATATTTCTTACAACGAGGCGTTCTTTCTATCACGCAAGATTTTATTTCTTCATCATCTGCAGCATCACGTTCACACCCATCGGGTTGATCGCAATTCCTTTTGCATTCGGTGCTAAAATATGAATGATATTTTTTGCTTCAATAATTCCTGTTTTAAATTTTTCATTCTTATTCAAAACACAGAACTTCTGAAATTCTTGTATATCCGTAAAGACAGGATGAAACAAATCCCCATTTGGATGTTTTAACAGAGGAATTCCACTATCCTCTTCTCTCGCTGCAATGATGTACTTTCCTTTTTGGAAGTGGCTTAGCATTTCTTCATATAATTCCTTCAAATCTTCCCTATCCTGCTGTCCAGGCATTCTTCTTATTTCCTGAACATAATATAATGCAGTCAGTTGAAGAGCCTGGTTCTCAACTCTCATTTTACCTTCTGTAAGGTTAGCATCAGATGGCCGATTCAACATCTCGTGAAGCTGTATTGCCACTGCTCCTTTTACTCCACGATTTACAACGACACAATTGACTCCCATTGGAAATAAATTCACAAAAAACGGTAGAATCGCACCTTTTTCCAATTTAAAAAGTTTAACCGGAATCTTCTTATCCAATAATTTTTGAGCCGCGTCTTTCGCATCATTTTCTTCAAAATATACAAAAATCTGATCATCGTACGTCTCACCATCACACTCTACATATGGCATTCTGGTACACAATGACATCATGGCATATAGTGCTTCTGCCTTCTGGATTTTTAAAATTGTCTGTTTAACTGCCTCTGTCATACTATTCTACTTCCTCGTTCTTTCCCCAATTTTCTAATATTTTCCGCATTGTTATCACAAATAAAATTGCAGTCACTGTAACCGATGTAAAATCTGCTGCCGGTTCCGCATAATAGATGCCCATGACACCGAATTTCTTAGGTAAAATCACTGCCAATGGAATAAGCAAAATTACTTTTCGAAGTAATGCAATAAAAAGAGAGACTTTCGCCTGTCCCAAAGCAATAAACGTGGACTGGCATGCCATCTGAATCCCAAACAGTGTCATTCCAAGAAAATATACTGGCATGACCTGATTCGTCACCTGCAATAGTTCCGCCTTATCTGTAAATAATGAGCTGAATACCTGCGGTGCAAAAATCGCGACTGTACTCATCCCGAGCGTAATGAAAAGATTCACTCCTACCATCCGCTTAAATGCACCAATCACTCTCTCCTTATTCCCAGCGCCATAATTGAAACTGATAATCGGCTGAATTCCCTGATTGATGCCATGTACTGGCACAGAAATCAGCTGCATGACACTGGTCATAATCGACATGGAGCCTACATACAAATCTCCACCATACAGCTTCAGTCCACTGTTAAGTGTGACAAGCACGAGACTCTCCGTACTCTGCATGATAAACGGAGAAATCCCCAGAGATGCAATCTGCTTCATCACCGGCAGACAATATCTGATATTCTTTCTCCTAAGACGAATACTGCTCTTTTCTGATACCAGAAATCTAACGACCCATGCCGAACTTACTGCCTGTGAGATAATAGTCGCCAGTGCTGCTCCGCGCACACCCATTTCTAAAACGAAAATAAATATCGGATCAAGCACGATATTGATCAGCGCTCCGATAAGTACGGATAACATGGCCGTTTTTGCCTCTCCCTGAGCACTGATAAAGGTGTTCAGTCCAAGAGCCAGCTGTACAAAAATCGTTCCAAGCAGATAAATAGTCAAATACTGCCTTGCATATGTAATCGTATTCTCTGTCGCACCAAAAGCATATAAGACAGGTGTTTTACATACGGAAAAACTGATTGTAAGAATCACCGCAAATGTCAATAACAGCGCGGTACTTGTCCCAAGAATCCGCTCTGCTTTTTCCGTGTTCTTCTTCCCCATTTCAATCGCCGCAAGCGGGGCTCCACCCATTCCGGCAAAAGCACTGAACGCGGATATGAGTGTAATTATCGGAAAGGTGACTCCCACCCCAGTGAGTGCCAGATCTCCATAACCTACGATATGTCCGATATAAATTCTGTCTATAATATTGTAAAGTACATTGATAAGCTGTGCTGCTACCGCCGGAACTGCCAGACTGACGATCAATTTTCCCAGTGGAGCTGTGCCTAACTTGTTATTTTGCTCCATTTATCATCACCCCTGTCTTTATATAAAGTAAGCATACAGATTTTTCTGCATGCTTACCTACATAACATATATTATATTCCAAAATTCTCATTAATTCAATTTAATATTTAAATAACTTCTACCGGAAAGTGTCTTATTAAAACAGATACTGCATACGACCAGTATGCATCCAAGAAGAAATCCTACCCAGTCGAAGATTGCTGTCAATACCAAAAGTGCCAGTCGCATAAATTTCAGTGCATATCCAAGTTCAAAATTCGGCTGCGTATAGTTTGCCACCGATACAAATGCCATGTATAGCATGACTTCCGAGCTGAACCATCCGGATTTTACAGAAAATTCTCCCATAACGATACCGGCAATCACACTGAGCGGCGTGCTTAACATACTTGGCGTATTTAGTGCTGCAAGACGAAGCCCGTCAATTGCCAGTTCCAGAATTAAAATCTGGAAAATTAATGGTACATAGACTGGATCTTTAATGGTAATGAATTCCAGCCACGTTGGAATCCACTGTGGGTTCTGGCATAAAAGCAGAAAAAATGGAACCAGAAAGATTGTCAAAAATGTAATGATTCCTCTGGAGATCTTCAGATACACATTTGTGATGGGCGGAAAATAGTGATCGTTTGCCTCTTCAATCATATCATAAATCGAGGTCGGTAAAATAAGAGCGGAAGGCGAATTATCTACTAAAATGGTAATCTTCCCTTCCATCAGGCAAGCCGCCGTTGTATCCGGTCTTTCTGTAAATTTAAATTTGGGAAACGGATTATACCATTTTCTTTTAAAAAGCGCTTCTGCCAGGCTTTGCTGATTCATTCTCAAATCATCCACATCTATTTTTTCCAGTCGACTCTTCACATTTTTTAAAAGCTCCTTATCTACTCTGTCCGACATATAACATAATACAACATCGGTTTTCGAACTCTTACCAATCTCATGCATTTCCATAATAAGATGCTCATCCCTGATGCGACGTCTGATCAGCGCTGTATTAAAAACAATGGTCTCAACAAAACCATCTCTGGAACCTCTCAACGATTTATCTTTCTCAGGCTCATCAACACTGCGTGCCGGATAGGTTCGACAGTCAATGGCAATACTCTGATGATATCCGTCTATGAAAAGACAGGTTACCCCTGAAAGAAGATTTTTTAATATACTGTTATAATCAGACAGCACTTCTATTTCCACATACGAAAGGCACTCCTGCGTAAATTGCTCCGCATTATCAGGCATATCTTCCTCTTTTATTCCAAAGAACTTATCCATGATCTTCTGCATTGACTCATCTTTCGTAAATCCATCAATAAAATAATAACAGCTTTTTTTGTTCCCAATTACCAGATCTCTCTGAATAATATCAAAGCTTTCTTGCACTGGTAATAACTGACTCATAATCTTTTTATTTTCATCCAACTTTTCACTCACCATTAATTTTTCCATACGTTTTCCTCCATATGGAAATAGATTGCCCGAAACGAAAAAAAATATGCGCTGCCAAATCAGGCAACGCATATTACATCCGTCTATTATTTATTGTTTTTTAACCACTGTGTCGCACAATGTGCAAGGCTACTTGCTCCAATTGGACATACATCCTCATTAAACAGTGCTTTTGGATTATGTGCAGGATGAACTCCGCGTTCATCTGTATATCCTGCAGAAAGGTACATAAATGTACTTGGTACTTTTTCTGCAATACTTGCGAAATCTTCTGATGCACTTGCAGAAATTCCTGGATAAGGCATTGCTCCCGGAATATTCATTTCTTTCATATATCCAACGAATTCTTCTGTAAGCTTTGGATCACAGATCAATGGTGGAACTTCTGAAATCATTTCGATTTCGGCTGTTCCTCCATATACTTCTGCAGTTTTCATTGCAACTTCTTTCATTCTGCGCACAAGCAGTTCTCTGTTTGTTTTGTCGTTGGAACGAATTGTTCCTTCCAGAACTGCCGTATTCGGAATGATATTTGCTGCCGTACCTGCTGTGAACTTTCCGACTGTCATAACACATGCTTTGGTCGGATCCGCTTCTCTTGCAATCAGAGCTTCTAATGCAAGATATACATGCACTGCAATATTGATCGGATCAATAGAACTGTGAGGATATGCACCATGTGCACCTTTTCCTTTCACATTGATCTTGAATCCATCAACAGAAAACATCATCGTACCTGTACTGTTATACATATAAAGACCTACCGGCATCTGTCCAGGTGATACATGATAAGCGAGCGCTGCATCTACATGTGGATTTTCTAAAATACCATTTTCAATCATGTTCTTACTGCCTTCGAAGGTCTCTTCCGCCGGTTGGAACATGAATTTTACAGTGCCTTCCAGTTCTGCTTCATTCTCTTTCAGCATTTTTGCTGCAGTAAGAAGCATCGCTGCATGGAAATCATGTCCACAAGTGTGTGCTTCTTTTCCTGTCGGACACGCAAATGATTCCCCACTTTCTTCCGGCATTGGAAGTGCATCCATATCCGCGCGGAGCAAAAGAACTTTTCCACCCTTTCCAACAGTTGCTGTTACACCATAACCGCATTCCTTTGGTTCTAATCCATACTCTGTAAGCTTCTTCATCACATAGGCTTTTGCCTTTGGCATATCAAGTCCTACCTCTGCATTTGTATGAAAATATCGACGATTTTCTATAATTTCATCCTTCAGCTCAAGAGCTCTTTCATAATAATTCATAATATTTCCCTCCTTTTTTATAGAATATTTATGGAATATATACTAGAATAAAATATATCATCTTTTCACAACAGAGTCAATTTTTTTCACAACAATTTACCTATTCATGAAAGAATATGTTATAATATTCCTCACGGAGGAAAAAATTATGAGCAAAAAAATCGTTATTATTTCCAGTCACTATTTACATACCCCAGTAAAATCCGCTTTTGAGCGATTAAAACCAGATTGCGATCTGATTTTCACTACCTATGACAGTTTTCAGAACATTCCTTCTGTATACGATTCTTATGCAGAAGAAGCAGATGGTTTTCTCGTCAGTGGTCCAATTGCAAAATCAGCCATCGAAGTAGTAGAGCATAAGATTCATAAACCTGTCGTTTCGTTCCAGATTGATTTGGAAGGGATGTATAAGTCCATCCTGGATATTCTCATGGAGCCAAAGAATTCCGATATGAACCGGATTGTTATGGACTTCATGGTATTGATGGACGACAAAAATACCGCGACAGACTTTCTCAAGGGTATGACATCTGAGCAGTTTATTCCCAGATTCAGTCAATGGACCTCGCATTTACCTGCCGAGGAAATAGCCTGTATTGAAGATAAGATGGTCAACCGCCTGATAGAACTTTACAAAGAAGGAAAAATGGATATTGTAATCTGTCAGTTTACGAATATTATTCCTGCACTGATCGAACATAATATCCCTTATCTTTTTCCATTTCCTTCGGATTTGACCCTTACTTCATTGTTACATGAATTATTTGCAAAGATTGAGATGGAAAAGCTCCTTGCCAACCGCTCCACGCTTTTATCTGTCACCCCACGCAAGTTAGACTCTATTTCACCGGAAATGATGGCTCTGCTTCGCAGAAAAATTGAATCTTTCCTGAAAGAAAATCTAATGGAATGCCTGATTTTGGATAACAAAGAAGGATTCCATATTTTCACTACTGCCCAGGTATTAGATTCTATTACGAACCATTATCGCACCTGCTCTCTTAGTAGTTACTTGAACGAATCACTTCCGTTTGAATGTTCCGTAGGCTACGGAATCGGCAACACGCTCAGTGATGCGCTCAAGAATTCCACTTATGCAATTCGGGAAGCGCGTTTTACAGGGCACAGTTTCATCAAGAATGCACAGGGAGATTTGATTGGTCCACTGGATTCTGAAAAAAGAATGGTGATTGAGAATACTTTCAATCGTAAATGCACGTATATCGCGAAGAAATGTAAGCTTTCTACTATTACGATCCAGAAACTGATGACCTATCAGAAACTCACAGGAGACAACAAAGTCACCACCCAGGAACTTTCTTCCCGCTTTGGCGTCACCATCCGAAATGCAAATCGTATTCTTCAGAATCTGCAAAAAGGTGGATGTGCAAGTGTAGTATACACAAGGACCTCGAACTCTAAAGGACGTCCTACGAAAGTATATGAACTGAACTTTCAATAACCTTAAGAACATATGTTATACGCAGTCAGTCCTCTTAAAGTTTATCTAAAACAAATAAGGAAGAGCCATCCTGGTATCAAAGCCAGGTTGCTCTTCCTCTCTATTCTTATCTTGTGGTACTTCCAAATCCACCATTTCTTTTTTCTGTCACATCATCATCGACCGTGATTCCATATTCGATGAATATCCCCTGCATAAAGCCGGTTCCTTTCTTTAACTCTGCCGTCTTCCCCTCATTGCTGTCATTTGTCATTTTCGCGAAAATGTGTCCTTCATTATCTGAATAAAAATAATCACTGTCAATAATTCCGACCGTATTATTCAGCTGCAGGCGGTATTTAAAACCAAGGCCACTTCTTGGATAACACTTTAGCACCCATTCCTGCTCCATCTCCACACGGATTCCTGTCGGAATTTTCAACGTTTCTCCCGGTGCAATGACAAATGTTTCCGGCATATAAAAATCATATCCGGCACTTCCTGCTGTCGCACGCTTTGGAAGTGGAATCTCTTCATAAATTTTCTGAATTTCCTCATCAGAAATTCCATCTCCAAATGTATCTCTCCAGTCTTTAGAGAACCTCTCCAGACTTACTTTTTGAAATTTTGCAATTCTCTTATGCAATCTTACTTCTCCTTTCACACAACCTGTTTACAATTTTACAACAGGAATCTCTCTGTCATCTTTTGCATCAAGATTGTTCATGTATTTCTTGGTTTCACTTACCACAACTGACGATAAGAGAAGAACCGCGATCAGGTTCGGAATCGCCATCAATGCATTCAGTGTGTCTGTGATCAGCCACATAAAGTTCAATGAGATGACCGGAGCAATGACCGCTACCGCTACATATAAAATTCTATATACCGAAATGGCCTTTTTCCCACCTAAATATTCGATACAGCGTTCTCCATAATAATACCATCCGATAATGGTCGAGAATGCAAATGATATGATTCCAACAACCAAAATGACTGGTCCTAAGATTGGAATCTGCTGGAAGGCGAGGGTCGTAAGTACACCGCCATCTGCAATATTACTGATGTCGACTGCCGGATTTTTAATAATTGTCGATACAAGTACAAGTCCGGTCATCAGACACACGATAACAGTATCCCAGAATGTTCCTGTTGATGAGACAAGCGCCTGTCTTACCGGATTCCTTGTCTGGGCCGCTGCCGCTGCAATCGGAGCAGTACCCATACCAGATTCGTTCGAGAAAAGCCCTCTTGCAATACCATATCTCATAGCAATCATAATTCCGCTTCCAACAAGTCCTCCTGCTGCTGCGCCCGGTGTAAATGCAAGTTTGACGATCAAGACAAGAGATTCCCAAAGATATCCACTGTTCATTCCTAAAATGATTACACATCCCAATACATAAAACGCTGCCATAAACGGAACTAACCTTTCACAAACATTTGCGATCTTCTTGATTCCCCCAAAAATAACAGATCCTACTGCTGCCGCAAGAACCAGTCCGACAATCCATGAAGGAACGTGGAAATTTTCTCTGCACACTACCGCAATCGCATTCACCTGCGTCGCACACCCTGTTCCGATCGTGGCAACTGTACCAAATGCTGCGAACAGAATCGCAAGAGCCTTTCCAAGATTTTTATTTTTCAGACCATATTCAAGTACATACATCGGTCCGCCCTGCATTCTTCCATCTTCTGTTTTTACACGATATTTTACTGACAAAAGTGCTTCTGCATATTTTGTTGCAATTCCAAATACCCCTGTAAGCCAGCACCAGAATACAGCACCAGGTCCTCCAAGTACAACTGCCGTCCCTACACCGATGATATTTCCCGTCCCAATCGTCGATGCAAGTGCCGTTGTAAGCGCTCCAAACTGGCTCACATCGCCTTCTGCATCTGGATCTTTAGAAACAGATAATTTAATCCCTTTAAAAATATATTTCTGAATAACCCCTGTTCGGAAAGTCATGAACACATGTGTTCCCAAAAGCAGAATTATCATAGGCCAGCCCCAGACAATTCCATTGAACCATTCTACCCCTTCTTTCAACATTTCAATCATTTACCTATACCTCCGTTCTTTGCCAATTTATCCTTTGATTGCTTCGTCACAAAGCAATTTTGCTGCCTGAATCACATGTTTTGCAAGAACAGATGTGGTCACACTTCCCACGCCTTTCGGCACTGGACTGATATAGGATGCCTTGGCTTCTACATTTTCAAAATCCACATCTCCGCAAAGATTTCCATTTTCATCCACATTGATTCCCACGTCTACCACAACAGCACCTGCTCCTACCATCTGTTCGGTCACCATACGTGGTCTTCCAACTGCCGCCACAAGTATATCTGCCTCTTGACAGATTTGTTCCAGATTCTCTGTCTTAGAGTGGCAAATTGTGACGGTCGCATTTTGTTCCAACATTAACATTGAAACCGGCTTTCCGATTACAAGGCTCCTTCCAAGAACAACGACTCGTTTTCCTGATACAGGTATTCCATAATACCGGATCATTTCCATTACTGCCTCTGCTGTACATGGCGCATGCCCCGTCTGTTCTCCCACAAAGACTTTGGCTGCATTTTCCCTGCACATACAGTCCACATCTTTATACGGACAAACCTGCATCTTCACTGGCTCTGCATCCAAATGAGCAGGCAATGGCTGAAATAGAAGAATCCCATGAACATTTTCATCCTGATTCACCTGACAGAACACTTTCTCAAACTCCTCTTGTGAAACTGTTTCTTCCAGTTCAATCACATCGCATGCAATTCCTACCACTTCCATTCGTCTCTTTGCATTGCGCTCATATGCAACATCATCCGGGCGAGCTCCTACACGAATGATCGTCAGAT
Organism: bacterium; assembly: GCA_029227655.1. Lineage (GTDB taxonomy): Bacteria > Bacillota > Clostridia > Lachnospirales > Lachnospiraceae > Allocoprococcus. The sequence continues at coordinate 9,430 of JAQYAI010000156.1, read as the reverse complement.
GTGGCTCAATCCCTTTTTCCTTTAGAATCTGAACCTCCTGAATCAAGTCCTCTTTCATTGCTTTTGCAACTTCAGACCCCAACATTACTATTCCCATATCGTAAACCTCTACATTATTTTCTCAAGAACTGAATAATATACCCGGTCACGCAGTGCTTCCCCTTCCGCAATCATCACTTTTGCTCTTTCCTGAAGATTCTCTGCTGTTTCCTTATTCTTCATCATTCCTGTATTAATAAAAACGTTCATAGACGCACCTTCCAGCGCACCTCTTCCAAAAAACACACCTGTAGCAGCATCACTTACCGCAAGCGTACTTCCCTTCTCACTTAATACTGCCAAAAGTCTCATCACTTCAAGAATCGTCTCCATCATATGAATCGGAGTAATGCTGGCTGCATATAGCGCTTCTTCCATGACCTTTTCCTTCTCCATTCTCTGTGCTTCCGTTTCTTTCGGCATCTTATATGCCTTTGAAAGGGGCAGAAATGCTTCTGCATCAAGGTCAATAAAATCCAGTAACTTCTTCTGATATGCTTCCAGTTTTTCATTGATTTCCCGCATCTCTTCTTCAACAGACGCATATTTTTTCTTTCCAACTGTAAGACTCGTGACCATTCGTCCAAGAGCTGCTGCAAAAGCACCCACGGCTGCAGATGCACCGCCTCCACCCGGCACAGGTTCTGCTGAAGCTAATACATCCGCAAAATCCATCATTCTCATTTCACACATCATATCTAACTAACTCTCCATATTCTCTTTTTTTATCACTTCTTTTGACTTTCCTTTTATGTAAACACCATCTTTATTTACATAACTGAATTCATCATAACTATCCAGATCGACCGGAAGATCCTTCTTTTCTAATTTGCGATCTGTAATCATCATCAGAACGTAATATCCAAGTGCATAAGTTGGAACAGCGATGATCATTCCCACAAATCCAAATAATCCTCCTCCGATCAGGATAGAAAAAATTACACCAAACGCCGACACCCCTGTAGTATCTCCCAGAATCTTTGGTCCAATAATATTTCCATCTACCTGCTGCAAAATCAGTACAAAGATAATAAAATATACACCTTTCATCGGACTGGCAAGTATGATCAGAATCGCACTTGGAATCGCTCCGATAAATGGTCCGAAGAACGGAATGATATTCGTCACACCTACGATAACACTTACCAGCAATGTATATGGCATCTTCATAACGCTCAGACAAATAAAGCAAAGAATTCCGATAATTACAGAATCAATGATTTTACCGATAATAAATCCACCAAAAATCTGATTGCTTTTCTTCGTCAGATGAAGAATCATATTCGCATGACTGGTACTGCAAAATGCATAGGTCAGTTTCTTCGCATGCTTTGAGAACCTTTCTTTTCCAAATAATACATACACAGAAACAATCAGGCCAAGTACCAAATTGAATACTTCACCCACTACGTTTACCACACCTACCGTAACATTTGACACCAAAGTATTCATCTGTCCCATAAAATCTGTACGTACCCAGTTTTCAAAAACTTCTGTGGCCTGCTCAAGTGCATTCTTTACTACGATTCCCATTGTCGTATCCTTCTCCAGAAATTCCTGAATGTTGTTAGACGCTTGTGTGAGCTGTCCCGGAAGGGCGACCAGCATGTCACGGATACTCTTATAAAGCTCCGGAATGAGCATATTGCAAAGTGCACTGATAAGTACGATCAAAAACAACATTGCCAGAATGATTCCTGCTGTTCTGGAAAGCTGCTGTGCCCTCTCCGGCTCCATCTTTTCTTTTAAGATTGGGCCTAACTTTTCATCCACTTTTTTAACGATTGGATTCAGTAAGAATGCGATGGCAAAACCATAAAGTACTGGTTTCATTACATCTACGATCATCCCAACTGCACTCGCTACTGCATCGAATCTTAGAAGAGCAAAATATAGAACCACACAGGTAACAATGACCAGGATATAGGACATTCCTTTACTGAAATGCTGGCGTAATTTTGAAGTGCCTTCCTCCTTGAATTCAGGCTTTTTTGCATAATATGGCTCATGTTCTTCTATTTCTTCATTTTCTGTATTCATTGTATTATTATCATTTTCCATAGCTATCACCTTGTTTTTCAAAATCATTTCAACTATTATACCGTTATCCCTCCTGCTGCGTCAACCACTAGAATTTTTCTTTACCGGAAATCAGAAAGACACATGGCATGATTACCACGTGTCTCTCCAAAATACATCTTTATTATTTTGTAAATGTCGCACATTCAGTCTGACTATTCGTTGTCGCCTGACTTCCTTCTACGCTGATTTTTCCAGCATGGCATTTACAACTTTGATTATACTGACACTCAACTGCTTTACAGTCAATGTCACTTGTAGGCGATGCTTCATGGACCGCATTGCTGTAGGTTGCACTCTTGCGTTCTTCAAAACTGTCACAACAGGTTTCTTCTGCACGTTTTGCATCACTGCCGCCTACATTGATTTTCTTCAGATCACAGTAAAAATCCTGATTGTGCACACACGTCTGTACAGTACATCTCAGTTCTGGCATAATGATTCCTCCTTATCTAAAACATAATCAGTATCATTATGCCCAAATTACATGTTCTTATTCTTCTACAAGTTCTTCGCGGATTGTCTTTTCTCTGATTTCTTTTGTAATCTCATCAATAAATGTCTGAAGACTCTTCTGTCCTTCATCACCGGCAAAGCGGCTTCTTACAGACACAAGACCTTCTGCTTCTTCTTTTTCACCCACAACGAGCATGTATGGTAATCTCGCAAGTCTTGCTTCACGAATCTTGTATCCAATCTTTTCCGAACGATTATCAACCGTTACATCCACATCATTTCTTGCAAGTTCTTTGCGTACTTTTTCTGCGTAATCTGCATATTTTTCTGAAATTGGAAGGATGCGGACCTGTTCCGGGCAAAGCCATGTCGGGAATTTTCCGGCATATTTTTCAATCAGCCATGCAAGTGTTCTTTCATAACATCCAAGAGATGTTCTGTGGATAATGTATGGGCGGACCTTTGCACCATTCTGGTCAATATAGTACATGTCAAATTTTTCTGCACATGCACAGTCGAGCTGGATGGTGATCATTGTGTCTTCTTTGCCATATACGTTCTTAGCCTGAATATCAATCTTAGGGCCATAGAAAGCAGCTTCCCCTTCTTCTTCCTTAAATGATACACCCTTTTCTACCAATACCTGACGAAGTGCATTCTGTGTGCTTTCCCAGTATGCTTCATCTCCAAGGTATTTTTCTCTATTTTCAGGATCCCATTTTGACAAACGGTATGTTACATCATCCTGAAGTCCTAATGTTGTCAATATATAGATTGCCAGATTCAGACAGTTCTGAAGTTCTTCTTCTGCCTGATCCGGACGGATCACATTGTGGCCCTCTGAAATCGTAAACTGGCGCACACGTGTAAGTCCATGCATTTCCCCGGAATCTTCGTTACGGAACAATGTCGACGTCTCGCCCATTCGGTATGGAAGATCTCTGTAAGACTTCTGTGTGTTTTTATAAACATAATACTGGAATGGACATGTCATTGGACGGAGCGCAAATACTTCTTTGTCTACTTCTTCATCACCTAATACGAACATTCCATCTTTGTAATGATCCCAGTGGCCCGAAATCTTATAAAGATCTGATTTTGCCATGAGCGGAGTCTTTGTTCGAACGTATCCCCATTCTTTTTCTTCCAGATCTTCGATCCATCTCTGGAGTTTTGTGATCATTTTCACGCCTCGTGGAAGCATGAGTGGAAGACCCTGTCCTACAACATCAACGGTTGTAAAAAGTTCCATTTCACGTCCAAGTCTGTTGTGATCACGTTTCTTGATATCAGCAAGATGTTCCAAGTATGCTTCCAGATCTTCTTTTTTATCAAATGCTGTTCCGTAAATTCTCTGAAGCTGTGCTTTATTCGAATCACCTCTCCAGTATGCCATAGAAGAAGATGTCAGTTTAAATGCCTTAATCGGTTTTGTCTTCATTAAATGTGGTCCGGCACAAAGATCTGTGAAATCACCCTGTTTGTAGAAAGAAATTTCTTCTCCTTCCGGAAGATTCTGAATCAGCTCTACTTTGTATGGTTCTCCTTTTTCTTCCATGAATTTGATAGCTTCTTCTCTCGGTAGTGTAAATCTCTCGATTGGAAGATTTTCTTTAATGATCTTCTTCATTTCTTTTTCGATTTCTCCAAGTTCTTCCTGTGTAAATCCTGTTTCACGGTCAAAATCATAGTAGAATCCTTCTTCGATTGCCGGTCCGATTGCCAATTTTGTATCTGGGTACAATCTTTTTACGGCCTGTGCCATAATGTGGGATGCTGTATGTCTGTATGCTTTCTTACCATCTTCATCATTAAATGTAAGAATTTCCAATTCACAGTCATCATGAAGTTCATGTCTTAAATCGACAACTTCTCCATTTACCCTTCCTGCACAAGCTGCTCTCGCAAGTCCTTCACTGATATCAATTGCCACATCAAGGACTCTTTTGCTTTCTGCATATTCTTTACATGATCCATCTTTTAATGTAATTTTCATGATGTTTCCTCACTTTCTTATATTTGTTAACATTAGTTTTATTTCTTATCTTCTAGCTCAGGATCCGGATGTCCTCCGCCCCATCCACACTGTGGCATAGAAGTAATTTTCTGAATTTCTTCCCTCTCGAGTTCAAAACCAAATGGATTTAAATTTTCTTTCATCCGCTCTAAACTGGATGCCTTTGGTATAATCAGAATCTTTCTCTGTTTCAGATACTGCAGACAGATCTGCGCAACGGAAACCTGATACTTTTTGGCAAGAGTAACTAATAATTTGTTATCAAATATTCTTCCCCTTGCCACCGGACTCCATGCCTGAACAGCAATATCATTTTCCTTACAATACTGAATTGCCGCTTCCTGCATATATCCCGGATGGAGTTCCAGCTGGTCGATAACTGGTTTTATCGTGCAGTTCTGCAAAATATTTTCGATGTGATGTGGAAGGAAATTGCTCAGTCCAATTGCTTTTACCTTGCCTTCCTTCTGCAGTTCTTCCATGGCTCTCCATGTATCTATATCTAACTGTTTCCAGTCTTTGCAGTCTGCCGATGGAATTGGCCAGTGAATCAGATAAAGATCCAGATAATCTGTCTGCAGTTTCTCAAGACTTCTCTTAAGTGCCGCCTTCGTCTCTTCAAAGCCCATCTCGGTCTTCCATACTTTTGACGCAAGGAAAAGCTCTTCTCTTGGTATTCCACTTTCTTTCAGTACCTCTCCAAGGGCATCTTCATTGCCATAAAAAGATGCCGTATCAAAATACCGGTATCCAGCCTGAAGAGCCAACCTGAAAATCTTTTTATTCTCTTCCGGATTCACTTTGTAAGTTCCAAAACCAATTTCCGGAATCCGCATACCATTATTTAGCATATAATACTTCTCCACCTAGTCCTCTCCTCCTTAATTTGTCTTTTCTAGTGATATTATTTGGGACTCATCTTATTAGGCGCCTCTTATTGGAATGGCTCCCATTGGGCGCATAGCAATATTTATTCTCTTTTATGCCCACCCTGCTTATATCCTTTGGGCATTAGAAAAAAATTATCTCAAATGTGCCCACATTTTCTCTTCCTTTGGGCATATATAAAATTTTCCAAATTTCTATACCCATTTTCTACCAAAGCTTTGGGTACAAATTAATCTATTAAGCTTCCTGCGCCCAATCCATATAAACATACCCTCTTCTTCTTGAAAAATGCGTGCTGCGAACCTCGATTTCGCTTCGCTACATCTCGGTCGCGGGCGGCTCGCCCATGCTGTCAGAGAAACAATGCTCTTTGTGCAAGCACAATCGCATTGTTTCTCTGACAGCGCACGCATTCCTTTAAACGCGAAAAATCCCTTGCAATGAAATTAATCACTGCAAGGGACGAGTTAACTTTACACTCGCGGTTCCACCCCGCTTACTTCTGCACACAACTATAATCTGCAAAAGTCACTTCATTCGGATGATAACGGTATCCTTTCCGTGCTGCTCCTCACAGCCACTCCGAGGTGGTCTTCAAACATCTCCGACTAAGAAGCTCACACCAATGCTTCCCTCTCTGAAAATCTTCCACGTTCTACTCTTCTCATCAACGCTTTTGTAAATATTATAAATATCTATAATCGATTTGTCAATCTGACTGCTGCAAATTATTGTAACACTATTTATTTTTTCCACAGCATTTTTTGTATTTCTTTCCGCTTCCACATGGACATGGATCGTTAGGATATACTTTCTTTTCTACATGAACAGTACGTGAACTCTTCTGTTCTTTGTAAAGCTCTTTTCTCTTTTCTTCTGTAAAAATAGCATCCCACTGTGGAAGTTCATACAGCCATTCTGCTTTTGCATCTACCATGTTCTTGTAAAGACTTTCCTTGTCAAATGCAAGGCTTACTTCTGTATTCTCGTCCATCGTTTCGATTGGATTTGCAACTTTTAAGCTGTCATTGATTCCATCAAGGAATCCTGTCATTGTAAATACTTCTACGCCATATTTTTCAGCAAGTTCTTTTACCGTTCCTTTTACTTCAACATCTGGATCTGCAAGGAGCTGTTCATAGATTCCTTTTTCAATCTCAAAATATGCTCCCCAGAATTTCTGAAGCTGGTTTCTGTCTGCTTCCTGCGAATAAGCGGTAGCTCTCCACTGTTCTAATAATGTACTCATATTTAAAATCTCCTTTTGTTCATTTGTAACTCCATATATCATACAGTATTTTTCTATGCTTTGCAAAACTTTTCTTGTAGAAAAGTAATTTTCTTTGTATACTAAACGCAACCCATCATTTAGAAAGGACTTTATTATGAAAAAATTCAAACGACTTTTTGCACTTCTGGGTGCGATCCTTTTAGTCTTACTTTATTTAAGCACTTTGATCTTTGCTCTTATGGATTCTGAATTAGCAACCGGCATGTTCAAAGTATCTGTTGCCGGAACAATTATTATTCCTATCCTGCTCTATGGAATTCTACTTTTTTATCGTCTTTCCGGTAAAGATGATTCTGGTGAAAGTGAATCATAGCATTATTTATATATACAGTTCTGCCCACGCACGGACAGAACTGTTTTCTTCTGTCTTATTTTTCCATATCTGTTCTTTTCCTGCTGATTCTGTCTCTTCAGCAAATATTCTTCTATCGAAATTGTTTTTCTATTCTCATACTTCTCATACTGCTCTTCTCTTCTATCCATAAAATACCTCCTTTACAATTTGTCACTTTCGGAAATCCCGACCTTTCCATTATATGAAGATCTCTTTCAAGATATTCCTGCATCCTTATATATTTATCTTAACATCCCTTTGTGAGCATTTTATGTCACCTTTCTGAATATTCTATAAGAAAAATCTTAACATTTTCTGATTGACAACACTTCAATCTTTTAATACACTAACGTTAGCGTCGATGTACAGATGTTAATGAACAGAAAGGGTGATAATTATGCAGAACTTAATAATACCGGAAAACTATCATTCTCCACTTACCATTCGTGAAACAGAAGTTGCAATCAAGGAAGTCAAGGATCATTTTGAACGCTCACTTGCAAAGTCTTTGCATCTGACCCGTGTATCTGCACCTCTGTTCGTACGTCCGGAAACCGGACTTAACGACAACTTAAATGGTGTAGAACGACCTGTTGCTTTCGGTTTAAAAGAACAAAATGACAAAGAAGTAGAAGTCGTACATTCCCTTGCCAAATGGAAACGTTACGCATTAAAACGTTATGGTTTTCATTCTGGAGAAGGATTATACACAGATATGACTGCGATCCGTCGTGATGAAGACACAGACAATATCCATTCGATTTATGTCGACCAGTGGGACTGGGAAAAGGTAATCTCAAAAGAAGAACGTAATACAGAAACCTTAGAATATACGGTAAACAAAGTATACCGCGCCTTAAAAGAAACCGAACAATACATGGCAAGACGCTATAATTATATTGAAACCATTTTACCTGATGAAATCACATTTGTTACTTCTCAGGAACTGGAAACCATGTATCCTGATAAGACTCCGAAGGAACGTGAATATCTCTTTGCAAAAGCAAAAGGTGCCATCTTTATCAAACAGATTGGTAAGATACTTGCTTCCGGTCAAAGACATGACGGACGTGCACCAGACTACGATGACTGGGAATTAAATGGTGATATTATCGTCTACTACCCTGTTCTCGACATCGCTTTAGAACTCTCTTCTATGGGTATCCGTGTCGATGAAGAAGCACTAAAAAAACAGCTCAAAGCTGCAGGATGCGAAGACCGTGCAGAACTCGATTTCCAGAAATCCCTGCTTGCCGGTGAACTTCCATATACGGTTGGCGGTGGTATCGGTCAGTCACGTATCTGTATGTTTTATCTCCGAAAAGCACATATTGGCGAAGTTCAATCTTCCGTATGGCCAGATGACGTTATGAGAACTGCTGCTGAAAACAATTTACATCTTTTATAAAAAATAATGTAAACAAAAGAAAGATGGCTGTCCGCCATCTTTCTTTTATGTCCTTATTATCTGAAAATAATGTCATGTCTTCCTGGTCCATTAGAAACCATTGTGATTGGATAGCCAATCTGTCCTTCGATAAATTCAATGTAATTTCTGCAGTTCTCTGGAAGATCTTCGTATTTCTTAATTCCACGAATATCGCATTTCCATCCTGGTAAAGTCTTAAGCACTGGTTTTGCTTTCTCAAGAAGGTATGTCGGTGGGAATTCTGTTGTCACTTCTCCGTTGATCTCATAGCCTACGCATACTGGAATTTCGTCTAAGTATCCCAAAACGTCAACTACTGTAAATGCAACATCTGTAGTCCCCTGCATACGGCATCCGTATTTTGAAGCTACACAGTCGAACCATCCCATACGTCTTGGGCGTCCTGTCGTTGCTCCGAATTCTCCGCCGTCTCCACCACGTCTTCTCAATTCATCTGCTTCGTCTCCGAAGATTTCACTTACAAATGCACCAGCACCAACAGCACTTGAATATGCTTTACATACTGTTACGATCTGCTTGATCTCATATGGTGGAATTCCTGCTCCGATTGCACCATAAGCAGCAAGTGTGGAAGAAGATGTGACCATTGGGTAGATACCATGATCTGGATCTTTTAATGTTCCGAGCTGTCCTTCCAGTAAGATTTCTTTTCCATCTTTGAGTGCCTGGTCAAGATATGCAGATACGTTACATACATATGGAGAAATCATCTCTCTGTATTCTACAAGTTCTTTGTATAAGTCTTCCGGATCAATGAGTGGTTTGTGATATAAATGTTCTAATAAAACATTCTTCTGCTCTGCAACGCGAACCACTTTCTCTTTTAAAAGATCATCATCAAAAAGTTCGCTTACCTGGAAACCGATCTTCGCATAT
>JAQYAI010000155.1 GCA_029227655.1 bacterium | reverse complement strand
GGCGTATGCATATCATGCACTTGTATTAGGATATAGAGATTCCGAGGTTGATCATTTCTTATATAAAGCACTTCGTGCAGTCGGGATGGACGACTGGGGAATGGAAGAACTTTTGCCGGTCGTGATGGAAGTCGGGGAAGTCAATCTGAAATGTATGGATCTTCTTGATAAGGCAAACACAGAAACCTATGGAAATCCAAGTCCGGTGGAAGTGACGATGAAAGTAGAAAAAGGCCCATTTATCATTATTACGGGTCATGATCTATATGATTTGAAACTTTTATTAGAACAGACAGAAGGAAAAGGAATCAATATTTATACACATGGAGAAATGCTTCCGGCACATGCATATCCGGAGCTTAGGAAATATTCGCATTTAAAGGGAAATTATGGAACCGCATGGCAGAATCAGCAGAAAGAATTTGCGGATATTCCGGCACCGGTTCTGTTTACAACGAACTGTCTGATGCCGCCGAAAAAAAGCTATGAAGACCGTGTATTTACAACAGCAGTTGTATCCTATCCAGAGCTTACACACATTGGGGAAGACAAAGATTTTACCCCAGTCATTGAGAAAGCATTAGAGCTTGGCGGTTTTTCGGAAGAAAAAGAATTTACGGGAATCAACGGTGGAAATAAGGTCATGACAGGATTTTCACACCATGCGATTCTTTCGGTCGCAGATACCGTGATTGATGCCGTGAAAAGCGGAGCAATCAGCCATTTCTTCCTCGTGGGAGGATGTGATGGCGCGAAAACCGGACGAAATTATTTTACAGAATTCGTAAAACAGACACCGAATGACAGTGTAATCTTAACACTTGCCTGTGGAAAATATCGTTTTAATGATCTTGATCTGGGAACGATTGGGGGTCTCCCTCGCATCATGGACATGGGGCAGTGTAACGATGCATACGGGGCAATTAAGGTCGCAGTCTCTTTGGCGAAAGCCTTTGGATGTGAGGTCAACGAATTGCCGCTTTCTATGGTGCTCTCATGGTACGAACAGAAGGCGGTAGCAATCTTGCTGACACTTCTTCATCTGGGAATCAAAAATATTCTGCTTGGTCCATCACTGCCAGCGTTTCTTTCGCCAAATGTATTGGCATTTCTAGTGGAAACATATCAGATTGCATCGATCACCACACCAGAAGAAGATTTAAAGAAACTGCTACAAAAATAGAACTTGCAGAAACCAGGCTTTTGTATATGAAAGTGTACAAGAGCCTTTCTTTTTGGTAAAATAAAAAGAAAATTTGAGTGGAGAGTGAGAAAATGATCATCAAGCGCGATTTTATTTATACACCTAAAAACAAGAAAAGACCAATACATATTTACCTTCCCGACAATTATTATGAGACAGAAGAACGCTATCCGGTCATGTATTTTTTTGACGGTCATAATCTGTTCTATGATGAGGATGCGACCTATGGAAAATCATGGGGACTGAAGACGTTTTTAGACCAGTGGAGCAAACCTATGATTATTGTAGGTATGGAATGTGGCCATGAAGGAGTGGAACGCCTTTGTGAATATAGTCCGTATTTTGTGACTTTCAGTAATCCGGACCATGAGAGATGCATGGGGGAGGAAACGTTCCGATGGATCATTGAAGAGATAAAGCCGATTATCGACAGGGAATACCGGACCTATCCGTTCCGGGAATGTACCGGAATCGGAGGATCCAGCATGGGAGGATTAATGGCACTTTATGGTGCGGTCTGTCACAACCGGTGGTTCTCGAAAGCAGCCTGTCTGTCAAGCGCCATCGGGTTCTGCATGCAGCCACTGATGAAAGATTTAGAAAACAGTGAAATAAATCCTGACACCAGAATTTATCTGTCATGGGGAACGAAAGAGGCTGGCAGCCACACTTATGATTGTAACGTGAAAGTGGCAGAAAAAGTACAGGAAAAAGGCGGGAATGTCAAAATAGACTGCCAGGTCGGCGGCGGACATTGCGAGGCTGACTGGGAGAAGCTCGTTCCGGAATTTATGCGGTATCTGTGGGGGACAAAGTAGAAAATGACAGAGGATATGATAATGAATATTGGAAGTTATCTGTTTGCGATAAATATTATTACGTTTGTGGTATTTGGAGCTGATAAATACAAAGCCATAAAGAAAAAATTCAGGGTTCCGGAGAAAACGTTGTTTTTGCTGGCTGTGATGGGTGGGTCTGCGGGGGCACTTGCAGGCATGTTCGCGTTTAGGCATAAAACAAGAAAATGGTATTTCAGAATAGGAATTCCATGTATTCTGGTGATGCAGATTGGATTGCTGATCTATTTGATTTAAATTCTACGAATATCGATTTTTGCTTGACACTGACGGGTGGTTAGCCTATACTAATTTCGAAAAGTTAATCATAACTTACTTGATTTTACATAAAGGAGTGAAAAGCAATGACATTAGATAAAATCAAAGTTGGCAATACAGCTGTTGTGACAGCGGTCGGCGGTGAGGGTTCACTCAGGCAGCATTTTCTGGATATGGGCGTCATTCCGGGAGCGGAGGTTACGGTCGTAAAGCTGGCTCCAATGGGAGACCCGATGGAGCTTAAGATTCATGGTTATGAGTTGACGCTCCGCCTTGCAGATGCAGCCCAGATTGAAGCGACAGAAATAGAAACTGCAAATCAGCAGCCACCGAAAAAGCAAAAGAAGACTCAGCATCATCCGGGACTTGGCGAGGGCGGAAAATATCATGACCGCAAGGAGGAAAATCCGCTTCCGGATGATGAAACGCTGACATACGCTCTGGTCGGTAACCAGAACTGTGGGAAAACGACTTTATTTAATCAGTTGACAGGATCGAATCAGCATGTGGGAAATTTCCCGGGCGTTACGGTAGACCGTAAAGATGGTTCCATCAAAGGGCATCCGAATACATTGATCACTGATCTTCCGGGAATTTATTCCATGTCTCCATACAGCAGTGAAGAAATCGTGAGCCGTAATTTTGTTTTAAATGAGAAACCAAAGGCAATGATTAATATTGTAGATGCCACGAATATTGAAAGAAATCTTTACCTGACCATGCAGCTTCTGGAAATGGATATCCCGATGGTAGTTGCTTTGAATATGATGGACGAGGTAATTGGAAATGGCGGAAGCATTGATGTAAATGAAATAGAAGCACAGCTCGGGGTTCCGGTCATTCCTATTTCGGCAGCAAAGAACCAGGGAATCGAAGAACTTGTCAGTCATGCGATCCATATCGCACGGTATCAGGAAAAACCGCTGCGTCAGGATTATTGTGATGAAGATGCAAATAGCGGTGCAGTGCACAGATGCCTTCATGCCGTCATTCATCTGATTCAGGATCATGCAGAAAAAGCCGGTATTTCTGTTCGTTTTGCGGCAAGTAAATTAATAGAGGGAGATCCTCTGATAGAAGAGGCACTTGATCTCGATAAAAATGAAATTGAAAGTATAGAGCACATCGTTGTGCAGATGGAAAAAGAGCGTGGCCTCGACCGGAGTGCGGCAATCGCAGAGATGCGGTTTAGCTTTATCTTTAAAGTCTGTGAGGCGGCAGTCACAAAACCACACGAAAGTAAAGAAAAAGTCAGAAGCGAAAAAATTGATAATATTCTTACTGGAAAATATACAGCAATTCCGATGTTTGTATTGATCATGCTCACAATGTTTTATCTCACATTTAACGTGGTCGGGGCGTGGCTTCAGGGACTTTTGGAAATGGGAATTGAAGCATTGACAGAGATGGTGGATGCGGCACTTCTTGCAGGGGGTGTCAATGAAGCAATCCATGGACTGATCATTGATGGAATCTTTGCCGGTGTGGGAAGTGTTCTTAGTTTCCTTCCAATCATCGTTGTATTATTCTTCTTCCTGTCTATCCTGGAAGATAGCGGATATATCGCCAGAGTTGCGTTTGTAATGGATAAATTGCTTCGAAAAATAGGTTTGTCCGGTAGAAGTATCGTTCCACTTTTGATTGGATTTGGATGTACGGTTCCGGCGGTGATGGCGACCCGCACTCTGCCAAGTGAACGGGATCGCAGAATGACGATTCTGCTCACCCCATTTATGAGCTGTACTGCCAAAATGCCGATTTATGCATTTTTCGTAAATGCATTTTTCCCAGGGCATGGCGGGCTAATCATGGCAGGCTTATATTTCCTCGGTATTTTGGTGGGAATTCTGATTGCGTTGATCTATAGAAAAACCTTATTTAAAGGAGAAGCGGTCCCTTTTGTTATGGAACTTCCGAACTATCGTATGCCTGGAGCAAAGAATGTGGGACTACTTCTCTGGGACAAAGCGAAGGATTTCCTGCAAAGAGCATTTTCGGTCATTCTTGTTGCAACCATTATAATCTGGTTCCTTCAGAGTTTTGATTGCCGCCTGAATATGGTGAGCGATTCTCAGAATAGTATCATGGCAGCACTTGCTGGAATTATGGTTCCAATCTTCCAGCCACTTGGAATTGGAGACTGGAGAATCTGCACATCTCTCATTTCAGGATTTATGGCGAAAGAGAGCGTTGTTTCCACTATGGAAATCCTTTTTGCCGGAAATGTGGAGGGTGCACTTACAAGCCTTTCGGCAGCAGTGATGCTTGTGTTCAGCCTTCTCTATACTCCTTGCGTTGCAGCTATCGCCGCTGTGAAACGTGAGATGGGGGGAAAATGGGCAGCAGGCGTGGTCATATGGCAGTGCGTGATTGCGTGGATCGTGGCTTTGATTGTAAGGCTGATTGGTATTGCATTAGGAGGTGTCTAAGTGAATATCATAGATATTTTGTTATTAGTAATCATCGGTGTGGCAGCCGGAGGTGCTGTGAGACATATTTTTAAGAATAAATCGACCTGCGGATGCACAGGAAATTGTAAAGACTGTGCATGTGGATGTGGGCGCAAGGGCTTTTGATTCCAAGTACTATGTTGCATTAATATGATTGGAGCAGAAAAGGACGGAATAGAAGATGAAGGTTAACGATATTGAATTTGGAGAAAAACAAGGATTAGCATCAGGAACAATCTGGTTACCGGAAGAACCCCCATGCATGGTACTGCAGATTGCACACGGTATGACAGAACATATTGGACGATATGAAAAATTGGCTCAGTCCCTGACTCAACACGGCATTGCTGTTGCCGGATTTGATTTGCGGGGGCATGGACACAATGCCAAAGATCCAGAATGTGCCTCTTTTGGAGAAGGTGGATGGGAGGCAAGCATACAGGATATGCATCTTTTTTATCGGGAATTGGAAAATCGTTTTCCGAATGTGCCTCATTTTATGATGGGATTTTCGCTCGGCTCATTTTTACTGCGCGACTATTTGAGCTGCTATGATGATCATATAGCGGGTGCAGTGATTATGGGAACCGGTCAACAGCCCGGAATTGTGCTTTCTGTATTGATTCAGATTGTGAAAAGGGAGATAACGGCGCATGGATTTGACAGCTCAACGCCTTTGATCGATAAAATGTCTTTTGAAAATTATAATCAGAAATTTGCGCCTAATACCACTCCGTATGACTGGTTGTGTGCAGATGAAGAACAGCGTGCTGCATATTGTGAAGATTCCTTATGTCGAAGGCATATATCTGCAGGTTTGTTTTATCAATTAATGGATGCGATGAGAAGAACCGGAAAAAAGAGTACATACGTAAAATGGAATAAAACAGTTCCTATACTGTTGCTGTCCGGTCAGAAAGATCCAGTAGGTGATTTTGGAAAAGGAATACAGCAGGTAAAAAATAGTATGGATCATGCAGGAATAAAAGATATAGAGGTGCATCTTATCCCAGATGCCCGTCATGATGTGCTTCACGAAGAGAAGAATGGAGGCGCAGAAGCTGCGATTGATATTATACAGAAGTGGATGAATGAGAAAAAAGCACAATAGTAATTGTTTCGGATAAAAATGGAATGAAGAAATGGAGGGAGTCTCGTTTTCCTAACTGAGTGAATCGGTTTGGAAAACGAGACTTTCTGTTTAGTTTGGGTTTTATGAATATGTGTATGGTGCAGGATGAGAAAGGAAATGTAATCTTCTTATATAAAGCGAATCAATGTTCAGGAACGTTACATAATTCAGAAGAGGAATGTGTTTGCTGGATTCCGCTGGAGGAGTTTAAAGAAAAAGAACTTGCTACAGGAATGAAATATGTCTTGCAGATTATGGCGCTTTCACAGATGAATGAGTGTTATATGCATTTGGAAGGAGGCATTCTACGAGGGGTGCTGGTAAAAAAACAAGTGAGATGATACAATGTAAAGTAGTGCTGGTGAAGATTTAGCTTGATACTAGCTATTGAATGAATTTGGCAAGTTGGAATTTATAAGGGAGATGTAATGAATATGCGTAAAGTATATATTTATCCCAAAGAGGAAGAAGAACAGATTAATAGACAGTTCGGTTATACTCAAGAAGATTATGACAATTATGTATATGGCGCTGAGCTTCATAACAAATATGGAGAGCAACAACAATTCACTATAGATTTAACATCAATTAGAAAAGCGATTTATAACTTATTCCATAGTAAATGCCCTGAGTGTAATGTGAAGTTAGAAAGAATAAAAGAATTAAGGTATGTAGGATTTAGACATGCAGTTGGTGCAACATGTGGAAATTATAAAAAGGCTTATGAGATTACCTATGTTAGAGAATGCCCTCAATGTCATAAAAGATACTAAACCCAAGTTGTCGAGCCAGGGAAATAAAAAATTGTGGAGAAAAGTATGAGATTGAAATTAGTAAAACCAGACAAGTGTGTCGGGTCTTAAAATACGGCATTTTCTCACTTTATGTCGTGTAAGTAAGTGAACTTTTCATATAATCTGTTAATCAAGGAGGTGTAGTGAATGGATCAGAAAAAAGTAGGCCTGTTTTTGAAAACACTTCGTAAAGAAAAAAATATAACTCAAGAAGTGTTAGCTGAAACATTGAATGTATCCAACAGAACAGTGTCCAGATGGGAAACGGGAAGTAATATGCCAGATATCAGTTTACTGGTTGAACTATCTGAATTCTATCAAGTCAGTATACCTGAGATCATTAATGGAGAAAGGAAAAGTGAGAAAATGAATCAAGAGACGAAAGATACTGCAATTAAAATGGCAGAATATAGTAAAAATGAGCTCAACACAGAGAAAAGGAAAATAATAAGTGCGCTCCTCATGATATTTGGTGTATTTATTATTATTTCTGC
>JAQYAI010000154.1 GCA_029227655.1 bacterium | reverse complement strand
CGAGATGTTCTTCAGATACGCCGCTTCGTTGAAGAAGGCGTTTCACATCTGGCTTGGAAAGCTCCACCGGATCCGGAGATTCCTTTGCTTCCTCTAACATTTCGCAGATGTTGTCATGGATATTACGGACAGTTTCGTAGTCACAATTATCACCCAGTGTGTCACAGATGATTGCCTGAAAGGAGTTTTTCTGGTCGCCTGCGGTCAAAGGCATTTTTCCGCCGAGTACATTGTCGATAAAGTCAGGCTGAATCTCTTCGGCTTTTTTAGAATAGTACAATACACTGTGAATGTCACTTGCCCGATCATTAAATGCCGGGAAGAGAAAACCGTTTAAAGGTGCTTCAACCAGCCAGTCACGGATACGGTCTTCGATACTGTTTGTCTCGGCATTGTATGTAAGTCCGGCTTTTGTCAGGTTGACCGGGCAAATGCTGCACAGAATATGTTCATAAACCGTATCAGATGCATCAAACAGCTCCTCACCATCCGAGGATTTTCCCGGAACATCATAGGCGGCATGAATGAGAATAATATAGTAATTCTCTGCATGATTATAATTTTCGATTACTTTGTCGTAGAATTCTTCGAGAAGCAGGTCATCAGTCAGCTTGCTATCACGTAGCTTTAAGAGGAATTCCTGTGTACCCCCGACAAGTTCGGCATCCAGCGGAAAATCCAGATTTAAAAGATTTTTCCCTACTGTACCGGACAGAGTATGCTTCAGTATATCAAAATATTTAAAAGCTTCTTCTTCCGGTAGTGATAAAAATGCTTTTTTAAGCTCTGCCTTTTTCTCTTTTTCATGATCCACATAACAGCCGCAGATACGTGTGATCGCACAGCGGTCGGGTGTGAATTGCTTTCGTATTTCTAAGACTTCTTTTTTGTTCATTGCTGCACTTCCTTTTTTAGAGTTAGAATGAATGTTATCATATCTTAACGGGTTTTACAATTATAAAATTTAGCTTTTCAATAATCTTATAAGATTTGAGAAATCGTTATATTGACTTGTTTCGAAAAAAGGCAGATGGTATATTGAAACAGGAGAGTTGGAAATGCCATATTTCAATGATAAAATGAAGTAATAATATATAGGGACGAAGGTGTAGAAAATGAGATTAGAAGAAATAATGTCGATATTGGAAAATGCGAAACGCATAGGCAGAGGCGTGATTCGATATGGAAATGTAGCAACTTATATTCCAGAACTTGCCAAAGCAGATAAGAACAAACTGGGAATCTGCTTATATACCATTGATGGAAGTAGATTTGAAACCGGAAACACAGACGACCGGTTTACAATCCAGTCTATTTCCAAGGTCATGGCGTTATGCCTGGCATTGGATACCTTTGGGTCGGAGATTGTATTTGAACGTGTAGGAGTGGAACCATCAGGAGAGGCATTCAATTCGCTGGTAGAATTAGATAACAGGAGCAATCGTCCATTTAATCCAATGATCAATTCAGGTGCCATTACAATTGCCAGTATGCTGGTAAGCCGCTACTCCATTGAAGATATGCAGAAGTATATGCAGGATGTGTGTGAAGATCCTGAAATTGCAATGGATGAAGCAGTCTTTCAGTCTGAGATGGAAACTTGTGCAAGAAATAAGGCAATTGCCTACCTTTTGAAAAGCAAGAATATCATCGACAGCGATGTGGAGGATAGCGTGGTGTTTTATACACAGATGTGTGCAATGTCTGTTACGGCGAAAAATCTAGCAACCTTTGGTTTGCTTCTTGCCAATGATGGAATACAGATATCAACAGGAAAACGACTGATTACATCACAGACGGTCAGATTAGTCCTGACCATAATGCTGACTTGTGGTATGTATGATGGATCTGGGGAATTTGCCTTAAAGACAGGGATTCCGACAAAGAGTGGTGTGGGCGGTGGTTTGTTGAGCGTTGCCCAAAATAAAATGGGAATAGGAATTTATGGTCCATCCTTGGATGAAAAAGGAAACTGCATTGCCGGGTGTGAATTGCTTGGATATATATCAGAAGCATTAAATTTGCACATATTCAATAAGGCAGAATGGAAAGAAGAATAAGGTAAAATGCCTATATTGCTCGAGAGTAAATAGAAGTAAATAGAAATTGAAAAAATGTCCTGTCGTAAATACCTTCTCCATGATATAATAAGTGTAGAAATATGTCAGAAAGGACAAAGAGAGGGTAAGATAATGGGAAACATATTTGACATTTTAGGACCTGTAATGGTTGGACCTTCCAGCTCACACACAGCTGGGGCGGCGAGAATCGGATTGATTGCCAGACAACTTTTCGGAAGACAGCCGGAAAAAGTAAAAGTGTATCTTCATGGATCTTTTGCAGCGACGGGAAAAGGCCATGGAACAGACAAAGCATTGATCGGCGGCTTATTGGGGATGAAGCCGGATGACATGAGAATTCCATATAGTTTTGATGTTGCAAAAGAAGAGGGAATGGAATTTTC
>JAQYAI010000153.1 GCA_029227655.1 bacterium | reverse complement strand
ATTTCCGGCAAATACATCAGTCAGCCAAATGTTGATTTTAAAGTCTATAAGAAAAAATGTACAGCAGAAGGTATTAAGATGACTGCCTTCGAGAGCCGGATGGATTTTTCAGAATTTAAGCTGAATTCCCAAGGTCTCCTGCCGGTCGTAGTACAGAATTATAAAACATCGGAAGTTCTGATGGTGGCTTATATGAATAAGGAAGCTTTTGAACATACCGTAAAGAGCGGTAGGATGACATATTACAGTCGGAGCAGAAATGAGCTTTGGGTCAAAGGTGAAACTTCGGGACATTATCAATTCGTAAAATCATTGACCATTGACTGTGACAAAGATACACTCCTAGCAAAAGTAGAGCAGATTGGTCCGGCCTGCCATACAGGCAATCCGACTTGTTTCTTCCAGCCAGTCGCAGGAACGGGGAAAAGAGATATTTCTACGCTGCAGATTCTGGATCGTATGCATCAGTCAATTGCATACAAGAGAGCAAATACCTCCAGAGCAGATGATATTCTGGCTGGAAATGGGATTGACAAGATTCTTAAGAAGATCGGAGAGGAAGCAACTGAGCTGATCATTGCATCAAAGAATCCGAATAAGAAAGATATCACTCATGAGATTTCAGATCTGATGTATCATGTGATTTCACTTATGGTGGAACGTGGTATTGAATGGGATGATATAGCAGAAGAGTTCAACAAAAGATAAAAGGTATTCAGGATATGAACAGGCCATATATATTAGTATATGGTCTGTTTTTTTGGAGGAACAAGAATGAACGAATCGCAGAAAAGAAGGGAAGAGTTATTAAAAAATACACGCAAGCTATATGATTCTAGAAATAGCGGAAGACCTGTACATCCGAGATATAAGTCGGAATACTCTTTTGGGGAAAAGAAAGAGAAGGAAGAAAACTCTTCTCTTGGAATACGTTTGTTATTCAGTATGCTGTTATTTTTGGTGTTTGTCTTTGCCGAGCGGTATAATGAGTCCTTGTATTTAGCTATTGTCGAATGTATAATGGGCAGGTAGAAAACAGACAAGGAGAGAAAGAGTTTGAACAAAAGAAGTTACAATGGAATGGATCTTAAACAGTGTGCGCTTTTTACCATGTTCATTGATCATGTTGGCGTTGTATTGATTGAGAATACGTATTTATACAATATTGAAAGTTATCAGATGTTAGATGTCTGTCTGCGGCTGATTGGACGTCTTGCATTTCCAATTTATGCATTTTTGCTTGTGGAAGGATTTCTTCATACGAGCAGCTGGAAAAAATATACGCTTCGAATGTTGGTATTTGCACTTATTTCTGAGCTTCCATTTGATCTGGCTGCTTATGGCAAAATAAACTGGAACCATCAGAATGTGTTTTTTACACTCCTGATTGGTTTGCTCGTCCTAAAAGGAATAGAAAAAGTCGAAGAGAATAAGGCTGCTGTGATTGGAGTTACTCTTGCCGGATGTGCGCTGGCATATGTGACGCATGTGGATTATTCTTATATAGGAGTTTTGCTGATTGCAGTTCTTTATCTTTTACGTGGAGATCATAAAAAACGATGTATCGTGGGAGGACTTTTATTTGCGTATGAAGTCACCTCCATTTTTGCTTTTATGATGATCTATCGTTACAACGGAAAGAAAGGCGAGAGCAGACTTTCGAAGATGGTATTTTATGGATTTTATCCTGTACATTTACTTTTTTTGTGGCTGGTGAGAAATGCATTATTTTAATTGACAGCATAATGTTAAAAGTATACTATAATAGCATGAAGGTATCAATAAATAAAACTTGGGAAATCTACTCTATTATCCTTTCTGCTTATAATAAATGCAGTTAAGGAGGAAAAAATGGATTCTGAATTACAAGAAAAGCAACGCTATGGCAGGAACAAAGAAACAATAATTAATCACTCGTTTATAAATAGTGGAGAATACCGGAAGAAGTATGATGAGATATCTGATGATAAAGAATTAAATAGGAAAATTTATCAGATAGCCAAGAAAATGCTTATGCATCGAAGTGGAACATTGTTAGAGGATATGTACTGGATAGATATTGATTCCTTGGAAATTGTGGCATCGGAAACAACACAAAAAGAAGAGTGTAAAGTCAAATATTCTAAAGCAACGAAAAAGATGATTTCTAAACATAAGCATTTGTTAACGATACATACCCATCCGCAAAGCATGTCACCAAGTATAGGGGATTTTAGTTCGGCTTTAAAGAATAAATATCAAATTTCGTTAGTGTGTTGTCATGATGGAAAATTATATATTTATAACTCTAAGAAATATATAATTGAAATGTTTTATAAACATACAGTTGCAAAATATAAGAAAAAGTCATTATCAGATATTGATGCACAATTATGTGCATTGAATGAATTTCAGAAAAATGGTGATATTTCTTTTAAGGAGGTATAGTGGTGAGAATTTATGAAAATGATACAGAAGTTAAAATCCCTGATTGGTATTTAAAATTGCCTCAGAAACTGATAAACATAATTAGTGATATTGGGATTGTGTTAAATAGTATTTTAATGAGAAAGAAAAAGATTGATAGAACAAATAAAAGGAATATCAAGTTTAATTTATAAAGAGACAGTTTTGGTTTAGAAAATATCACTAAAAATGCAATCTCTTTAATTTCATATGACGAGATTGAGGTCTGGGGAGATATATTCTCTCTGGACTTTTTATTTTAAATGTCGCTTGATATGCGACTAGATATTTTATCAGAAATTGTAGAGATTAAAAATAAACAAAAATTCTAATATTGACTTTTCTAAAAATAATCTATATGATTGTAAGACGGTTAAGCTAATAATTCAACAAAAAAGGTATGTTGAATGAATTGTACAATGAAAGGAATTAGAATGAGAAAATTAGCACTTGATGATGAAATATTATTAGCAGTGGACAAACCTGCCCGTTACATCGGCAATGAAGTGAACTCTGTGATCAAAAATAAAGAAGAGATAGACATTCGCTTTGCCTTCTGCTTTCCGGAAGTGTATGAAATCGGAATGTCCCATCTTGGACTTCAAATTTTATATGATATGTTCAACAGACGGGAAGATACCTGGTGTGAGCGAGTATTTTCCCCATGGGTAGATTTGGATAAGATCATGCGTGAAAAACAGATTCCACTTTTTGCGCTGGAATCGCAGGAACCAGTGAAAATTTTTGATTTTCTTGGGTTCACGCTGCAGTTTGAGATGTGTTATACCAACATTTTGCAGGTACTGGATCTTGCACAGATTCCACTTCACAGTTCAGAGAGAACATTGGAACATCCATTTGTGATCGGTGGTGGTCCATGTGCAATCAACCCGGAACCGATTGCCGAATTCTTTGATATGTTCTATATCGGAGAAGGGGAAGTGGCATACGATCAGCTGTTTGAAGCGTACAAAGAGTGGAAACAGAAAAAAGGAAGCCGTCAGGAATTTCTGGAAATGGCAGCAGAAATTGACGGAATTTATGTGCCGGCTTTTTATGATGTGAGTTATAAAGAAGATGGAACAATTGCTGGTATGGTGCCAAACAACAGTCGTGCGAAAGAGAAAGTCCGCAGACAGGTGGCGGTAGATATGGCGAAAACGACTTATCCGTTGAAGCCGGTGGTTCCATTTATCAAGGTAACACAGGACAGAGCCGTACTTGAGATTCAGAGAGGATGTATTCGTGGATGTCGTTTCTGTCAGGCAGGAATGATCTACCGCCCGATCAGGCCGCGTGATCTTGAGATGCTGAAAGAAACAGCAAAAGCGATGATCCAGAATACGGGGCATGAAGAAATCACACTTAGTTCCCTTAGTTCCAGTGACTATAATGAATTGAAAGAAATCGTGTACTTCCTTATTGATGAGTTTAAGGATCAGGGGGTAAATATCTCCCTTCCTTCTCTTCGAATAGATGCGTTTTCACTGGATGTTATGAGTAAAGTACAGGATATCCGCAAGAGCAGCCTTACCTTTGCACCAGAAGCA
>JAQYAI010000152.1 GCA_029227655.1 bacterium | reverse complement strand
AGAGAGCTCTTACAGTAGCAATCAAGAGAGCAAGACATATCGCTTTAATGCCATACGTTCAGGACTAAATCAGTAGAGCGTAGAAGCTAATAAGTAAGTTAAGCCTTTAAGTGCTGGAATACCAGTATTTGAAGGCTTTTTGTATAAATAGCAACTTGATAAAATGGATATGGTAGAAGCATTAAAGAGTGTGGGATAGTATGGGAATAAGAATGGAATATGCTCCGATTAGAGTCATTTTAGAAAACGAAATTCTGGAAGCACAATTTTTGCCGGTGCAGGGAGTAAAATTAGAATGCTTGAAAAATAAAAAGAATCAACTGTCAGTGTGCTGTGTGGGGTTTGGAAAGAAAGCGTCAGCTTTTTTTGCAAAAGTATGTGATGAGACAGGATACGAGTTTCTGCGGGCATATGAATATGAAAAAGAGACAGGGCTTCTCTGGCAGGCAGAGTTTCATCTGGAGAAGGATAGTCAGCTTCTGATGGTACACACAACACTTATCAATGATACAACAAGAACGATGATGGCAAAGTGGCCGGTGGAAATATGCAAAAATGAAAAGGGTTTCTTTGTAAGGTCAACACTGGAAGATGGAAAAATTGAAAAAGAACTGGAACCGGGTGAGTCATATGCAGTTACACATTGTTATGGGAAAATTGACTTGGATGCCAATGTGCTGGAGAAAGAGTTTGTGGATACATGTATAAAGGCGGCAGTCAAATTTATCATGCCCGAAGAAAAGCTGGAAGAAAAGCATAAACACTACCAAAAATACAGCAATTTTCCATGTACGAAACTTTTGTACACAGGGAGTGGATGGGGAGCACTTGAACAAATTCGGAGGATGAAAGAAAATTTGCCATTGTTTCCACGGCAGTATTTGTTTCCGGCAGAGACAATTGGAGAAGAACAGGGAGAAGAATTAGAAAAAATGTTATAGAAAAAGTGGTACTCTTAGGGCCACTTTTTCTATATTTTTTTAGAACGGAGTACGAGCAACCGATAGAGTTCCATTAATTTGGGTGCTGCATATTCTAAAAAATTATAATATGCACTGCAAAAATAATTTTTTCCGATCGTGCCATCTCCCATTAACTCTCGGTTTCTCCGACAGCCGTTCCGGCACAGCATGATCCATTTGCATTTTAAGCATTCTTCGGGAATTGGTTTTGATTGTTCTATAAAACTTGATTTCTGGCGGACAAGCTCCATCGCTTCGAAACTGTCTGTCAGAATATTTCCCAGTTTCCATTCGTCAAGCACATAAAAATCACAAGGATAGACACTTCCATCTGCTTCGATGACCCACTGTGGACCACAGAAACCACGCAGGTTACAGCTCTCTGGATTCTGTCTGGCTAGAATCATCATTAGATTTTCAAAATAACGGTTGTACACATAGTGCCCGGATTTCATATCTGAATACCAGGCGTCAAACAGGTCTTTTAGAAATCGTTCGTATTGTTGTGGTCTTAGTGAATATTCACATGAGCCACGTTCGGCACCAAGGGGATCCAGACACTCTATATATTGTTGGAACTTAAAATTATTTTTTTTGAAAAAGTCATAAATTTGTTTTCCTTTATAGGAAGAAGCAGAAGTAACCACGGTGAGAATGTTGAAGGAGACATCTTTGGATTTTAGAAGGTCAATCGCTTGCATGACTTTTGTGAAGGTTGGTTTTTGTCCCCGGTCCAGACGATAAAGGTCGTGGATTTTCTTTGGACCATCTAGTGAAATTCCAACCAATACCTGGTTTTGGGCAAACCACTCTGCCCAGTATTCATCAATCAATATTCCATTTGTCTGAAAAGCATAATGAATTCTGATTTGTTTCGGATTGGGATGATTCTCGACATAAGAAGAAAAGGATTGATAAAAATCCAATCCTGCCAATGTAGGTTCACCGCCCTGGAACGCAAAGGTACAATCCAGATCGGCAAAAGAAAGAGCTTTGTCAATCAGAGTAGTCATGGTAGCATAGGACATATTTCCTAGGGAGGCGGTGGAACGGTTCTGGGTTTCGTCTATATAGAAACAATAGCTGCACCGCATATTGCAATTACCGGAAACGGGCTTTATTAGTAAACTTATTGGTGGCATATGATCTCCAATCTGGTGCGTCAGCAGAGGCTGTTCACCTTAGTCATTTATCGAAATTATAAATGATTCGTGGTGAAATAACAATCATTTTGTGAATAGAAGCTGAAAACAGGAACGCTTGACTTGGAGGAAAAGCGCGAGTATCATTAATAAATATAAGTATAAGCTGGAGTAATTCAGAAGAAAGAGTGAGAAGATGATTTTATTTGTTGTATTTCTAATTTGTTTTTGTGCATCTGTGGCAGGTGCAATTTGTGGAATAGGTGGCGGTGTCATCATAAAACCAGTGTTGGATTCGTTTGGAATTATGAGTGTTTCAACGATTAGTTTCTTGTCTGGATGTACGGTTTTATCTATGACCGCGTATTCTGTTATTCGTTCAAAAAGAAGCGAGGTATCCCGCATTGATCAGAAAACAGGATTCCCACTGGCAGTCGGAGCGGCAATTGGAGGTGTGCTTGGAAAGAACCTATATCAGATTATTAAGGATATGAGTTCGGAGCCAGATCGAGTAGGTGCAATTCAGGCAACTTGTCTTTTGGTTGTGACATTGGGAACACTTATTTATACACTTAAGAAACAGAGCATTAAGACGAAGGTCATTAAAAATGCAGTGGCATGTGTTGTGATAGGCTTAGGTTTGGGGATGATGTCTGCGTTCCTGGGAATTGGCGGAGGACCAATTAATCTTGTGGTGTTATTTTATTTCTTCTCAATGGATACCAAAACAGCTGCGGAGAATTCGCTTTATATCATTCTGTTTTCGCAAATTGCAAGTTTGTTGGCAAGTATATATACCAGAACCGTGCCAGAATTTTCTGTGATAACATTGGTACTTATGGTATGCGGTGGTATTTTAGGAGGAATGGCAGGACGGAAAGTAAATAAAAAACTGGATGAGCGGGCGGTTGACAAATTGTTTATTGGTCTGATGGTTTTGATGATTTTGATTAATATTTATAATATTTATAAGTTTATGTAAGAGAAATAAGGTGAAAGTGCTTTCGGAATCACAAAAAATGCATGAAAGATTTGACAATATGCACAACAAATGGTAGCATAATAATAGATTTTTGTACTTTATGAAGTGCAACTTATCAAAATCAATTTATTATAAGGGAGGAAAAGATAATGAAAAAGAAAATTATCGCTTTGTTGCTGGCATTTGTTATGGTTTTTTCATTTGCTGCATGTGGCTCTAAAGAACAAACAAAAGAGCCAGAAAAAGAAACAAATGAGGATGGAGCAGGAACAGGAGACGAAGAACTTACTCTTGAAGTTGCTTACATGCCAAACTACGGAAGTTTATGGGCAGTAACAACAGCCATTGAAAAGGGTTACTTTGAAGAAGAAGGTATCAAGGTTAATTTAACATCTTTCCAGGATGGGCCAACCATTATTTCGGCTATGGAATCAGGAAGTATTGATATCGGATACATAGGACATGGAGCTCATAAGCTTTGTATCCAGGGAAATGCCAAGATTTTTGCACTTTCACATATCTCTAATGGTGATGCAGTAATTGGTGGACCGGAAGTAAAGACTCTTGAAGATTTAAAAGGGAAAAAAGTTGCTTATTCATCAGGAACATCTAGCGAAGATATTTTAAAGAACGCACTCACAAAGGCTAATCTTACAATGGATGATATTGAAGCAGTGGAAATGGAAGCAGCTAATATCGTAACGGCTATGTTATCTGGTGGTGTTGATGCATGTGCAACATGGTCACCAAACAGCTTAAAGATTCTTGAAGAAGCAAAGGATGCAACACTTCTTTGTGATAATATGACATTCATTGACAGTACAGTTTCCCTTGCAAGCTGGATTGTAACACCATCTTATGCAGAAAAAAATGCAGATGCAATCCTTCGTTTTACCAAAGCACTTTATAAAGCAATGGATTATGCAGCAGATGATCATTATGATGAAGTTGCAGAATACGTAGCAGCTGAGACAAAGACAGATTATGACTCTGTATACGCACAGCGTGGAGATGCAGACTGGTTGACAGGAAAAGAAGTAGCAGAAGGAGCAGCTGATGGAACAGTTGCCGAATACTATA
Organism: bacterium; assembly: GCA_029227655.1. Lineage (GTDB taxonomy): Bacteria > Bacillota > Clostridia > Lachnospirales > Lachnospiraceae > Allocoprococcus. The sequence continues at coordinate 11,141 of JAQYAI010000152.1, read as the reverse complement.
AAGTTCAGCAGGATAACTTCCTTGCAGCAGGCGCAATTGATAAAGAAGTTCCAGTTGAAGATTATGTAATGTTAGATAACATGATTGAAGCAGCAAAATAAATAAAAGAAGCATGTCGGTCAATGCCGACATGCTTTTTTTTCTGCTGAGAACATGGAAAATTCTTTTAGAGAATGGCACCATGAAAAATAATATTACGAATAGATAAATCGTTTTTGTTTAATAAGATCATAGTGGCATCCTTTCCCACATCTAAAGTTCCAATACGATCTTCTAATCCCAATGCCTGGGCTGGATTGTAAGTTGCAGCTCTGACTGCATCGGCAAGTGGAATGCCAAATGATATGGCGGTTCGCATACAGTCCATTAAATTGGTAGCTGAGCCGGCAAGTGTGTCTGGATTCTCTGCAAGTGTAGCGCGATTTCCATGAACGACAACATCCTGTCCACCGAGTGTATATTTTCCATCCGGCATTCCTGCGGCTCGTAGTGTATCTGAAATCAAAATAACACGTTCTTTTCCGTAAATTTGGAATGTGAGGCGAATGGTGGATGGATGAATATGAATTCCATCACAAATAAGTTCGACTTTCGCTTCCGGGCAATCAAATGCAGCGCCAATTACACCAGGATTACGATGGTGCAGTGGAATCATACCATTGTAGAGATGAGTCGCTTGTTTTGCGCCTGCTTTGAAAGCAGCGGCGGCAGTATCATAGTCGGCAGCAGTATGGCCCAGAGAAACAGTAACACCTTTGGCTTCTCGGATGAAATCAAGTGCTCCAGGCAGTTCGGGAGCAACGGTTACAAGTTTTACAAGATGATTGGATTCAACTTGTAAGCGGTTTAGAAGTTCAAGATTGGGTTCTCGGAGATATTCACCATTTTGGGCGCCCTTTTTTGCATGTGACAGAAAAGGACCTTCCAGATTGATTCCAACAAGCTCCGCTCCGCTTAAGGCGGTTTTCTGATGCCGGGCGGCGTTTTGGCAGAGTTTTATAAGTTGCTCTTCGGGAAGAGTCATTCCAGCTGGACAAATGTAAGTAATGCCATTTGCCAATTCGTAGTCAGCCATAGTCTGCAATCCTTCAGGAGAGGCATCACTAAAATCTTCGCCACAACATCCATGGAAATGTAAATCTATTAATCCCGGAATAACGTAACAATCAGAAGCATCAACAATGGTATCAGGATCAGAAGAAACTGAAATCATGGAACCGCTAGTGTAAAGTTCACGAGAAACAAAGCCCTCATTTAAATCGAATATCAGCCCATTACTTATTTGCATCTATTATTCCTCCATATATTTTTAATTAGTTATAATATTAACAAGTTATTTTTATTATAATGAATGGTATTTTAAATAGCAATCCTAAAAAAAACTTAGAAAGAAATATCAGAGACATATACAATTTGACTGAAAAAGAGATTGGAAAGGGTATAAAAATAGCAAGAAGAAACGAAAAAATAGAAATTACTTTCTGAAAATTACAATTATATTGAAAATAGAATTTTAGTTATATATTCTATAAATATGGGAAATAAAATTAGCTGGTTTGTCTTATGGGAGAATAAAATGAGTGAGTATAGTACAAAATCGATAATTCCAATCATAGAAGCAAAGTATGACAGTTTTACAGCGGTCGAAAAGAACATTGCAGACTTTTTTATTCATAATAATGAAAAAACGGATTATTCAGCGAAAGCCATAGCAGAGAGGCTTTATGTGTCTGAGGCATCCTTATCTAGATTTGCAAAAAAATGTGGATATCGAGGATATCGAGAATTTATTTATCAGTACGAAAAGGTATTTGTAGAAAGAAAAGCAGACGCCATTGGAAATACAAAGATGATTCTGGACGTATATCAGGAAATTCTGAATAAAGCATATAATCTGGCAGATGAAGCACAGATCGCAAGGATAAGCAAATATTTGAATCGTGCCGATCAGGTGTATGCGTGTGGAAATGGGAGTTCGGGTCTTGCCGCCAGCGAAATGGAATTTCGATTTATGCGAATTGGAGTAAATATAGATTCCATTCAGGATTCTCACAGGATGAAAATGCAGACCGTTTTTTTAAATCAGACCAATCTTGTGTTTGGTATCAGTATCAGTGGAACATCAGAGGATGTACTTTATATGTTAAAAGAAGCACATTTGAGAGGTGCAAAGACCGTTTTTTTAACTGCCACAAGTTCCGACTACTTTTCTGAATTCTGCGATGAAGTGGTCTTAGTGCCGTCTGTGAGACATTTGAATTATGGAAATGTAATTTCACCACAGTTTCCGGCACTTTTGATGATCGATCTGATTTATTTCTATTATGTGGGAAATGATAAATGTGAAAAAGAAAGCCTTCATGACCGGACGCTTCAGGCACTATATAGTAAATAATTTAGAATTATTGAGGGGTGATATACGATGAATGAAAAAATAGAAAGACTGAAAGGAAAATTAATTGTGTCCTGTCAGGCCCTTCCCCATGAACCTCTTCATTCTTCTTTTATTATGGGGAGAATGGCGCGTGCTGCTGCAGAAGGGGGTGCGATGGGAATTCGGGCAAATACAAAAGAAGATATTAAAGAAATCCAGTTGAATGTAGATCTTCCGATTATCGGAATCGTAAAACGAGACTATGAGGATTCAAGGGTTTATATTACTCCAACGATGAAGGAAGTGGATGAATTGATGGAAGTCTCGCCTGAAATCATAGCACTTGATGCTACGGAAGCGTTGCGACCGGGAGGAGTTACTTTGGATGAATTTTTTATGCAAATTAAACATAAATATCCAGAACAGCTTTTGATGGCAGATTGTTCTACCGCAGAAGAGGCACTTCATGCGGACGAGATAGGTTTTGATTTTATTGGAACAACACTGGTTGGTTATACTCCTCAGAGCCGAGGACACAGAATTGAAGAAAATGATTTTGAAATTTTACGAAAAATCATAGAAAAATCAACACACCGAGTCATTGCTGAGGGCAATATCAATACTCCGCAAAAAGCGAGACGCGTGATTGAACTTGGAGCATTTAGTGTAGTTGTAGGATCCGTTATCACGCGGCCACAGATGATAACCCGTACCTTTGTTGATGAACTGGAATAAAGAATCAACATTCAAAACTTGAAAGCATTTTCTGTTTTATTACTTATAATGATTTGACAGTAATTGTGAAAAATAGTAAAATTTAGTTATAAAAGCATTGTCACTTTAGGTTATTTTGCTAATGCCTCACAGCATGAGAAGTGAAATAAATGACAAATGAAAGGAGGAGAGAAAAATGGGAAAGCGTAAGAATGTGTTATTGATTTTGTCTGATCAGCAGCGATTAGATACCGTAAGTGCATATGGAATGAATGATATTTGTAAGACTCCACATATTGACCAGCTCGCAGCTGAGGGAATGAAGTTTACAAATGCTTATACTACTTCAGCAATTTGTGCACCGGCGCGTGCAAGTGTAATGACAGGACTTTATGCGCATAATCATGGGGTAATAGATAATTTTACTGACATTAAGCCTGGTACACCATTGTTAGGAGAATGTATGCATGATGCAGGTTATTATTGCGGGTTTGCTGGTAAGTGGCATGTGTCTCCAAGCAGAGGGCCGAAGGAATGTGGATTCGACGAAGGGAAACCATTTATTGGATATGCATTTCCAGGCAGCGGGGTATTTCCAAGTCTGATTTTTAATCAGCCACCAGATAATAAGCCTAATTATTATGAGGAATATCTGAAAGAACAAGGATATACGGATGTAGATGTTTCCAATGGATTTTTAGGAGATAATCCTGCCCTTCAGATTCAGGAAATGTTCTGTAAGCATGAAGGACCGGTAGAAAGCACAATCGAATATTTCGTGGCACATGAGACAAATCGTCTGATTGATGAGGCGAAGGAACAGGATAAACCGTTCTTTATCTGGGCAAATTTCTGGGGACCACACAGTCCAAGTATTGTACCGGAACCGTACTATTCTATGTATAACCCAGAGGATATTCCAGAGCATCCGAGTTATTGTGATGACCTTTTGGATAAGCCATATGGTTATTACTTAAGTGAAAAAATGTGGGGGCTTGGAAATTACGGTTGGAAAGGATTTCAGGAAATCGCAGCCAGATATTATGGGCATTGTACGATGATTGACGATATGGTGGGAATGGTAGTCGATAAGTTGAAAGCTGATGGCTTATATGATGATACCATCATTATCTACTCTGCGGATCATGGAGATTGTCTTGGTGCGCACAAACTGATTGAAAAGGGTTGTTTTGCATTTGAAGAAATCTATCATATTCCGATGATCGTAAAAGGCGCAGGAACGAAAGATAATGACAGTTTTGTACTGCTTCAAGAGCTGATGCCGACAATTCTGGATGTGGCTGGAGCGAAACCATCGAAACCAGTAGACGGAGAAAGCATACTTCCTCTTATGATGGGCGAGAAGGAAGACAATGGAAGAACAGAAGTGTATGGAGAATATCATAATCATTTCTATGTAGCGAGACAACGTATGGTGCGAGACCATGATTATCAGCTCACATTTAATGAGAGTGAAAGAGGGGAACTTTATGATTTGAAAAAGGATCCTTACCAGCTCCATAATGTGTGTTATGATCCGGAATATGCAGATGTGAAGAAAAAATATCTGGATATTATGTCAAAGTACATGAAAGAGACAAATGATCCAGCCAGCACATGGTTTCACCGAATCAAGGAATTTTATTAATGTAGGAGATAAAAATGGATAATAAAAAGAGTAAATTTCAAATACCAACCTGGGGATGGCTCACGCTGTCATTTTTAGCAGCGATGGCTCTGTGGTTCTTCTTATCAGTAAATCCACAGACAGCGCGAAGCTTTCCATTTATCCCGGAAATTCTTAAAGCAGTGCAGACTGTAGTAGAAAGAGGAATTCTGGCAGAAGACTTTATAAGCAGTATGATTTCAGTAGTATGTGGTTTCGCATTAGGATTTGTGACTGCTGTTCCGATTGCATTTCTGATGGCATGGTATATGCCGGTACGAAATATTTTGGAACCATGGATTCAGTTTATTCGTAATATCCCACCACTTGCATATGTACCGCTTATCGTTATTGCAGCTGGTGTAGGTCGCCGTCCACAGATTATTGTAATCTGGCTTGCAACGTTCCTGATCATGACGGTTACTATTTATCAGGGTGTTCGCAATATAGATGAAACACTTATTAAAGCTGCCCGTGTATTGGGAGCAAATGATGCAGACATTTTTGTAAAAGTTATTTTCCCAGCGACAACTCCATTTATACTGACAGCAGTTCGTCTGGGAGTATCAGTTGCACTTACAACTTTGATTGCTGCTGAATCAACAGGAGCAGTTGCAGGTATGGGTATGCGTATTCGTTCTTTTGCAAACAGCTTTGAAGTAGCACCAATGTTGCTTTACATTATCTTAATTGGTATTATTGGTATTTCGTCTGAAAAAATTATTAAAACATTAGAAAGGAAACTCACAGGATGGCAGGAGAAGAGAGAAGAGTAAAGGTCAAAATTGACCATGTGGAAAAAGTGTATGAAGGCCGTAATGGTAAAATGATCGCTTTAAATGGTGTAGACCTTGATATCATGGAAAATGAATTTATTTGTGTAGTTGGACCATCCGGATGTGGTAAATCTACTTTATTGAATATTATCGCGGGTCTGTTGGAACCAACTTCAGGTGCTGTTTATGTAGATGGCAAAAAAGTGGAAGGAACTGGAACAGAACGTGGTGTTGTATTCCAGCAGTATGCATTATTCCCATGGCTGACTGTATTGAAAAATGTTATGTTCGGTCTGAAATTGAAGGGAATGAAAGATGCAGAAGCGAAAGAAATAGCCATGAAATACATAAAGATGGTAGAACTGGATGATTTCGTGGACAGCTATCCGAAGGAATTATCTGGTGGTATGAAACAGCGTGTGGCAATTGCACGTGCTTATGCAGTTCAACCAGAAGTACTTCTGATGGATGAACCTTTCGGAGCGTTGGATGCACAGACACGTACACAGCTTCAGTCAGAGCTGATTCGAACATGGCAGGAAGAAAAGAAAACATGTTTCTTTATTACTCATGATGTAGAGGAAGCGATTATTCTAGCAACAAAAGTAATTGTTATGAGTGCACGTCCGGGACGTATCAAAACAATTGTTGATATCAATCTTCCATATCCACGTACACAGGATCTGAAGATGCAGAAGGAATTCCTTGATCTGAAAGCACAGATCTGGGGAGAAGTTTATCAGGAATATCTGGAAGTACGTAAATAGAAATAAAAGAAAGAATTAGAGACAAAGTTATATTTTTGATAACTTTGTCTCTTTGTTATACAAAAATAAAATTGAAATAGATCAGGTGAAGAAAGTGAAAGTAGAAGTAATAAAAAGTAAAACTGACTTAGAAAGAATGAGTCCTTTTTATGTGAATAATCTTTTGTGGGGGACAGTAAAATGCCCCAGAACATATGGATATATAGCGTGTCTTAAAAATGAAGCAATACTGATTAAAATGATTTGTGAAGAATCTAATCCACATCGTACATATAATGCACCGAATGATCCTGTATATCTGGACAGCGCAGTGGAGGCTTTTCTGCTTTTTCATACACAGAATAGTGAAAAAGCAGGAATATATCTTAATTTTGAAGTAAATTCTAATGGGGCGATGTTGGCAGCGTACGGGAAAAATCGGAAGGGACGGACTTTTATTTCAGATGAAATACGTAAGGAAATTGGCTGCGAGGCAAATATTTTAGATGGTTGTTGGACGGTTGAACTGGAAATTCCATTGAATGCACTGAAACAGATTTACGGTTCAGTCAGGTTGGAAAAAGGGGAAAAATTTTATTGTAATTTCTATAAAATAGCAGAGAAAAATGAAATTAAACATTTTGCGTCCTATGCAAGGGTTGAATCAGAAACGCCTAATTTCCATTTGCCAGAGTTTTTTGAGGAAGCAGAAATTATATAAAAAAGAGCTGTCAGCTTGGACAGCCCTTTTGGTTTGATTAGAGAGGTGATTTTGAAAGCGCAGCTGCATCGGCAACCAGACATACATCTGGGTGAAACTGTAGGATTGAAGCTGGAACCTGTGGGGTCACAGGACCGAAGAATGCTTTATTTACGATTTCAGCTTTGTCTTCACCACTGACGATGATAACAATTCTCTTGGCGTTCATGATTGTTCCAATTCCCATTGTGTAAGCCTGGCGAGGAACGTCATCAATAGATTCAAAGAAACGTTTGTTAGCTTCGATTGTACTTTCCTGTAAATCAACACAGTGCGTATACTTAGGAAAGTTGTCTGCAGGTTCATTGAATCCGATGTGTCCGTTGTGACCAAGACCTAAAAGCTGAAGGTCGATGCCACCCATAGAATTGATAACAGCTTCGTAACGTTTGCATTCGGCATCGCTGTCTGGATTAGTTCCATCTGGAAGATGAGATTCTTTAATATTTACATGATTGAAAAGATTTTCATGCATAAAATAGTAATAACTCTGATCATTTTCACGAGGAAGGCCTCTGTATTCATCAAGGTTTACAGTTCTGATTTGTGAAAAATCAAGATCACCGTTGTTGTATCCTTCTACAAGTCTGCGGTATGTACCGATTGGAGAAGAGCCTGTAGCAAGACCAAGAACACTGTCAGGTTTCTGAATGATCTGTGCACCAATAAGATTGGCAGCAACACGGCTTAAATCATCATAGTTTTTTGTCTGGTAAATTTTCATAAGTGATCCCCTTTCAAGTCAGCCTTTTATAAGGCTGGTAAATTGTTAGAAAACATCTCAATAACATATTAATATATTAACCCGATGGGATGTAAATTGCAACAGAATAATGTACAAAGAAGCAGTTGCAGTATTGCTTTGGAGTATGGTACACTCTAAGTTAAAGAGAAAACACTAGAATTTAAGATAAAAGCGATTTCGTAGGGAGGAAATATGATGAAAAAACCAGTATTAGTAATTATGGCAGCGGGAATGGGAAGCCGTTATGGAGGTTTAAAGCAGATCGATCCTATTGATGCAGATGGACATATGATTATAGACTTTTCTCTTTTTGATGCAAAGCGAGCAGGCTTTGAAAAAGTTATTTTCATTATTAAAAAGGAAAATGAATCTATTTTCAAAGAAGTGATTGGAAACAGAATCGCCGGTCATATGGAAGTTGCGTATGTATTTCAGGATATTAACAATATTCCAGAAGGCTTTGAGGTTCCAGAAGGGCGTGTAAAACCATGGGGAACAGGACATGCAGTACTGAGCTGTATTGATATAGTGGATGGACCATTTGCGGTGATCAATGCAGATGACTATTATGGATACGAGGCCTTTAAGGTAATTTATGAATATCTTTCTACACATGAAGATGATGAAAAGTACCGATACACAATGGTTGGATACAGACTGGAAAATACAGTAACGGAAAATGGTCACGTATCAAGAGGAATATGTTCTACGAATGAGGCTGGTGAACTGGTTGGAATCAAGGAACGTACACGGATTGAAAAGCACGCAGATGGAATTGCGTTTACAGAAGATGAGGGCAAAAATTGGACATACCTTCCAGAAGATACACTTGTTTCTATGAATATGTGGGGATTTTCTGCAAGTATTTTGCAGGAATTAAAAGATCAGTTTCCAGCGTTTTTGGAAAAAGGAATTGCAGCAAATCCAATGAAGTGTGAATATTTTCTTCCAGAAGTTGTAAGTGGTCTTCTAAAAGAAGGAAAAGCAACCGTTGCAGTACTTTCATCGGCTGACAAATGGTATGGTGTTACATACAAAGAAGACAAACCAGTTGTTATGGATGCAATCCGCCGTATGAAAGAGAATGGAACATATCCGGCAAAACTTTGGGAGGAAATCTAAATGAGTTGTCTAGTGGAGGAAGCAATAGAGAGATTTCAGCATGAGGGAACGCTTGTAAATACAGAAATATGGGGAAATGGGCATATTAATAATACCTTTTTAGTTAGCTTTGAGAAGGAAGATGGAAGCACGTACAAGATGATTCTGCAGCAGATGAATAAGCAGGTATTTCAAAAGCCAGTTGAATTAATGGAAAATGTTATGAATGTGACTTCTTATTTGCAGGAGCGTATTTTGCAGAATGGTGGGGATCCTGCCCGTGAAACATTGAATGTATTTCCAACAAAAGATGGAAGACCATATTATGTTGACACAGCTGGAGAATATTGGAGAGCGTATCGTTTTATTGATGGCGCAGCCTGTTATGAACAGGTAAGTTGCACGGAAGAATTTTATCAGAGTGGACTTTCGTTCGGAAGTTTCCAGAGACTTTTGGCGGAATATCCGGCGGAGACATTGCATGAGACGATTGCCGATTTTCATGATACGAGAGCTCGTTTTCAGGTGTTTAAGAAGGCTGTGGAAGAAGATGTTTGCGGACGCGCGGCATCTGTGCAACCGGAAATTGGGTTCGTTCTGAATCATGAATATTTGGCAAATGTGTTTATGGAAATGGTGGATAAAGGGGAACTTCCACTTCGTGTAACACATAATGATACGAAGCTTAATAATATTATGATAGATGAGAAAACGAAGAAAGGAATCTGTGTCATTGATTTGGATACTGTTATGCCAGGACTTGCAATGAACGATTTCGGAGATGCGATTCGGTTTGGCGCAAGTACTGCGCTGGAAGATGAGCCGGATCTGACAAAGGTTTCCTGTAGCATGGAGTTGTATGAGGCTTTTACAAAAGGATTCATCGAAGGCTGTGGCGGAAGACTGACCGAAAAAGAAATTGATCTTATGCCAATGGGAGCAAAGGTCATGACATTTGAATGTGGAATGCGTTTCCTTACGGATTACCTTCAGGGGGATGTGTATTTTAAAATACATCGCGAAGGACATAATCTTGACCGTTGCAGAACACAGTTCAAATTAGTGGAAGATATGGAACAGAAATGGGATACCATGTGTGAAATCGTACAGAAATATAAATAAAGTCATTATCCAAAGGAGGAAGACATTATGGCTATTTTAGTAACAGGCGGTGCTGGTTTTATTGGAAGCCACACTTGTGTAGAACTATTAGATGCAGGGTATGAAGTAGTAGTTGTGGACAATCTCTGTAATGCATCAGAAGAATCTTTGCGAAGAGTGGAAAAGATTACCGGGAAATCACTTACTTTCTATCAGGCGGACATCCGGGATGCGAAAGCATTAAATGAAATCTTTGACAAAGAAAATATTGACTGTGTCATCCATTTCGCAGGGCTGAAAGCGGTTGGAGAATCGGTAGCAAAGCCTTTGGAGTATTATGAAAATAATATTTCAGGAACAATCGTACTTTGCGATGTGATGAGAAATCATGGAGTGAAAAATATCATTTTCAGTTCTTCTGCTACGATTTATGGAGATCCGGCATTTATTCCGATCACAGAAGAATGTCCAAAAGGAACCTGTACAAATCCATATGGATGGACAAAGTGGATGCTGGAACAGATTCTGACAGATCTTCACACAGCAGATCCGGAGTGGAATGTGGTATTACTTCGCTATTTCAATCCAATCGGAGCGCATAAGAGTGGTATGATTGGGGAAGATCCAAAGGGAATCCCGAACAACTTAATGCCATATGTTTCACAGGTGGCAATCGGTAAATTAGAATGTCTGGGTGTATTCGGAAATGATTATGATACACATGACGGTACAGGTGTCCGTGATTATATCCATGTAGTGGATCTTGCGATTGGACATGTGAAAGCACTCAAGAAAATCCAGGAAAAAGCAGGAGTATGTGTATACAATCTTGGAACCGGATGTGGCTATTCTGTACTTGATATAGTACATGCTTTTGAAAAAGCAGCAGGGAAAGAGATTCCTTACCAGATCAAGCCTAGAAGACCTGGTGATATTGCAACATGCTACGCAGATGCCAAGAAAGCGAAAGAAGAAATCGGATGGGAAGCACAGCGAGGTTTGGAAGAAATGTGCGAAGATGCCTGGAGATGGCAGACACAGAATCCAAATGGATATCAGTCTTAATTGTAAAAAATGAATAAACTCATTGGAGAAAAAATCTCCAATGAGTTTTTTTACTTTTCCAAATAGAGAAACAGTGCTATAATGTACGGGACA
>JAQYAI010000151.1 GCA_029227655.1 bacterium | reverse complement strand
GTATGTTTCGCCTACTTTTTCTCCATATACAGTTTCAAAAGTAATTATAGCATTCGTCTCTGTTACTGGAATTTTTTTAACATAAAGCTGTAAGTCTGAACCATTAAAATCCAGCCAAACAGTCTGCATTGTATTTGTTGTAAACTGGCCATCAATTTCATATCCTTCTGGTAAATACGGTGTAATATCTATTGTTTTACCCGTTCCTTCTTCCCCATTTACCTGAATTGTTATAGATGTGTTTACACCAGTATCAACATCTTCAAATTTGAGTGTAACATTAAAATCACCTATTGCCCCAGCAGAGACATTCAGTGTACTTCCCACCAGCATTGCCAGTGATAAGCATAAGACAAGCAATTTTCTCATACTCTTTTTCATAACTCTTTTTTCCATCCTTTCTTTCCTTGAGTATTAGTAACTAGTATGCTTTTCTCATTTCCCTCCTTTTCTTATAGATTTTTCGCAGAATACTATATTGATAGCTTCTCCATAGTTTCTACTATTTCAAAAATTGTCGAAAAAACGCAAATATAACGGTTTTGCATCTCTAACAATTTTTGACTTCGACTTATAATTTGGGAGGACATACCGCCTGAAAGTATTTTATGTCTAATGTTTTTAGCATATATGTATCGCGGCATTTCTTTCATACGTATATAACTATATATCTTAAATTTTAAGATGTCAATGTTATAATTCAACATTTTTAAGACTTTTGTTTTTTTTTCACATTTTTTTCGTATGATAATAAATAAGGAAGGGATCATCTATGAAAAATATCGGCTTAATCCTCAAAAATGCACGCGAAAATAAAGGATATACTCAAAAACAGGTGATGGCGATGACAGGTATCAATAGTAAATCTTTGTCTGGTTATGAAAATAATGTTGCTGAACCGGATCTATTTACTTTTGCAAAATTAATACAACTATATGACTTATCTGCTGATGATGTATTAGAAATTAAGAATTCTGGCATAGATATTTCTAAGCTACAAAAAGAATTGCAAATGATTTCTTTATTCCGCACTTTAGACACCTCACATCAAGAAGATATTCTTATTATTTTGGATGCTTTTAACAAAAAAAAGCGATAAAAAAACCGCGGTACCAATCACCACGGTTTTTTATCACGTTTTCTGTTTTCTATTTATGATATGGTTGCCCCGATATAATCCGGTAACTCCGGTACACTTGTTCCAAAAGAATAACTCTCATAAGCTGATGAGGAAATGTCATTTTTGAAAAACTGAGAGCAAAATCCGACTTTTCCAGCACTTCTTTCCCCAGTCCAATGGAACCGCCAATAATAAAGATGATATGGCTGATTCCCCTGACTCCCAGTTGCTCGATTTTATCAGCAAATTCTTCAGAAGTCAGCTGTTTTCCGGCAATTTCCAGTGTAATTACAAATGCATCCTCTTTTACATATTTCAAAATCCGTTCTGCTTCTTTCGAGCGAATGGCATCTTCCACAACTTCACTGGCATTTTCTGGTGTTTTTTCATCTGCCACTTCAACAATTTCGAGCTTACAGTATTTACTTAATCGTTTACTGTACTCTGCGATTGCATCTTTCAGATATTTTTCCTTTAGTTTTCCAACTGTTATGATTGTAATTTTCATTTCCAAGTCCTTCTATTTCCAGATTTTTCGTCTGGAACTGCTCTCGTAATATTTAATACCCTAATATGCCATCCAATGATTCATCCGCTTCTATCCAATCGGATACATTTACCATACGATATTCATCTTTTGTATCACGAATATATACTTTTTCTATTCCGGCATTTATAATCTGACGTTTGCACATAGAGCAGCTGTTTGCATTTTTCACATATTCTCCTGTAGCCATTTCTAATCCCACAAGATAAAGAGCGCTTCCTATCATTTTATCGCGGGATGCGCTGATAATCGCGTTTGCCTATGCATGGACGCTCCTGCAAAGTTCATAACGTTCTCCTCTTGGTACATTGAGTTTCTGCCTGATACACACACCAAGATCTGTACAATTCTTTCTTCCTCTTGGTGCTCCTACATATCCTGTGGAAATGACTTCATCGTTTTTTACGATTACTGCACCATATCTTCGTCTCAGACAGGTTCCTCTCTGTGAGACCATTTCTGCCAAATCTAAATAATAATTAATTTTATCCCTGCGTTCCATCTTTCTACTCCTATGACATTATTTTTCTAAATTTAATATTTCTTTCGCAATATCAGAAGCTGTCTCTACAATATAATCTGCCCCTGCCGCTTCCAGTTCCATTCGGTCACCGTAGCCATACAAGACGCCCATAGACGCTACCTGATTTTTCTTTGCCCCGAAAATATCATGTTCTCTGTCACCGACCATCAGGACTTTCGACTTTTCTTCTTCCGAAACACCAAGTTCTTTTAATGCATTTGCCATAATATCTGCCTTTGCTACTAAAGATTCATCCATTGACGCCCCACAGATTACATCAAAATATTTATCAAATCCAAAATATTCTGCAATCTGTTTTGCGAATTTTTCTGGTTTTGATGTGGCAATGGCAAGTTTCTTTCCATGTTCCTTTAACGCTTTGACACTTTCTTCCAATCCTTCGTATACCGTATTTTCAAAGATTCCTTTTTCTGTGTAATATTCGCGGTAACATCGAATTCCTTCTTCCGCCTGCGCCGCTGTCATTCCAAAATATTTCTGAAAAGATTCCGAAAGCGGCGGCCCAATGAAACGGCGCAGCATACTTCTGTCTTCCACCTTGTATCCCATTTTTGTCACCGCGTAATAAACAGAATTGGTAATCCCTGGTCCTGATTCTGTTATTGTTCCATCAAGGTCAAATAATATATATTGAAAATCCATTTCATTGTCTCCTTAAAAAATAATCTTTCTAAAAATGTAACATTTCAGCCATACAGCTCGAATCCGCTGCGCTGTTACCTGTAAATTATAACATTCCCTCAATTTCTTGTCTATAAAAACAGACTGCGCTTCGCACAGATAAACGAAAAAGGACCTCCATCATAATGACAGAGATCCTTTAAAATCATTCCTATTTGTTTGAAAGATATTCGTGAATACCTCTTGCTCCTGCACGCCCAGCTCCCATAGCAAGGATTACAGTAGCCGCACCTGTAACAGCATCTCCTCCGGCATAAACACCTTCCTTAGATGTCTTTCCGAATTCTTCGTCTGCTACGATACATTTCCATTTATTTACTTCAAGACCTTCTGTTGTTGAAGAAATAAGTGGGTTTGGAGATGTTCCGAGTGACATGATTACTGTATCGACATCAATAACAAATTCTGAGTCTGGAACTGCAACTGGTCTTCTTCTTCCTGATTCATCCGCTTCTCCAAGTTCCATGCGGACACATTTGATTCCTTTTACCCATCCGTCTTCTTCAACGATTTCAACTGGGTTTGTAAGTACATCGAAGATGACACCCTCTTCTTTCGCGTGGTGCACTTCTTCCACTCGTGCCGGAAGTTCTTCTTCACTACGACGGTATACGACATGTACTTCTGCCCCAAGACGGAGTGCTGTTCTTGCAGCATCCATAGCTACGTTACCACCACCAACTACAGCTACTTTCTTTCCACCAACGATTGGTGTGTCATAGCTTTCGTCTGTAGCTTTCATAAGGTTACTTCTTGTTAAATATTCATTTGCTGAGAATACACCGTTTGCATTCTCTCCAGGAATTCCCATGAATTTTGGAAGTCCTGCACCAGATCCGATAAATACTGCTTCGAATCCTTCTTCTTCAATGAGCTGATCGATCGTTGTTGATTTTCCAATAACGACGTTTGTTTCGAATTTAACACCGAGTTCTTTTACTTTATTAATTTCTTTTGCTACTACTTTCTGTTTTGGAAGACGGAACTCCGGAATACCATATACTAATACTCCACCAAGCTCATGGAGTGCCTCGAATACGGTTACATCATATCCTAATTTAGCAAGGTCACCGGCACATGTAAGACCGGCAGGACCCGAACCAATGATTGCTACTTTGTGTCCATTCTTCTCTTCTGGTCCAGCTGGTTTGATGTCATTTTCAAGGGCATAGTCAGCAACAAAACGTTCCAGCTTTCCAATTGCGATTGGATCTCCTTTAATACCACGGATACATCTTCCTTCACACTGTGATTCCTGCGGGCAAACACGTCCACACACAGCTGGAAGTGCAGAAGACTGTCCGATGATCTTGTATGCTTCTTCGATATTTCCTTCTTTGATTGCTCCAATAAATCCTGGAATGTTGATTCCTACCGGACATCCTTGTACACAATGTGCATTCTTACATCCAATACAACGAGAAGCTTCACACAAAGCTTCTTCCATATTATATCCGTGACATACTTCTTCGAAATTTGTAGCACGTACCTTTGCATCCTGTTCTCTTACTGGTACTCTTTCTAATACGTTTGCCATTATTCGTCACCTCCGCAATGACCACATCCACCGTGATGTGTATCACCTTCCTGTAATCTTAACATTGCTCTTCCTTCTTCAGTCTTATACATCATCTGTCTCTTCATAGCCTGATCGAAGTCTACAAGATGACCATCAAATTCTGGTCCGTCAACACATGCAAATTTAACTTCATTTCCAACCTGAAGACGACATGCACCACACATACCTGTTCCGTCAACCATGATTGGATTCATACTAACAATTGTTGGAATTTCTAATTTCTTTGTAAGAAGACAAACAAATTTCATCATGATCATTGGTCCGATTGCAACACATACATCATATTTGTTTCCTTCCTCGATGAGTTTTTCAATTTTGCTGGTTACCATTCCGGCATGCCCATATGTACCATCATCTGTACATGGATAGTAGTTTCCTGCAACTGCTTCCATTTCTTTTTCAAGAATTAACATGTCTTTTGTCTTGGCGCCAACGATAACATCTACATCAATTCCATGCGCATGCATCCATTTGACCTGTGGATAAACTGGAGCAGCTCCAACACCACCTGCTACGAAAAGAATTCTTTTCTTCTTCAATTCTTCGATATCTTCTGAAATAAGTTCTGATGGACATCCAAGTGGTCCCACGAAATCTCTGAAAGAATCACCAGCCTTTAAACCAGCCATCATTTCTGTTGATGCTCCTACACTCTGGAATACGATTGTGATGATACCTTCTTCTCTGTCATAATCACAGATTGTAAGTGGAATTCTTTCTCCTTTATCGCCCATCTTTACAATTACAAACTGTCCTGGTTCGCAGTGCTTTGCAACACGTGGAGCCTCTACATCCATAAGATAAATCTTATCAGCAAGCTTTTCAGCTTTTCTTATTTTGTACATGCTCATGCCTCCTAAATTTTTCTTCATACATGATAAATTATAAACCGTCAAATATCAAGACTGTATAATTAATAAAAAGTATATAATGGTTTGTTAATTTTTTATCATTTTTCTACAGTTTATCACTTTCATCCTTTATATGCAAGTAAAAAAATGCAGATTTATTCTTCTGATAAAATTAATTCATAATTTCTCTTTGTGACATCGCTGTAGCGCCCTTTCTGATTCATCAGAACCACATTTAAAATGGTACTTCCTTCCGGCATATCAAATGCTCCTGAATATTGGATTCTGGTCTCTGATGTTGTAGGGTCTGAACCGTCTGTTGTGTAAAATGCCACATATCCGTCTGGAACTAATATTTTAATTTCCTGATAATCATCATACTGCCCGGTGGAAGGAGTTACGGACGGCGCATCTTCAATTGGAAATTCGACGGTGAACACTTTTGTCACAACAAGACTCGGCACCCCTTCTGCGTTTACAGAAATCGCACGTATCTCTGTCTCTCCTTCTTCCAGCTTAATTGGATCTTTGTATTTTGTGCTGGACACAGTTGGATCTGTACCATCTGTCGTATAATAAATCGCCTCACCATCACTTGTAAGTTCTAATGCCTGTACTTCATCATAAATTTCTTTTTCATCCAGACTGAACTTTGGTCCATTGGAAACATATTTTTCAAGCTTTTTCACAACCTCACTGTCATTACACTTATCAAGAAGTTCCATAATCTTGGTTTCTTGATTTGTATCCATATAAAAATGAATTGCAGCTTCGTATAAATCAATATTATCCGGCTGTTCTGAAATAGCATCCAGGAAAACCTGTTCTGCCTTTTCAAGTTCCCCTTGCAAGGCGTATACTTTCGCCAGACCTGCATATGCTTCACTGCGTTTCATCTTCTGTTTGATCGCCTTTTCAAATTTCAGTTCTGCTTCTGTATATTCTTTTGCTTCCAGTTTCTTGTAACCACTATTTACCCTTCCAGTGTAGGAATTCATATATCCCACAGCACCCAGAGCAATAACTCCAGCCAAAACTATGCCTGCAATCATCATTTTTCGCTGACGTCTTTTCTTTGCAAGCATTTTCTTCTTCTGGACTCTGCGTTTCCTTGCAAGACGGCGTTCACGCTCAAGTTCCTCCTCTGTCATCTGGTTTCTTGTACCCACATTCTGACTTTCTACGCTCTGACCGTTCCCTACCTTTTTCTGGTAGGTTCTTCCGCTCCCCTGAACTCTGTCTGTATTTCTTTTATTTTCTGTTCTGTACTTCTCTAACTGTTCCTGATTAATATTAATTTTTAAAGTCTCGCTAACTGCGCCTTTTACTTGTTCCGTAAGCACATCATCCAACGGATTATAATCAGGTACGATTTGTATTTCCTGTCCGCATACCGGACAAATAAGACTGTCATCCGCAAATTCCGCTCCACAGCTCATACATTTCATACGTATCTTTTCCCCTTTTAATCTATTTATCAAAAAATCTAATAATCTAAAAAACTATATAATAACTTTTCCAGTATACCCTAAAAACTTCGCTGACGCAAGATGGCTAATATGTGGAAAATATTACACATATTCATCAACATATTGTTCAAATTCTTCAAGAGACATCAGTACTTTTCTAGGCTTTGTTCCCTCTTCCTCTCCTACAACACCTGCCTCTGCGAGCTGATCCATGATTCTGGCTGCTCTATTGAAGCCGATTTTGAACACTCTCTGCAGCATTCCAATAGAAGCTTTATCTTTTTCAATAATAAATTTTCCTGCTTCTACGAAATATACATCTCTTTCCGATTCCCCCTCTGAACCAGATGCAGGTACCTGCGTTCCATGATTTACCTGATTTTGGATTTCTTCACTATATGTAACTTCCCCACTGTTGTCTTTCAAGAACTGTACCACGCTTTGTACTTCTGTATCTGAGACAAATGCGCCCTGCACACGAACTGGTTTTGGATAACCAGACGGATGAAACAGCATATCCCCTTTTCCAAGCAGTTTTTCCGCGCCATTCATATCAAGGATCGTGCGCGAGTCAACGCCCGAGGTCACTGCAAAGGCAATTCTTGACGGCATATTAGCTTTAATAAGACCTGTAATGACATTTACCGATGGCCTCTGAGTCGCAAGAACCAGATGAAGTCCTGCCGCTCTTGCAAGCTGTGCCAAACGACAAATTGCTTCTTCTACATCGCCTGGAGCCACCATCATAAGATCCGCAAGCTCGTCCACAATGATAACAATCTGTGGCATTTTCTGTGGTTTATCCGGAGCATCCGGAAGATTTTCAACCTTTGCATTAAATCCTTTAAGGTCACGTACTCCATACTCTGCGAACAGCTGGTAACGTTTGTTCATTTCCGTAACAGCCCAGTTCAGTGCACCTGCTGCTTTCTTTGGATCTGTCACTACCGG
The DNA here is from genome assembly GCA_029227655.1 of bacterium. GTDB lineage: Bacteria > Bacillota > Clostridia > Lachnospirales > Lachnospiraceae > Allocoprococcus. The sequence continues at coordinate 21,814 of JAQYAI010000151.1, read as the reverse complement.
AATCATCAGATGCGGTATTCCATTATATACGCTGAGCTCTACCACTTTCGGGTCAATCATAATAAGCTTCACTTCCTCCGGCCTTGCCTTATAAATGATACTCATAATAATTGTATTGATACAGACAGATTTCCCAGAACCAGTCGCACCAGCTACAAGTAAATGTGGCATCTTTGCAATATCAGAAACCACGACTTTTCCTCCGATATCACGCCCGGTCGCAAAGGAAATCTTGGAAGCGCTTTTCTTAAATTCTGACGATTCCAGCAAGTCTCTTAACATGACCATTGTGTTTTCCTTATTCGGAACTTCAATTCCGACTGCTGCTTTTCCCGGAATTGGCGCCTCGATTCGAATATCTGACGCCGCAAGATTCAGTTTGATATCATCTGCAAGGCCAACGATCTTACTTACCTTTACACCCATCTCCGGCTGGAGTTCATATCTTGTAACTGCAGGTCCACAGCTGATATTGGTGACCGTCACATTTACGCCAAATGTCTGTAAAGTTTTCTGAAGCTTCGTTGCCGTCTCACGCAGATGTGCATCAGAATCACCTCCTGTTTTAGCCCCTCTTTTCAGAAGTGTAAGTGGTGGAAATTTGTATTCCTTCTGCACTTTTGTCTCAGCAATTGCCTGTTCCACAACTGCTGTTTCTTTCTGCAGATCCTCCTTCGCCAGTGTTTCTTTCTTTCTCACCGTCTTTGGTTCCTCCAAAGCTTCAGGCATCGGCGCCAGTTCTGTCGCTGAAAGCGGCATAGAACGATTGATCACGACCTCATCAATCGGGTTTACCTTTTCTTCTACTGCAACTATCGGCACATTCTTATCTTCTTTCTTTTTAACTTCTTCTTTCTTTTCCACTGGTTTCAGTGTTGTATCGAAAGAAACGCCTGTGACAGAATGATCCATCCTCTTCTGGCTTCTGGTCTGCTCTAACTGCTCTCTCTGCATCTGTTTTCTTTCCTGCATATCTTCACGATAACGCTGAACGTCTTCCCTGGCACGTCCATACACCTTTTCGCTTTTACTTTTCACACTACCAAGAATAGAGCGTTCTGTCACCATCACAGTGCAGATCAGCATGATGACACAGGCAACTACCCAGGTCCCTGCAACACCTATTGCCGTACTGAGAACGGAAACGATTCCTTCTCCTGTTATACCTCCACGATTGCTGACCAACTGTAGGATAACACACAGGAAAATCATAAATACTGCTACTGCACCGGCTTTTACATAAGCCACGTAATTGCCCTGATTCGAACATACGAAAGCAATGATTGCAAAGAGTACGATTGGGAAGAGATAAGCAACCCAGCCAAACAGATACTGCATGATTCCCCCCACAGCATCTCCAATCAGTCCACCTACGCCTAAATTGCTGATCATAAGCAAAATACAAAGTGCCAGCGATACCCAGATCGTAATCTCTTTCGAAAGAAAACTCTGTTCATTTTGAACCTTCTTTCTTGAAGTGCTGCGTTTGGAAGCAGTTGTTTTCCTTGTTCCTGATTTCTTGTTTTTTATAGTTTTTGATGACTTATTCTTCGATGTATTTGAAGCCATAGAACTTCCCCCTTATAAATGATAAAGTCCCCTTATTTTAGTGTCAGTCTAAGCCCACACTAATCCATAATATTTAATTATATCATTTGAAGAAGTTTGTGTCACCTATCATTATGAATCTTTTTTCATCATCTCGTGAAGTTTTGCAAATGCTTCTTTGATTCCTCCCACTTCGTCGATCAATCCTTCTTTTACTGCTTCTTTTCCATCGAGCATCGTTCCTACATCCTTTACAAGCTGGGAAGAATCCAGCATTAACTCTTCCACCCTCTGCTGTGATATTTTTGAATGTTTTGACAAAAATCCTGTAATTCTGTCCTGCGTGCGCTCCATATTTCTAAGACTCTGTGTCACTCCAATGAAAAGTCCTGCAGAGCGTACCGGATGAATGACCATCGTCCCACTCTCAACAATGAACGAATAATCTGCTGCCACCGCAAGTGGACCTCCGATAGAATGGCATCCTCCAAGCACCAGCGATACCGTAGGTTTACTAAGACTCGCAATCATTTCCGCAATTGCAAGTCCTGCTTCCACATCTCCGCCAAGTGTATTTAACAGAATCAAGACTCCATCTATCTCATCATCATTTTCAATCTGCGCCAGTTTTGGAAGAATGTGCTCATATTTTGTCGCCTTTGTATTTGCAGACACCGCCTCGTGCCCTTCTACTTCACCGATAATCGTAAGAAGTTCTATTTTTCCTTTTTTCTCATTCTTCATTGGAAGTGTTCCCATCTCTTTTAGATGCTCATCTTCCTTTTCTAACTCATCACCCATAATACTTCTCCTACTCATTTTATGACTAAGATTGAATCAACAGTTCAGCAAGCTCTCTGTTGTTTTCATTCTTTCGAAGCGCATGGCTGAACTGTCACAAAAATAGTATGTGCAAAAAAACTCCGGTTATTCTTTCGAATACCGGAGTTCTATATCTCTATGCTATTTATACATTGGCCAATGCCTGTTCAAGATCCGCAATAATATCTTCAATATTTTCAATACCAACACTAAAACGAACAAGATCTGGCTGCACACCAGCTTCTATCAGTTCCTGTTCATTCATCTGTCTGTGTGTATGGCTCGCCGGATGAAGCACGCAGCTTCTTGCGTCAGCTACATGTGTCACAATTGCGATCATTTTAAGGCTGTCCATCATTTTTACAGCGGCTTCACGTCCACCTTTAACACCAAACGTGATAACACCACAAGTGCCATTTGGCATATATTTCTGTGCAAGGTCATAGTATTTATCACCCTCCAGCATTGGACAGCTTACCCATGCAACTTTTTCATGCTGCTGCAGATATTTTGCTGCTGCCAGTGCATTTTCACAGTGTCTTGGCATACGAAGATGCAATGTTTCAAGACCAATATTCAGTAAGAATGCATTCTGTGGAGACTGGATGGAACCTAAATCCCTCATCATCTGTGATGTTGCTTTTGTGATGAAAGCAGCTTTTCCAAAACGTTCTGTATAAACAAGTCCATGGTATGTTTCATCTGGTGTTGTAAGTCCCGGGAACTTATCTGCATATTTTGTCCAGTCAAAGTTACCACTGTCAACGATTGCACCGCCAACACATGTCGCATGACCATCCATATATTTTGTTGTAGAATGAGTGACGATATCAGCTCCCCATTCAAATGGACGACAGTTGATCGGTGTTGCAAATGTATTGTCTACAATCAGCGGTACCCCATGTGCATGTGCTGCTTTTGCAAATTTTTCGATATCAAGAACCGTAAGTGCAGGATTTGCAATGGTTTCTCCCACAACCGCCTTTGTGTTTTCCCTGAATGCTGCATTCAATTCTTCTTCTGAGCATTCTGGATCAACAAAAGTAGCCTCGATTCCCATCTTGCGGATCGTATGTGCATATAAATTATATGTACCACCGTAAACAGCTGCTGAACAGATAATATGATCTCCTGCTTCTGCGATATTCATAATTGCATAGAAGTTGGCTGCCTGTCCGGAAGATGTGAGCATTGCTGCAACTCCGCCTTCCATATCACAAATCTTTGCTGCAACAGCATCGTTGGTAGGATTCTGAAGTCTTGTGTAGAAATATCCTTCTTTCTCAAGATCAAACAATTGTCCCATTTCATCACTGTTTTCATATTTGAATGTTGTGCTCTGATAAATTGGTAATACACGAGCTTCGCCATTCTTTGGTGTATATCCGGACTGGATACATTTTGTTTCGATTCTGTAGTCGCTCATTGTAGGTCCTCCTATGAATACAAATATTTTTTCTGCAGATCACGTACCATACTTATGTAACATTCCCGGCACTTCTCCATCTGATTCTGTTCAATCATTTTTACACATGACTGCAGATAATCGTTCCAGATTCCCCGGAAAACTTCAGATGAATTATCCCGGTGTCTGATCCGATTCACGATCGTTGGCGCAATATCATAATATTCCATAACAATCTGTTTTCCTTCTTCTGTTGAAGAAAGATATGTATCTCTGTAATTTCTCAGCAAATTCAGTTCATAACAGTCATCTGGTCTTCCAAGGCTCTCACAGACTGCTGTTGTAATATAACAAAGTCCATTCTTAAAACCGGCCTTGATTTCTTCATAAGATGACTTTCCAAGTTTCAGTGAAAGTCCATTGTCATTCCAGCGCTCCATCATTCTGTCCACAATCTGTTCATGACAATCCTTTCTACTATAACGCAGAAGCGGAATAATAAAAGTAGCCATTCCCATATTGTAATCCACCAGTATCTTCTCCTTCTTTCGCTTAGAATCTGCCACAGCAAGCACTTTGTGCATCTTCTCCGGAAGATACCCGGAAACTTCGTTCAAAAAAATATCTTTATCTTCCGCTTTCTCATATTCCATTTCCAGTTCATCCAGCAATGGATGATACTGCTGATATAATGATTTGAATGACTCTTCATATGTATCCTTACTGAACTTTCCTGCAAATGAAGGAAGTTTTGCAAAAATACTTTCAAAGCCCTCTCTTATACCTTGAGTCATTCTAAACCCTCCCGTCTTTCAGGAATTATTCTTCCCAGTTGTGGTACACTTCCTGAACATCGTCATCATCTTCAAGAAGATCTAATGTCTTTGTAATATTTTTGATATCTTCTTCTGATGTAAGTGTTACGTACGTCTGTGGAATCATGGTAACTTCTGCACTTGCCATAGAAATTCCTGCCTCTTCAAGTGCAAGACGTACATCACTGAAATCGTCCGGTGCTGTAAGGATTTCGAAACTGTCTTCTTCCTCTGAAAAATCTTCCGCACCGGCATCGAGTGCCTGCATCATCAGTTCGTCAGCATCCATATCACATTCTTCTTTATCGATGATGATCTGACCTTTCTTGTCGAACATGAATGATACACATCCTGATGTACCGATGCTTCCTTTTCCTTTTGTAAATGCGCTTCTTACATTGGAAGCTGTACGGTTACGGTTGTCTGTAAGCGCTTCTACGATGATAGCTGTTCCGTTTGGTCCATATCCTTCATAAGTAATACGTTCGTAATTGTCCTGTGAACCTTCTCCGGCTGCTTTTTTAATACTTCTTTCGATGTTATCGTTAGGCATATTGTTTGATTTTGCTTTTGCGATTGCATCACGCAGTCTGCTGTTGCTTGCCGGATCCGGGCCGCCGCCTTCTTTTACTGCTACTGCGATCTCACGTCCGATCTTTGTAAAAATCTTTCCTTTCGCAGCATCATTTTTTTCTTTTTTATGTTTGATATTGGCAAATTTTGAATGTCCTGACATTATGTAATACCTCTTTCTTTATTTATCTGTTTCTCAAATAATTATTCTATCATTTTTTTAAATCTATGACAAGATAAAACTAATTTCCTTTATCATCCCGACGCTTTTCGACTCTTACTTTCTGAATAATGTTATTGTCTACCGAAAGAACAGTAAAATTATATCCTTCAAACTGCAATACCGGATGCTCATCTTCTGCCGGAATTCTGTCAAGACATTCAATCAGATATCCATTCAGCGTATCATAATCTTCTTCTTCAAAATCAATATGCAGAAGCTCTTCCAGATCGTCCAGCTCTGCCATACCATCTACGATATACACATTTTCCGACTGTTTTACGATCAAATCATCTTCTTCATCATACTCATCCTGAATATTTCCTACAATCTCTTCTATGATGTCTTCCATCGTCACAAGTCCGGCTGTCTGCCCGTATTCGTCAATAACGATTGCCATCTGTTTCTTTTTGCTGAGCATCTGCTGAAACAGCTTTTCGATGCTTTTCGTCTCTGGAACAAAGCCTACCGGTCTGATCGTACCTTTCAGATCTTTGACAGCTACGTTATGAAGACTTTCATCCAAATAACATTTCATCGCATCACGAAGATGGATGGTTCCGATAATACTGTCAATTTCTTCTTCATAGACTGGTAAACGCGAAAATCTTTCTTTCAGGAAGAAATGTATTGCTTCATTTAAAGGTGTCATGCCGTCAAGTGCCACGATATTCTTTCTGTGCGTCATAATATCCTTAGCATCCGTATCCATATATTCGAAAACATTGCAGAGCATCTGCATCTCATGCTTTCCAAATACACCTTTGGAATATCCCTCCTCGATCTTATCAATCATTTCTTCTACCAGCTTTTCCTGATCTTCATTTTCAGAAAAAACATTTCTCATTCTCTGAAGTAAACTACTTCCCTCGTCCATAATCTGTAAATTTTCTCCTTTTTATGTATGAAGCATCAGACTGATATGTAATGCTTCATCAACCTTATTCATTAGTTTCTGATCTGCCCGGCAAACATAATCCTTAAGCCTCTGTTTGTCGATTGTTTTTATCTGTTCTAATAATATAACAGAATCCTTTACAATTCCATAGTCTTTTGATCTGATTTCCACATGAGTCGGTAATTTTGCTTTATTCATTTTCGATGTGATCGCCGCACAGATCACCGTAGGACTGTGCCTGTTTCCAACATCATTCTGTATAATGAGTACTGGTCTGATTCCACCTTGTTCCGAACCCACGACCGGACTTAAATCTGCATAAAAAATATCTCCTCGCTTAATCTGCATATATCCACGCTCCAACTTTAAGATACTTTTAGCATTGCCATCTTTTCTTGTAAGTATTCTATGCAGATCAATTTTAGAGTTTAAAAATAATCGATTTGTTCTGCCACCTGTCCGTTCCTGATATATTCTCTCGGTACTCTTTTATTGATATCGCAGATAAATTCATAGTTGAATCGCCCTGACAGTTCACTGAGCTCTTCCACCGGAAGAAATGCACCTTCATTTTCTCCCACGATTGTAACTAGATCACCAAATTTCACATCCGCGATATCGGTCACATCCACCATCATCTGATCCATACATATTCTTCCTAAAATCGGCGCCTTCTTTCCATGAATCAGTACATATCCTTTATTGGAAAGACTTCGTGGATACCCGTCTCCATATCCGATTGGAATGGTAGCAACTTTCATTTTCTTTTCTGCCTCAAAAGTTCCTCCATAGCTGACCTGTGTTCCAGGTTCGAGCCATTTTACATGAATCACATGTGCAAATATCTGCATCGCTGGCTTTAATGGCACTGCGTCTTTATCCACTTCTTCAGATGGATAAAGTCCATAGGTGGAAATGCCAGCACGCACCATATCCATATTCGCCTCTGGTAGATCAATGATTCCAGCACTGTTCGAACAGTGATAATATGCAAAACAGACCCCTTTTTCTGCCAGTTCTTCTTTCATCCACAGATAGGATTCCATCTGTTTTTTTGCACTGGTCTTATCCGTCTCATCTGCCTTTGCAAAATGCGTAAATAAGCCTTCCATTTCGATTCCCGGAAGTCTGGAAATCCTCTCGATTTCCTTTACACTTTCTTCGGATACCTGAAATCCAAGACGCGACATAGCCGTATCCAGTTTAATGTGTACAAAGGCCTTTTTTCCCATGTCTTCTGCTTTTTCTGAAATCCCCTTCGCCATTTCATAGGTGTAGACGTTCATCCGGATACCGGCATCTATTGCTGTTTCGTACTGATTTGGAAACACACAGCCAAGGCATAGCAATGGCTTCTTTACACCCGCCTTGCGGATCACAAGTCCTTCTTCCAAAAGTGCGACTGCATATCCCCAGATATAGTCTTTTTCTTCTAACATTTTTGCAATTGGTACTGCGCCATGTCCATAACCATCTGTCTTAAGGACCGTCATTACTTTCGTTCCATTTTTCAGATTTGCATACATATTTTCCATATTGTATTCAATTGCATCCAGATCGATTACTGCCCGGAGTCTTGTATATTGTTTCATGTCTTACCATTCCTCGATTCTTTTTAAAACATTTCCTGCACCAGTAATAATATCCTGCGCCATCACACTGTATTTTCCATACATATCTCTGGCTTCATCTCCTCCCATTCCATGAAGAAATACACCAAGCACTCCTGCCACATAGGAATTTGTGCCCTGTGCCAGAATTCCGGTGATCAGACCGGCAAGTGCATCTCCGGCACCGGCTTTCGCCATGGCTGCATTTCCGGAAGTATTGAAAAATACAGGCATCTTGGGACCTGCCACAAGGGTCCGGCTGTCTTTTAAAGCCACATTCACCTGATATTTTTCCACAAACTTTTTCAATATCTCTGCTCTATGCTCTTTCAATTCCTGAACTGTGTTTCCAGTCAGTCGTGACATTTCTTTCATATGCGGAGTCAGAATATATCTTTCATCCAGATATTCATAATATTCCGGAAGTGTAGAAAGGATATTAAGCCCATCCGCATCCATGACACAAGGTCTCTGATTCTTTTTCAGAAATGTTTTCATGAGTTTCACGGAAAGATCACTCCTTCCTAGCCCGCATCCGATGCAGATTACATCGGCCCATTCCATCGCATTTTGCAACTCTTCCAGGGGCTCCTCTGTCTTCTCTTGATAAGTGGTGAGAATAGCTTCCGGAAGCAGCATCTGCAAAATCTGACGGTTGGATTCTTCCGTATAGATTCTCACCAGACCTGCTCCTGCAATATATGCAGCCTTTGCTGCCAGATACGCTGCCCCTGACATACCTTTGCTTCCTGCGATCACAAGTACTTTTCCGTAAGTCCCTTTATTCGAATTGGCAGTTCTCTTCGGCATATATTCCTTCAGATCTGCAGGTTCCAGCATATAATAAATCTCTTTTTCCGTATCAAATGCAGGATTCCAGATTCCGATTGGTCTCACTGCCAGTTTCCCGGTATATTCATATCCCGGATGGAAAAGCTGCCCTGCCTTTGCATAGGCAAATGTGACGGTCAGATCCGCCTTAAATGCACATCCCAGCATCTCACCTGTATCTGCTGAAATTCCGGAAGCAATATCAACCGCCACTTTGTAACCCTGATAACGGTTCATTCGTTCAATGACTTCTTTATATCTTCCTTCTATTTTCCGGCAAAGTCCAATCCCGAATACCGCATCAATAATCACTCGATATTCTTTTTCCGGCAACTCATTTCCAATCGTAAGCCCGAGATTCTCCAATATCTGCATCTGTGTTTTCGTCTCTTCACTTCGCGATTCCATGCGCCCCACAAAGACAACGTCCACAGGAATCTGCTCTTCATAAAGCATTCTCGCGATTGCAAATCCATCACCGCCATTATTTCCCGATCCACACACGACCAAAACAGAAGAAAAATCTGTCAGTTCCTCTTTCATTGTACTTACACACTGAAGCGCCGCCCGCTCCATAAGCACCAGCGATGGGACTCCCATTTCATGGATCATGCGCCCGTCTGCCTCTTTCATCTGCTGTGCATTCAGAATATATTTCATACCAGTCTCCTTTAACATATCTTCTTTTTTCACAGTTCAGCCTTGCCAGAAGGCGCTGAACTGTCAAAGAACAAAGAGTTCCGCTAGCGGAACTCTTGCGCCTCCGGCGGTCGCCTGCGACATCTTCAACTTACGCCGGAGAGCGCATCCCCCCGGAGGGTTTTTGCTCTATGGAAACGAAGTTTCCTAATAGAGCAAAAAACGTGCGGAAATATTTCCCGCACGTCCCCCTGACCTATTTTACTTATTATGTTCTTCTTTATAGCGAGCAATATTATACGAAAGTCTCATTAAACTTTCCGATAAGTGAACATTCTCAACGATTACATCATCCGGAAGATTAAGATCTGTATGTGCAAAGTTCCAGATTGCCTTTACTCCATGTTTTACAAGGATATTTGCAATCTCCACTACGGCACTCTTTGGAATAGTCAGTACACCAATGTCGATCTGATGGCTCTCCAAAAATGGCTCCAGTTCATCGATCATCTGAACCGGAATACCACGAACTTCCATTCCAACCAGTTCCGGATTCACATCGAACATACCATCCAGCACAAATCCACGCTTTTCAAACGCTGAATAATTGGCAAGTGCATGTCCAAGATTACCTGCTCCTATAATCACCATATGATTGCTCTTATCAATTCCTAAAATTTTGCCGATCTCTGAATGAAGATATTTCACATTATATCCATAACCCTGCTGTCCAAAGCCACCAAAATTATTCAAATCCTGACGAATCTGCGATGCAGTCACTTTCATTCGTTTGCTCAATTCATTAGATGAAATTCTCTCCACACCATTTTCCAGCAATTCTCCAAGATATCTGTAATATCTTGGTAATCTTCTGATAACGGCCTGTGATATCTGTCTTTCGCCCATCCTGCTGTCCGCCTTCCGTTCCAATTTAGTTTCCATTACCTAATTATAGTAACTTCATCCTAAAAAGTCAAACTTAATAGTTGTTTTTTTAACAATTTTAGATATAATTATAAATTGACTAAGTATCTATAAGGAGGTACTGAAATGATATTAGCATGTCATAATCTAAACAAATCTTTTGGCGATCAGGTCATCGTCAAAGATGGATCTTTTCATATAGAAGACAGAGAAAAGGCTGCACTTGTAGGTGTCAATGGGGCCGGAAAATCCACACTTCTCAAAATGATCATCGGAGAACTTCCCGTTGACGGCGGAAATATCACTCTCGCGAAAGACAAGACTCTTGGTTATCTTGCGCAGCATCAGGATCTTTCCTGCGGGAAAACAATCTATGAAGAAGTGGAATCTGCAAAAACGGAAATTCTCGAATTAGAAGAACAGATTCGAAATGTGGAACAGGAATTAAGTCATTTGACTGGAACGGCTTTGGAGGAAAAACTTTCTACATACCATCGCCTGACCAGTGCTTTTGAGCGCGCAGACGGGTATGCCTATAAAAGTGAAGTGACCGGCGTATTAAAAGGTCTTGGATTCGCCGAAGATGAATTTTCTAAATGCGTGGATGACCTCTCGGGAGGACAAAAGACGCGCGTTTCTTTGGGAAAGCTTCTTCTCACCAAACCTGACATCCTGCTCCTCGACGAACCGACCAACCATTTGGACATGAATTCTATTGCATGGCTGGAAACTTATCTGCTCAACTATCCAGGTGCTGTTCTGATCGTTTCCCATGACCGTTATTTCTTAAATCGCGTTGTCACAAAAGTAATCGAAATCGAACTTGGTACTGTGATGAGCTATTCAGGAAATTATACAGCATACGCTGAAAAGAAACGTCAGATACGCGATGCCAGATTAAAAGAATATTTGAACCAGCAGCGTGAAATCAAACACCAGGAAGCTGTAATTGAAAAGCTGAAATCCTTTAACCGCGAAAAATCCATCAAACGTGCAGAAAGCCGCGAAAAAATGCTGGACAAAATGGTTCTCGTAGACAAACCCGCAGAAATCAATACCGATATCCATCTTCACTTAGAACCTTCCTGCACAAGTGGAAATGATGTTCTCAAAGTAGAACAGCTTTCCAAATCATTTCCACCCCAGACTTTATTCCAGAACATTGATTTTGAGATCAAACGTGGTGAACATGTCGCCATCATCGGTGACAATGGAACCGGGAAGACAACTTTGCTTAAGATTTTAAATCATGTGATTCCTGCAGATTCAGGCACATTTACTTTAGGTACAAATGTAAAAATCGGATACTACGATCAGGAACATCATGTACTGAATATGGATAAGACCATTTTCGATGAAATTTCCGATGATTATCCTGCTCTGACGAACACCCGCATCCGCAACATTCTTGCTGCCTTCCTTTTCACAGGTGACGATGTCTTCAAGCTGATCGGTGACCTCTCTGGTGGAGAGCGCGGACGAGTTTCCCTCGCAAAACTGATGCTTTCTGAGGCTAACTTCCTGATTCTCGATGAGCCTACCAACCATTTGGACATCGCTTCAAAAGAAATTCTGGAAAATGCTCTGAATGACTACACCGGTACGGTACTCTACGTATCACATGACCGTTATTTCATCAACCAGACTGCCTCACGTATTCTGGAGCTGACCGGAAATACATTTATCAATTATATCGGTAACTACGACTATTATCTGGAAAAGAAAGAAGAGCTGAACAAAGTCTACCTTGGAAATACACAGGTCGTTGAAACCACCTCTTCTGCCCCTTCCACCTCAAAGCTCAGCTGGCAGGAGCAAAAAGAAGAACAGGCCCGCCAGAGAAAACGTCAGAATGACCTCAAAAAAACCGAAGAACGTATTGCCAAATTAGAAGAACGCAATATGGAAATTGATGAGCTTCTAGCTCAGGAAGAGATTTACACAAACTCTGTAAAATGTCAGGAGCTGGCAAAAGAAAAGTCCTCAAATGAAGAAGAACTGGAGCTGCTCTATGACAAATGGACGGAGTTGGCTGAATAAACTTGAAATAAAATTGAAAATATAATACACTTCAGAGCACTTTCTTGTAAACAAACAAGTTGATTTTCTTGATTTACTGCGCCGCTTATTTATTGACAAAAATCGAAACTCGCCTAATGGCTCATACAGTCGATTTTTGTCAATGCTATGCTCGTAAATCTGCGAAAATCTGCCAATTGTTTGTGTACAGGATAGTGCCCCGTATAGTATATTTTTTCAATTTTTATTCTAATCTATTCATAATTAAACTTTTAAAACTTAAACTTGAAACTAATATAATTCTGTTTCAGTTACGCACTCGGTTTTGATCTTTTCCACTAGACTTTCTAAAGCTTCAATTACTCTTGGGCGGATATCTCCTCCAATTAGAACGTACATGATGTCATCTCCGACTTGAAGCTCACCTTCATTTAACCAGACTCTGACATAATAGATGCCTTCGCGTTCTTTGGTCGCAGCTATTGCAGATGCAACTTTTGCTTCATCATAGGAAAAAATCATTCCTTTCACAATTTTCCCATCATTTTCTCCATTGCGGACTTTGGATTTGGGAGTCTCTCTGACAATTCCATTATGGACCAGATACATTCCAATTTTGCCTGCATCCGGATCTTTTTTTGCTTCCTCCATCCATCTGTCAATCGATGGTACTTTATCTCTACATTCCACGCTACTTTCCTCCTTATTTCACCCAAACGATTGATTATATTCTACTTGAAAAAACGTTATAATACAACTAGAATAAAAATAAAAGAAATACAGAAAATTGTATCAAAGGAAAGGACCCGGATAGTATGTATAATGGAAATGAAAATATTATGATTTGTGATCACCCACTGATTAAACACAAAATCACCATGCTCCGAAACAAAAATACAGGAACCAATGAATTTCGTGCAATAGTGGAAGAAATAGCCATGCTCATAGGATATGAAGCTCTAAGAGATCTGGAACTGAAAGAGGTAGAAGTAGAAACTCCTTTAGAAACTGCCATGTGTCCGGTCATTGCTGGCAAAAAGCAGGCTATCATCCCGATTCTCCGGGCTGGACTTGGTATGGTAGGCGGTCTATTAAAGCTCATGCCTACAGCCAAAGTAGGACATATTGGACTTTACCGTGATGAAGAAACGTTCGAACCACACGAATATTACTGCAAACTTCCGGCACCCATCGACCAGCGCAAAATCTTTGTTGTAGACCCGATGCTTGCAACCGGTGGTTCTGCCATTGCAGCAATTGATTTTATCAAACAGCGCGGTGGCAAAGATATTACATTTCTCTGCATCATTGCGGCACCTGTCGGTCTGAAAAAACTTTCCGAAGCGCACCCGGATGTCAAAATCTTTGTCGGAAATCTTGACCGCGAATTAAATGAAAAAGCTTACATCTGCCCAGGTCTTGGCGATGCCGGTGACCGCATCTTCGGAACGAAATAAAATTCAATAGGAGCATTGCTAAACAGATAAGTCATCTGCGAATCAATGCTCCCTTCCATGTTATTGTGCGTTTTCCTTTACTTCAAATGATATCGAATAACATCCTCATGAGGATTGACTTTTGCAAGTCCAATCTCTGTACATCTTGCTGAAAAAGGTGCGAAAGAATCCTGCATGACGGAAAATGCCTTTTGCATTTGCTCTTTCGTTAATGTTTTCCCCAATGTAACGTGCGGGAGCCATGAAAACGGTTGATAGAATTTGCTAATGCTGGTTTCTTCAATCAACGAAAACGTTTGGAATATCTGCTCTGACAGCCCCTGTAGATAAGCATTCAAAACAGGGGTCGTATAAAACACATAAGGCAAAAGCTGACCTACTGACGCAAATGTCACCTCGCCACCTGATATTTTTCCTTGTATAGACTTGAATGCAGGTACCAATACTTCCACATTTCTCGCCTCAATCGCCGAAATCGTCATATGCGGAGGCACTTTATGTTCGGTCATAAATGTATTGCCGGTTTTCTCGGCAATTTGAGTGATATAGCGCTGAAGTGTTTGATTCGTCTGTTTGTCAAAATAAATGGATATTAAATACATAACCCTTTCCCTGTATCTTGCATTACTCAGCAGAATTTCCCTGCGTCATTTGTCTGTGTTCTTCGCTGATTTCCTGATAAAGCTTCACCGAATTCCAATTCTTATTTTTTTCTGTAATGACTGCTTTCAGCGGAATATTTACCTTCTCTTTCCGAAGAAACTGAAGGAAGCGGTCAAGTTTCACTCCCGCATTACAGATAACAAGCATCTCTTCTGAAAAATCGCCTTCTACAACCTCTTCTGCTTCTCTATCTTCACCTTCATAAAGCGCAGTAAGTGATTGGTGATATTGTTCCTTTCCAATCATCTTTCCCTTGATGCCATTCATGATACAGAATGACATAATCTTATTTTTTCTTTTTTTATCCGTTATGTTATACATTAAAATTGTTGGTTTTGCTGACATGATGTTCTCCTTCTTCTATATTTAAACTCTTTTTCTCATCTCTCTCCGAACCTTTGCGTTCTCATTTTCCTCGATTTCTTCTTCCTCTTCCAAAATAAGTTCCGGTACCTTTGCAGGTTTTCCGTTATCATCTAAAGCTACCATCGTAAGATATGCCCGGTTGATCAGTTCACGAGTTCCATCAATATGCTCTGCATATGATTCCACCTTAATTTCCATAGATGTTCGTCCCACATAGGTAATTTTACCGATAATTACAACCAAGTCGCGCATATGCGCTGCGCGCAAGAAATTCAAATTATCAACGGAAGCTGTGATCACATTCATATTTGCATGCCTTCTCGCAACAATAGCGGCAGCTTCATCAATCCATGACATCAATGTTCCACCAAACAATCGATTTGCATTATTCAGATCGGTAGGTCTTACAACATGTGCAATCTCAACTATTGAATCAGATACCCTTTTATTCATTATCATGAAATCCCTCTTTCTTCTTTGAAAACTCAATATCTATATTATAATCGAGAATCAAAGCATTATCAATTACACGAAGGATTTCTCCAAACTTTTATATTCTTGTGCCATTCTACCTTTCTGGTTGCTTTCCTTTTTTTATGCCTTTGTAATAGTATTTATAGACTAATATTTTAGCAATAGAAAAGCACCCCGAGGGGTGCTAAAATAAATATAATCGTAATTGTTACATTTTCTTTGGCGCAGTGTTTCTACACACCACACCTATTCAAATATTCTAAAGTCTCTTCGCAATCGCCTTGATAAAGTCTTCACTGTTAAGTACTACCGGATGTTCCAGTGTTGTGATCAGTGCAAGATCTTTTGTCATCTCACCGGCTTCGATCGTATCAATCGTTGCCTTTTCCAGTTTATCTGCGAATTCCATCAGTTCTTTATTTTCATCTAATTCGCCGCGTTTTCTAAGTGCTCCTGTCCATGCAAAGATTGTGGCAACGGAGTTCGTTGATGTTTCTTCGCCTTTCAGATGCTTGTAATAATGGCGCTGAACCGTTCCGTGTGCTGCCTCGTACTCATAGTATCCTTCCGGTGACACGAGTACGGAAGTCATCATGGCAAGTGAACCAAAAGCAGAGGAAACCATGTCACTCATAACA
Source organism: bacterium (assembly GCA_029227655.1). Taxonomy (GTDB): domain Bacteria; phylum Bacillota; class Clostridia; order Lachnospirales; family Lachnospiraceae; genus Allocoprococcus. Next base: position 5,912 of record JAQYAI010000151.1, on the reverse strand, counting down.
TCACCATCATAGTTCTTGCATGCCCAGATGTACCCACCTTCTGATTTCATGACACGGGCAACCGCATCGTCGATGAGTGTATAGAAATATTCAATTCCTGCCGCCTCAAATTTTTCTTTGTATTCGGCATCATAAATTTCCTGGAAAATATCTTTGAAGGTATGGTCATATTTCTTGGAAATGGTATCTTTAGTTGCAAACCAGAGATCCTGTTTGGTATCTAAAGCATAATTGAAGCAGCTTCTTGCAAAGCTTTCGATGGAACCACAAAGGTTATGCATGCCCTGCGCTACACCTGGTCCTGCATAGTTGTGAACCAGTTCTCTGGTTTCTGTTCCGTCTTCTGCTGTGTAGACCAGTTCTACTTTTCCAGGTCCTGGAATCTTCATTTCTGTATTTTTATATACATCACCGTATGCGTGACGTGCGATCGTGATTGGTTTTTTCCAGTTCTTTACGCAAGGTTCGATTCCCTTTACAACAATCGGTGCACGGAACACCGTACCATCAAGCATGGCACGGATAGTTCCGTTTGGACTCTTCCACATTTCTTTTAAATTATATTCGTCCATTCTTGCTGCATTTGGTGTGATTGTCGCACATTTTACGGCAACTTTGTATTTCTTCGTCGCATTTGCTGAGTCGATTGTGACCTGATCGTTCGTTTCATTACGATACTCCAATCCAAGATCATAATATTCTGTCTTAAGATCAATAAATGGCAACAATAAATGTTCTTTAATCATGCCCCAGAGAATTCTGGTCATCTCATCTCCATCCATCTCTACCAGTGGTGTTGTCATCTGAATTTTGCTCATAATGTCCTCCTACTCCTGTTCCTGATTCAAATGCAAATTCTTCATTACATTCAGGATATGTGTATTTGCAAGCTTTTCCGCTTTCTCAGCGTCATTTTCTTTTAACGCTTCCAGAATTTCTCGATGTTCTTCCAGGGATTTTTGTGCCCTTGATTCTGTTTTTACAGAATTCCTTCTGGCAAGCTGCACATACTTATGAAAATCCGATAAGACATGCTCTAATATGCGGCTCTCCGAAGCCGTATACAGAATCTGGTGGAATTTTCCATCCAGTTCTGTAAGCTGCTCCATATTTCCTTTTTCTAAATAGTATTCTGCGAGCAACAAAACTTCTTCCAGCTCATCAATACGTTCTTTTGTCATATGCTCTGCTGCCATCTGCACGCAAAGCCCTTCCAACACAGAACGTACCATATAAATATCACGTACATCTTTTTCTGAAATTCCGGTCACAAAGGCTCCCCGGTTCGGTATGATCTTTACCAACCCTTCCAGCTCCAATTGTCTGAGTGCTTCTCTCACCGGAGTTCTGCTGACTCCAAGTTCTTTCCCCAAAGTGGTCTCTCTAAGCTCGTCGTTCTCCTTATATCTACCTTTCAAGATATCTTCCCGAATGGCATGAAAGACCTGACCTCTCAAAGAATAATTGTCCATGCTCTTCCTCGATTCTTACAAAGTAATTCCCTGTTCTTTGCATACCTTCTCAATTTCTGCAACAAGTTCATCATCAGTCAGAACTGTAACACGTCCTGTCGCATATTCTTCGTCTACCCATTTCTTCACTTCAATTGCAAGAGGAGAATTCTTATCCAGCATACGTTCTCCCTGAAGATGATAATATGTATTGATCCAGTGGACGATTCCGGCAATTCCTGATGTATTTGACACTGAAACAAGTGGAGGTCTGTTCAAGAATTTTCCTGTATCAAAAATATTATAAATTTCTTCATTTTTCATCAGACCATCTGCGTGAATTCCAGCTCGTGTTACGTTAAAGTTTCTTCCAACGAACGGCGTTCTGGATGGAACACGATAACCGATTTCCTTCTCATAATAATCAGCCATTTCTGTGATGACGGTCGTGTCCATTCCATCCAGTGTTCCCCTGATCTGGGCATATTCAAAAACCATTGCTTCAAGTGGGGTATTTCCTGTTCTTTCTCCAATTCCAAATAAAGAACAGTTTACACCGCATGCTCCATAAAGCCATGCGGTTGTTGAATTATTCACTGCTTTATAGAAATCGTTGTGTCCATGAAATTCGATGAGTTCACTTGGAACCCCCGCATGAACACGAATACCATAAATGATTCCAGGAATTGATCTCGGAATTACTGCACCTGGGTAATTTACCCCATATCCCATCGTGTCACAGACTCTGATCTTGATTGGAATCTGATATTCTTCCATCAGTTTCATAAGTTCCAGACAGAAGGGAATCACAAATCCGTAAATATCAGATCTTGTGATATCTTCCAAATGACATCTTGGACGGATACCTGTTTCCAAACATTCACGTACAACAGAAAGGTAGTGATTCATTGCCTCTCTTCTCGTCATTTTTAATTTATAGAAAATATGATAATCGGAACAACTTACTAAAATTCCAGTTTCTTTTAATCCGATTTCTTTTACTAATTCAAAGTCTTTTTTACTTGCCCGAATCCAGCTTGTTACTTCTGGAAATTCATATCCACGTTCCAGACATTTATAAACTGCGTTACGGTCTTTTTCACTATATAAGAAAAATTCACACTGACGAATTTTTCCTTTCGGACCGCCAAGGCGATGGAAATAGTCATATAATGTTACGATCTGTTCTGTTGTATATGGTGCTCTTGACTGTTGCCCATCACGAAACGTTGTATCTGTAATCCAGATTTCATTTGGCATATGATGTGGCACGATTCTATCATTAAATGCAATTTTAGGTATTTCATCATACGGGAATAAGTTTCGGAACACGTTTGGTGATTGTACATCTACCAGTGGATACATGTGTTCTTCCAACTGTAATAAATTCGAATGTTCATCCAGGTATACTTTTCTAGTCTCCATGACAGTCTCTCCTACTTCGTATCTGTATTTTTGTATAATTGTATACAATCATACATTCTATGTCAAGTGGAGATTTTATCATTTTATCAAATTAAAGTAACAAATTTCTGTTCGAAGCGCATGGCTGAACTGTTATCATATCCTTCTCTCGTACTTCATCAACATCTCTAAATAATGCATGATCTGATTCAAACGAAGTTCTACGGTAGGCGCGCTTTCTGTAAAATCCATGCACGCTGCCACTGCTTCCAGAAAGTCACCTGTAATTTCCCCGCGGTGTCTCTGCAGAAAACAAAGCTTTTCAGCATTTGTTTCCAGATCAAGATATTTCATTAAAAGATTTTCTTCCTCTTCTACTTCTAACTCAAAACGATATTCCTGCCCGGCATCCGGATATTTTTCTTTATCTACCTTGTCCATGAACATGGAAAGTGGTCTGACAAAGATCTCTTTATCCCCATACATCGCCTGATAGACCACATAATCTTCCTCTGTCTCTGTGTGTTTTGCAATTGCTATGATCTGATAGCGGTTCCCTTTAAAATGTCTGTAGTATTCTCCTGCTTTCGGTATGTTTCTTCTTTCCATTCTTATCCTCCACAAAATCAGACAGAACGCCTTTATTACAATGACGCTTTCACGATTTTTGGATCAAATCCATTCTCTCTTAACGATTCAATGATCTGATTTTTATGTTCTGTTCCAAATGCTTCCATTGTAACACGAAGTTCCACTGCTTCGTTTCGATTTACTGTTACGAACTGGTTATGCTCTAACTTGATTACATTTCCCTTTGCTTCAGCAACAACTCTTGTAATCTTGGCAAGCTGACCTGGTCTGTCTGGAAGTAATACCGAAACTGTAAAAATACGGTCTCTTAAGATCAGACCATTCTGGATAACCGATGACATTGTGATAACATCCATATTTCCACCACTGATCACGCAGACTACTCTTTTTCCTTTAATGTAATCGAGTTTTCTAAGCGCCGCAACTGCAAGAAGACCTGAATTTTCTGCCACCATTTTATGATTTTCCACCATGTCAAGAAATGCTGTCACAAGTTCGTTATCTTCTACAGTAACGAATTCATCAACATTTTCATTGGCATACGGGAAGACCACTTCTCCAACTGTTTTTACTGCAGTACCATCCGCAATCGTGTTGGCACTTGGAAGTGTCACAACATGTCCGGCTTTCTTTGCAGCGGCCATGCTGGCTGCTCCTGCCGGTTCTACACCAATGATTTTTATGCTTGGGTTCAGCATTTTTGCAAGGGTGGAAATTCCCGTAATCAATCCACCGCCTCCAATTGGTACAAGGATGTAATCTACCGTTGGAAGGTCCTGGATGATTTCCATTGCGATTGTTCCCTGTCCGGTTGCCACATCAAGATCATCAAAAGGATGTACGAATGTATATCCATATTCTTCTGCTAGTTCATATGCTTTCGCACACGCTTCGTCATAGACCTGTCCATAAAGTACTACTTCTGCGCCATAGCTCTTTGTACGGTTAACTTTTATCAGCGGTGTTGTTTCCGGCATTACGATAACAGCCTTACATCCGTATGCTTTTGCTGCATATGCCACGCCCTGCGCATGATTCCCGGCTGACGCTGCAATCAGTCCTTTCGCACGTTCTTCTTCTGTCAGTGTGCTGATCTTATAATATGCTCCACGAAGCTTGTATGCTCCTGTGTACTGCATATTTTCTGGTTTCAAATAAACTTTCGCACCTGTCTGGGCACTAAAATACTCACTGTAAATAAGATTCGTCGGTTTGGTCACTCGTTTTACGATTTCACTTGCCTCTTCAAATTTGTCTAATGTAAACATGCTTATTCAGCCTCCTCTGTTGTAAATAATGCATTTACGAATTGCTCTGAATCAAACTTTTGTAAATCATCAATGCTTTCTCCCACTCCAATATACTTGACCGGAATTCCTAGTTCTGCCTGAATTGCCACTGCAATTCCACCTTTCGCTGTTCCGTCCATCTTAGTCAGAATAATTCCTGTAATATCAGCCACTTCACTGAATTCTTTTGCCTGCGCCAGCGCATTCTGACCAGTTGTTCCATCAAGAACAACCAGCGTCTCTCTGTATGCTTCCGGATATTCACGTTCCAGAACTCTGTTGATCTTTTTTAACTCTTCCATTAAGTTCTTCTTATTGTGAAGTCTTCCCGCAGTATCGCAAAGTAATACATCCGCATTTCTTGATTTTGCAGCTGCAACAGCATCATAAACGATTGCAGCCGGATCAGCACCCTCCTGACCGCCGATCAGATCTGCATTTGCACGATTTGCCCATTCTCGAAGCTGTTCGCCTGCCGCTGCACGGAAGGTATCTGCCGCTGCAAGGACTACTTTTTTATTCTGGTCCCGGAGTTTGCCGGCAAGCTTTCCGATGGTCGTTGTTTTCCCAACTCCATTTACCCCTATGACAAGCACAACTGATTTTTTATCTTCGAATTCATAAGCTGTTTCTCCTACATACATCTGTTCTTTGATGCTGTCAATCAGAAGCTGTTTACATTCGATTGGCTCTTTGATGTGGTTCTCCCTTACTTTCTTACGCAGATCATCAAGAATTGCATACGTCGCCTTCACTCCAAGGTCGCCCATAATCAGCACTTCCTCTAATTCTTCATAAAACTCTTCATCGATCTTCGTAAAGCCATGGAAAATGCTGTCCATACTTGACACAATATTATTTCTTGTTTTTGTAAGCCCTGTTACCAGACGCTTAAAAAATCCCATCTTTTCCTCAGCCATGTGTTCCCTCCTCACATTTATTTGTCTAAATCATTTTCTAATAAATCTACAGAAACAAGGGTCGATATTCCTTTTTCCTGCATCGTAATTCCGTATAATCGGTCAGCAGCCGCCATGGTTCCACGTCGGTGTGTAATCACGATAAACTGGGTATTCTTTGTTAGTTTGTGTAAATACTGCGCAAATCTTGTAACATTCGAATCATCCAGTGCCGCCTCAATTTCATCCAGCAGGCAGAATGGGGATGGCTTCAGATT
>JAQYAI010000150.1 GCA_029227655.1 bacterium | reverse complement strand
AATCAAATCGCTGATGAGATCACGAGAATTCAGAAGACTGCAAATGCTGTTTCTAAATTAGACGTGATCGCATCGCTGGCACTTGTTGCAGAAAAGAATAATTATGTTCGGCCAAAGATAAATGAAAAGGGTGTAATCGATATCAAAGAAGGAAGACATCCGGTCGTTGAAAAGATGATTCCAAATGATCTTTTTATCTCAAACGATACCTATCTGGATGATAAAAAACATCGTATTTCAATTATAACAGGTCCGAATATGGCTGGAAAATCTACCTATATGAGACAGACAGCCTTGATCGTTCTGATGGCTCAGATTGGTTCCTTTGTGCCGGCAGCGTCGGCGAATATCGGAATGGTAGACCGCATTTTCACCCGTGTAGGGGCTTCCGATGACCTTGCATCCGGTCAGAGTACTTTCATGGTGGAAATGAACGAAGTGGCTAATATCCTGCGGAATGCGACGAATAAGAGTCTTCTTATTCTGGATGAAATCGGACGTGGAACAAGTACCTTTGATGGACTTAGTATCGCCTGGGCTGTAGTGGAACACATTAGTAACAGCAAGCTCCTGGGAGCAAAGACACTATTTGCCACTCATTATCATGAGCTTACAGAGCTCGAGGGTAAAATCGATAACGTGAATAACTATTGCATCGCTGTAAAAGAAAAAGGCGACGATATTGTATTTTTGCGAAAAATTGTCAAAGGCGGTGCAGATAAGAGTTATGGAATTCAGGTGGCCAAGCTTGCCGGTGTACCGGATTCGGTTATTTTGCGTGCCAAGGAAATCGTGCAGGAGCTAGTGGATACTGACATTGCTGGACGAGTGAAAGACATTGCAGTACGCGGGACAGAAACAAAGAAAAAGAAGACAAAGATGCTGGATGAAGTGGATATGGCACAAATGTCATTATTTGATACCGTCAAAGACGATGATGTTTTGGATGAACTTCGTAATCTTGATATCAGCAATATGACACCGATGGATGCCATGAACTGTTTATATAAGTTACAGAATAAATTAAAGAATCGATGGTAGAAGAGGATAGAACATGCCACATATTGAATTATTAGACCAGATTACAATTGATAAAATAGCCGCCGGTGAAGTGATTGAACGGCCAGCTTCTGTCGTAAAAGAGCTGGTCGAAAATGCAATTGATGCAGGTGCGACTGCAGTTGTCGTGGAAATTGAAGAAGGCGGCATCACATTGATGAGAATCAGCGATAACGGATGCGGAATTGAACAAAAAGAAGTAAAAAGTGCTTTTTTGCGGCATTCTACAAGCAAGATCCGCACAGCAGAGGATCTGTCCAGCATTTCTTCTCTTGGCTTCCGTGGTGAAGCTTTGTCTAGCATTTCTGCGGTGTCTCAGGTGGAAATGATCACAAAGACCAGAGAAGAAGTATTTGGAACAAGATATGTGATTGAAGGTGGAAAAGAAAAGAATTTAGAAGATGTAGGTGCGCCGAATGGAACAAGTTTCTTTGTGCGGCAGCTTTTTTATAATACTCCGGCGCGAAGAAAATTTTTAAAAACACCTATGACGGAAGCAAGCCATATCGGTGACCTTTTAACCAGACTGGCGCTTTCCCATCCGGAAATTTCTATTCAGTTCATCAATAACAAACAGTCAAAATTACATACATCTGGGAACGGAAAATTAAAAGATGTCATCTACCATATTTATGGAAGAGATGTTGCAAATAATCTGATTCCCATTGAATTTCAAAAAAAGGGAATAAAAATAGAGGGGTTTCTTGGAAAACCTTCCATCTCTAGAGGAAACCGCAATTTTGAGAACTATTTTGTAAATGGGCGTTATATAAAGAGCAAAATTGTATCAAAGGCAATCGAAGATGCCTACCATGATTATACGATGCAGCATAAATATCCATTTGTAGTATTTCATATCTCTATCGATCAGGAACAAATTGATGTGAATGTGCATCCGACGAAGATGGAGCTGCGTTTCAGCAATCAACAGGAAGTATACAATCTTGTCTATGAGGCGGTGCGGGAAGGGCTGATGGAAAAGCCAATGATTCAGGAAGTAGACGTTCCTGAACCAAAGGAAATACCTCAAAAGGAAATATCTGTTGTGAAAGAATCATCTGTTCCATATAATCCTTCCGTAAAACAAGAGTTTACAAAGCCTGCTCCTAAAACGATGATTTCAGAAAAGATGGAAGAAAAGTCAGGAGAAGAGCAGAGGCTGGAGTATTTTATGAAGAAGATGCGGGAGAGGGTGACCTCTTATCATAATCAGAATTCGCATGCAGAGGTGAAAGACAAAACAGCTGTTTCAGACAAAGCGATTCAGTATGATAAGGTAAAAAAAGCTGTAAATCGAAGGATTGAGGAAGAAAAAACAGAGTTCACTCCACAAAAAACAGAGTATACTCTGCAAAACAAAGGAGAAAAAATAGAGCAGATTACACTTTTTGACAAAGAAATCATTAAAAAAGATATAAAACAGGAGTACAAAATTATCGGGCAGGTGTTCGAGACCTACTGGCTGGTAGAATTTCGTGACAGCTTATACATCATTGATCAGCATGCGGCTCACGAGCGGGTGTTATATGAGAGAACGTTAAAAGGAATGAAGAACAGGGAATATACTTCGCAATATTTAAGCCCTCCGATCGTTTTAAGCCTTTCTATGCAGGAAATTGATATACTTGAAACATATAAAGATAAATTTACTTCGATTGGATTTGAGATCGAACCGTTCGGTGGAGACGAATATGCGGTGCGTGCAGTACCGGACAATCTGTTCAGTATCGCCAAGAAAGAATTACTTTTGGAAATGCTGGATAGTCTTGCTGATGGACTCAGCCCAAATATGGAAGTATCACTTATTGATGAGAAAATTGCCTCTATGTCATGTAAAGCGGCGGTGAAGGGAAATTCTAAGTTATCGACTTTGGAGATTGACAGTCTGATTGGGGAGCTTCTGACACTGGATAATCCGTATCATTGTCCTCATGGAAGGCCTACGATCATTTCCATGACGAAAAGAGAACTGGAAAAGAAATTCAAACGTATAGTTTAAGGGAGATAAAACAGAATGAAGAAACGACCACTTATCATTCTTACAGGGCCTACAGCGGTAGGAAAAACAAAAGCGTCCATTGGCCTCGCTAAAGCGGTGGGGGGAGAAATCATTTCTGCTGATTCCATGCAGGTCTATCGGAAGATGGATATTGGTTCTGCAAAGATTACCAGAGAAGAAATGGACGGGGTGCCACATTATCTGGTCGATGTCTTGGACCCGTCAGAAGAATTTAATGTTGCATTTTTTCAGAAGATGGCAAAAGAAGCGATGGAACAGATCTACGCAAATGGACATATTCCAATCGTGGTAGGGGGAACAGGATTTTATATCCAAGCACTTCTTTATGATATCGATTTTACAGAGGGAAAGGAAGACGATTCTGTTCGAAGTGAGCTGGAGGTCTTCGCTGCGAAGCATGGAGCAGAAAAACTACATGAAATGCTGCGGGAAATCGACCCGAAATCCGCAGAAACGATTCATGCAAATAATGTGAAACGTGTGATTCGCGCCATTGAGTATTATCGTCAGACAGGAAGGCCGATATCGGAACACAATGAAGTAGAACGCCAGAAAGAATCGCCTTATCATTTTGCATATTTTGTTCTGATGGATGACAGACAGAATCTTTATGATAGGATTGAAAAGCGAATTGATCTTATGCTGGCCGATGGTCTTCTGGATGAAGTAAAGAGACTTCAAGAGGAAGGTTATACGAAAGATATGGTATCCATGCAGGGGCTTGGATATAAAGAAATCCTGGATTATTTAAATGGCGACTTGACACTGGAAGAGGCAGTCTATATTTTAAAACGAGATACGCGTCATTTTGCGAAACGTCAGATCACATGGTTCAGGCGTGAACGGAATGTTGTCTGGATTCACAAAAATGAACTTAATTATGATGAAGATAAAATATTAGAAAAAATGTTACATGTACTGAAAGAGAAGGAGATTATTGAAAATGGATTTATTGACAAAGACGATTTCACTTTATAAAGAAATGGGAATTTCAGAGGAAGTGTATGCTTTTGGAACAAAGATTTTAGAAAGTTTGAAAGAGCGTTTTGACGACATTGATAAAATGGCTGAATATAACCAGTTAAAAGTGGTAAACGCGATGCAAAAAGCAAGAGTCGGGGCAGAATGCTTTAACTATGCATCCGGATATGGATATAATGATTATGGACGTGATACGCTGGAACAGGTCTATGCAAATGTATTTCACACAGAAGATGCGCTTGTCCGTCCGCAGATTACATGCGGTACGCATGCACTTGCGCTGACGCTTTCTGCCAATCTTCGTCCGGGGGACGAACTTATTTCTATTGCCGGGAAACCGTATGACACTCTGGAAGAAGTGATCGGAATCCGTAAGTCCATGGGATCACTTGCAGAATACGGTGTCACTTATCAGCAGGTTGACCTGTTGCCGGATGGAAGCTTTGATTTTGCTTCTATTGAAAAAGCAATTTCAGAAAAAACAAAAATGGTTACTATTCAGAGATCCAAGGGGTACCAGACACGCCCAAGCTTTTCGGTAGATCAGATTGGGGAAGCAATTGCTTTTGTCAAGAAAGTAAAACCAGATGTTATCGTTATGGTAGACAACTGTTATGGTGAATTTGTAGAAGAAAAAGAACCAAGTGATGTTGGTGCTGATCTTGTGGTCGGTTCTCTGATCAAGAATCCAGGCGGTGGTCTTGCCCCAATCGGTGGATACGTTGCCGGACGAAAAGATTTGATCGAGCAGTGCGCGTGCCGTCTTACTTCGCCAGGTCTTGGGAAAGAAGTCGGGGCTTCCCTTGGAGTCATGCAGTCCTTCTATCAGGGATTTTTCCTTGCACCAACGGTAGTGGCCGGTGCTCTGAAAGGAGCTATCTTTGCAGCAAATATTTATGAAAAACTTGGATTTGGAGTTGTGCCAAATGGAACAGAAAGCCGCCACGATATTATTCAGGCGGTTACCTTCGGAACGCCGGAAGGTGTCATTGCGTTTTGCGAGGGAATACAAGCTGCCGCACCAGTCGATAGTTTTGCCAGACCAGTTCCGGGAGATATGCCAGGATATGACAGTCAGGTCATCATGGCCGCCGGAGCCTTTGTTCAGGGGTCTTCTATCGAACTAAGTGCGGATGGACCAATCAAACCACCATATGCCGTATATTTCCAGGGAGGGCTTACTTGGGAACATGCGAAACTTGGAATTTTAATGTCACTTGAGAAATTATATGAAGCCGGAATCGTAAAGGAGCTTTCCTAAATGAAACGTCAGATTTTCGTTATCGGCGGTGGACCTGCTGGAATGATGGCAGCGATCACTGCTGCCAGAGAAGGTGCATGTGTCACCATTCTCGAACACAATGACAGGATTGGAAAGAAAATTCTGTCAACAGGAAATGGAAGATGTAATTTTACAAATGTCAATCAGTCTTCCAAATATTACAGAGGTGATAACAAAGGATTTGCTTGGAAAGCGATTCAACATTTTTCATTCGACGATACACTTGCTTTTTTTGAAGAACTTGGAATTTATGCGAAGAATAAAAATGGAGGATTATATCCATTTTCCGAACAGGCAAGCGCTGTTCTGGATGTGCTTCGCATGGAAATCGACCGTTTAAAGATTCGTGTGATTATAGAAGCAAATGTGTGTGGTATAAAAGCTGGAAAAAAAGAATTTCAGATTATTTGTAAGAATATTTCTTATAAAGCGGATGCAGTGATTCTTGCAACCGGATCTAAAGCGGCACCGAAGCTCGGTAGTGATGGCAGTGGGTATTCATTTGCAAAGATGCTTGGACACAGTATGATACCTGTAGTTCCGGCACTTGTACAGTTAAAATGTAAAGAAAATTTCTATAAATCGCTTGCCGGAGTACGTCTTCAGGGAAAGGTACGTCTGCTGGTTAATGGAAAAGAAGTATCCAATGATGTGGGTGAAATTCAACTGACCGCCTATGGGATTTCCGGAATTCCTGTATTTCAGGTCAGCCGTTTTGCTTCCAGGGCGATCTACGAAAAGAAGAAAGTTGAAGCAGTTCTTGATTTTATGCCGGAACTTTCCGAAAAAGAATTTTTCGATTATGTTCTGAAACGAACAGAGACAAGACCAGAAAAGAATATGGAAGATTTTTTCACAGGATTATTAAATAGAAAAGTATCGCAAGTTGTTCTGAAAATTACAAATATTCGGAATACTCAGAAAGCTGGAACTCTTGGTAAAGATGAAATTATTCGAATTGTAAAAGCTGTTAAGGAATTCAGGACAGTGGTGACAGAAGCAAATTCTTTTGATCAGGCACAGATTTGTGCAGGTGGGGTCAACACAAAAGAAATCAATCCGGAAACGATGGAATCTTTATTGATAAAGAATTTATTTTTTGCGGGAGAGATTATGGATGTGGATGGAATCTGTGGCGGATATAATTTGCAGTGGGCATGGTCCAGTGGTTATCTTGCAGGGAAAGGAGCGGCATATGCTAAGAATTAATCAGTTAAAACTGAAAGTGACACATTCGGAAGAAGAGTTGAAGGATAAGATATTGAAAACACTTCGTATTTCAGAATCTGATCTGAAAGAATATTTTATTCAAAAACAGTCGCTTGATGCAAGGAATAAACCAGACCTCATATATGTCTATACAATAGATGTGGCTGTAACAGACGAAAAGGCTGTTCTAAAAAAGCTTCAGAAAAAAAAACAGGATAAAAATATCGAGCTTTGTACAGAAAAAACATATGTATTTCCTGAGATGGGAACCGGAGAACTATTGCACAGACCGGTGATTGTCGGATGTGGTCCGGCAGGATTATTCTGTGCGTATTTCCTTTCAGAATATGGATATCGGCCAATTCTGATCGAACAAGGTGCGTCCGTGGAAGAAAGGCAGATGGATGTGGAGAAGTTCTGGGAGACAGGGATCTTAAATCCAGATTCCAATGTGCAGTTCGGAGAAGGCGGTGCAGGCACATTTTCTGACGGAAAGCTGAATACCCTTGTGAAAGACCCGGGGAACCGCATCCATAAAGTCTTGGAAATTTTTGTAGAACATGGTGCACCAGAAAATATTTTATATGTAAATAAACCTCACATTGGGACAGATATTTTGTGCAATGTCATTAGAAATATGCGATGTAAAATCCTGAAAAATGGAGGAGAAGTTCATTTCCACACCAAAATGGAACGACTGGTCATAGATCAGAATGAGCAGATTCTCAAAGGAGTCATTCTGCGTGATCTGAATTCAGGAGAGGAATTAGCGATAGATGTAGACGCACTCATTCTTGCACCTGGGCATAGTGCAAGAGATACGTTCCGTATGTTATATGAAAATAAAATTCCTATGGAAGCAAAATCATTTGCAGTAGGTTTCCGAACCGAACATCCACAGGAAATGATTAATCAGTCACAGTACGGGAGAGAATATCCGGATATTCTTCCATCCGCTGCGTATAAAATTACAGCAAAGCTTCCGAATGGAAGAGGAGTATACTCTTTCTGCATGTGTCCAGGAGGGTATGTGGTAAATGCATCTTCCGAAGAGGATCATCTTGCGGTAAATGGAATGAGCTATCATGCACGTGACAGTAAAAACGCGAACAGCGCGATTATCATTACCATTTCACCAGAAGATTATGGCGATGGGCATCCACTTTCTGGAATCGCATTCCAGAGGAAGATGGAGAGGAAAGCCTTTGAAGCCGGAAAAGGTAAGATTCCGGTACAGCGATACAAAGATTATTACCGTGAAGTAATGGATCAGAAGAGAGAAGAATTTATGCATCTGGAAGAATTTGAGCCTTGTATGAAAGGAAAGTATACATTTACTTCTTTAAAATATATCCTGCCAAAAGAGCTGGAAGAATCATTAATCATGGGAATGGAAGAATTTAACAAGAAAATCCCAGGATTTGCTTCCGACAATGTGATTCTCTCTGCAATTGAGAGCAGAACCTCTTCACCCGTCCGGATCATAAGAGGTGAAGCGATGGAAAGTGTGATAAAAGGACTATATCCATGTGGGGAAGGCGCCGGATATGCCGGTGGAATTACATCAGCAGCCGTAGATGGGATGAAAATAGCCGAAATTATTCGGAAAAAATACCGTTCATTCGACAAAGCATAACTTTTAAGAAAAAATTAATCACAGAAAACTCTATACACGTTTTTGGAAATATGCTAGAATCTTTCAGTATAAGGGGATAAAATTGTTTGTGTGAGTCAAATTCTAATATGGAATGAGCTTTAATAATGGTATGAAACATATGATCGAGGAAGAACGTCCTTATGAGAAATGTGATCGTTTTGGTGCAGGAAGTTTAACGGATATTGAACTTCTTGCAATTATGTTGCGGACAGGAACAAAGGGCGAGAGTGCCCTTGACCTGGCCAGAAAGCTTTTATACCCTGAACATGGCATGCCAAACAAGGGAGAAACACATCTACAAAGCTGGACAAAAGAAGAATTAATGAAGATACATGGAATTGGAAAAGTGAAAGCAATTCAGATTCTGTGTCTTTGTGAACTTTCCAAACGATTGTCCAGGCTTTCTGCCAGATCAGAACTGGATTTTTCCAAACCGGGTACGATTGCTGAATACTATATGGAAGATATGCGCCACAGGAATCAGGAGCATATCAAATTGCTGATGCTCAATGGACGTTCAAGACTGATCGGTGAGAGTGAAATCTCAAAAGGAACAATCAATATGTCCGTAATTTCCCCGCGTGAAATATTTTTAGAGGCGCTACAAAAAGGTGCCGTTTATATTATTGTTTTACATAATCATCCAAGTGGAGATCCCACACCTAGCCGTGAGGATATGCTGATTACTAAACGGATTCGTGAAGCCGGACTGATTCTTGGAATTGAACTTTTAGATCATATTATTATTGGAGATAACTGTTATGTCAGCTTTGTGCAGGAAGGTCTTCTGCAAAGCGCATAATATGAAAGGATAGAGGGCTGATGTTACGAAATGTATATGGTCTGGATCTTGGTACATACGAAATCAAAGTCTATGACAAGAAGAAGAATACCATCTGGAAAGAAAAAAATGTTGTTGCTGTTATGGATAACAAGAAAATCATTTCAGTCGGAGACGAAGCCTACGAGATGTTTGAGAGAGCTCCGGGAAATATACAGGTAGTTTTTCCAATGCAGGCGGGGGTCATTAGTCATTTTAATGATATGCAGTATCTGCTTCAGAATATTCTGAAAAAAGAGCGAAGATTTGCCAGAGGATCAGAATATTTGGTCGCAGTTCCGACAGATGTAACGGAAGTGGAAAAACATGCATTCTATGATCTTGTGATACATTCGACAGCGAAAGCAAAATCGGTAAATATTGTAGAGAGAGCACTTGCCCAGACGGTGGGCCTTGGTCTTGATGTAAGAAATACAAAAGGGATTATGATTGTAGATCTTGGATCGGAGACAACAGAAATTTCTGTGATTTCTACAGGAGGGATGGTCCTTAATAAGATGTTGAAGACAGGCGGTGTTACTTTTGACAATGCTATCTGCAACCTGGTTCGCCGCAATTACGATTTCCTGATTGGTCAGACAACTTCTGAAATGTTAAGACGTCGTTTCGGGGTATTTGGAGAAGATAGCACCTCTTCTATGAAAGTTTCCGGACGAAATCTGGTATCCGGAGTTCCACAGCAGATGGAAATTCCTATCAGTGTAGTACGTGCGGCGATGAGAGAGCCATTGTCGGAATGTATTGTAAATATTAATTCTCTGTTAGACAGAACCCCTCCTGAAGTGTTAAAAGCTATTCAGCAGAATGGAATTTATCTTGTCGGTGGACTATCTTACCTTCCAGGGCTTTCCAGGTATGTGGAAGAGGCGACCGGTTACAGAGTACACACGACAAGAAGGCCGGATCTGTGTACAGTGGAAGGTCTTAGTAAGATCATTAATACAAAAGAACTAAAAACCCTGACATATTCCATGTCAGATAGTAGATATAGGTGGTTGAGATAAATGAAAACAAAGAATCAGACGTCATTTTCAAGTAAATACTGGTTGCTTGCGCTTGCTCTTGTCTGTATTATTCTGATGGGTTTGTCAGGATTTGCAGGTACCGGAAAGGGTCCGCTTTCATGGATCGCAGGTTATACTGTGGTTCCAATGCAAAAAGGAATTAATACGGTAGGAATGTGGATGAACGATCTCAAAGACAATTTTGCTACGTTGCAGGAAATTAAGGAAGAGAACCGAGAATTACGTGATAAGCTGGATGAGATGACAATCGAGAATAATCAGCTGAAACAGAATTCGGCAACATTAGAGCGTCTGCAGGAACTGTATAAGATGGATCAGAACACTGCCGATTATCCAAAAACAGGTGCAAATGTAATTGCCAGCAAGAACAGTAACTGGTTCACAAGCTTTACGATCGATAAAGGAAGTCTTGATGGAATCAAGGTGGACATGAATGTTCTTTCCGGAGCAGGTCTTGTGGGAATTGTTACAGAAGTAGGACCGAATTATTCCATCGTAAGTTCAATCATCGATGACAAGAACGTCAGCGCTATGATTTTAACAACATTTGATAAGTGTATCGTCAGTGGAGACCTGACAATGATTGATGATGGTGTCCTTGGTTTTAAACAGTTGGAGAATAATGAAAATGATGTTTCTATCGGAGAACAGGTCGTAACATCCAATATCAGTGATAAATATTTACAAGGGCTTCTGATTGGATATGTTTCAGAAATAAATGTGGATTCCAATAACCTGACCCGTTCTGGATACATCATTCCAGCAACAAATTTCAGAGAATTGCAGGAAGTACTTGTTATTACTGTAAC
Organism: bacterium; assembly: GCA_029227655.1. Classification (GTDB taxonomy): domain Bacteria; phylum Bacillota; class Clostridia; order Lachnospirales; family Lachnospiraceae; genus Allocoprococcus. The sequence goes on along the minus strand of JAQYAI010000150.1, from coordinate 14,850 downwards.
GAAAGAAGATTTAATCAAAAAAGAGGAATAAAAAATGCAAAAAATAAAGCGTATTTTCATATGTGCCGTGATTATTCTGGCTTGTTTTCTTCTTGAAACAACAATTTTTCAAAAGCTGGCACTTGCTTCAGTTATTCCCAATACACTAATTATCGTGACGTCTTCTTTTGGGTTCATGAGAGGGAAAAAGGAAGGATTAGTGATTGGATTTGCATGTGGCCTTTTAAAAGATATTATGTATGGGAATCTTATAGGATTTTATGCACTTATCTATATGATGATTGGATATGCAAATGGTTTTTTTGAGAGTGTATTTTATGATGAAGACATCAAGCTTCCGCTTGCCCTGATTTCTGCAAGTGAGCTTATCTATAGTCTTGTTATTTATATTTGTTTATTCATGCTGAAAAGTGATTTCAATTTTGGCTATTATTTCGGTCATATTATTATGCCTGAACTAGTATATACGATTCTGATCACAATTGTTTTATATCAGATTATCCTACATACCAACGGTATGCTTGAAGAAGAAGAAAAAAGGAGTGCAAGTAAATTTGTATAATTTATTGGACCGTATAAAGGACTGGATCATGGGACTGTTCAAATCAAGAACTCCCATCCTGATTATTGTATTTTGCATTATGTCTGCTATTTTAGTACAAAGAGTATTTGTACTACAAATTGTAAATGGACAGGATTATTTAAAAGATTACACGCTAAAAATTCAGAAAACAACGGAAGTACAGGGCACAAGAGGAAGGATTCTGGATAGGAATGGAGTCGTACTTGCTGATAATAAACTGGCTTATGCGGTTACCATTGAAGATAATGGTGATTATGATTCATTAGAGGAAAAGAATGCTATTATAAATGAGACGATTGCAAAAGTAATTAAAATTGTTGAATCCAACGGAGACGCTATCATCAGCAATTTTAAAATTGTCTTAAATGATAATAATGAATACGAATATACTATGGGAGAAGGGACATCAAGACTTCGTTTCCTTGCAGATATCTTTGGTTATGCGACCATTGATAAACTGAAGCCAGAACAAAAAGCATACACAGCGGAAGACATTATTGAGTATCTTTGTACTGACAAAACGTATGGTTATGGAATTGATCAGGCATCTATGTCAAAAGAAGAGGTCCTTAAATATGTTAATATCCGGTATGCGATGAGTCTGAATCGTTTTCAGAAATATGTTGCAACAACAATTGCCAGTGATGTATCTGAAGCAACCACTGCAGCTATTATGGAAAATATTGATACATTGCAGGGAGTCAATATTGCAGAAGATTCTATCCGTGTTTACAATGACAGCAAATATTTTGCTTCTATTATTGGATATACCGGACAGATTTCTCAGGATGAATATGACAGTCTTGACGAGGAAGTGCAGAAAAAATATTCACTGACAGATATCGTTGGTAAAGCCGGACTTGAGCAGGTGATGGATGAATATCTTCAGGGAGAAAAAGGCGAAATCAAACTTTATGTAAATAATGTTGGAAAGGTCATTGAATCTGTACAGACGAAAGAAGCCGGAGCCGGCAATGACCTCTATACAACGATTGATTCCAACTTACAGAAAGTTGCTTATAATCTTCTGGAAGAAAAGCTTGCAGGTATTCTTGTTACAAATTTACAGAATGTACTTGTGTATGACAGATCAAATATTCCGGAAGACAGCGATATTATTGTGGCGATTGGTGATGTTTACAACGCATTTTTTTCAAATGAAATTCTTGATCTGAGTCATTTTGAAGAAAAAGATGCAGGAGTGACGGAAGTAGCCGTAAATGAACGTTTTATCGCCCAAAAGGAAATAATTATAGGAAAACTTCAGGAGCAGTTAAGTAGTGCAAATGCATCTGCTTATAAAGATTGTTCTAAAGAGATGCAGGCATACCAGAGTTATATTGTGGCAAACCTTCTCACTTCAAATACAAAATTGCTCTTGACTGATAAGATAGATAAGGAAGATGAAGTATATCTTCAGTGGCAAAATGAAGAAAGTATCAGTCTTTATACATATTTGAATTATTGCATTTCACAGGGATGGATCGACACTTCGTTATTAAAAGATTATGTTGTGGATGAAGGTACTTATTCTGATTTGAATCAGACCTATGAAGGATTGATTAATTTTATTGTAACCAAATTGTCTCTTGATTCAAATTTTGATAAATTGATCTATAAATATATGATACAAAATGGTGAGATTACCGGAAGACAGATCTGTATGATGTTATATGAACAGGGGATTCTGGAATATGACGCAACACAGTATCAGAATCTTTCAAGTGGTGCGGTAACTGCCTATGATTTTATCAGAGGAAAGATTCAGACACTGGAAATCACACCTGGACAGCTTGGACTGGAGCCATGTACTGGTTCGGTTGTAGTAACAGATACTAATACTGGGGAGGTTCTTGCCTGTGTGTCTTATCCTGGTTATGATAATAATCGTCTTGCTAATACGATGGATTCTGCATATTATAGCAAACTTTTGAATGACCAGGCGACACCATTATATAATGCAGCAACACAGGAAAAGACAGCACCTGGTTCCACATACAAACCACTGGTGGCAATTGCAGGTCTAACAGAGGGTGTGATCAGTACAGATACCTATACATTGTGTAATGGTGTTTATGATAAAATTTATCCAAATGCAAAATGCTGGATATACCCGAACGCTCATGGAAGTCTGAATGTGTCCGGTGCAATTCAGCATTCATGTAATGAGTTTTTCTATGAAGTGGGATACCGCATGGGGCTTACGGGAGAATATCTCGTAGATGATACAACTGGTGAAAAGAATGAAATACGTTCGGATGCACAGGGGCTTGATGTACTTAAGAAATATGCAAGTATGTTTGGGTTAAATGAAAATACAGGAATTGAGATACCGGAATCCAGTCCGCAGATTTCAAATGAAGATGCAGTGCGTTCAGCAATTGGGCAGGGAACAAATAACTATACGACCACACAACTGGCAAGATATATCACGGCTGTTGCAAATAAGGGTACATTGTATGATTTAAGTCTTATTGATAAAGTAGTTGACGTAAATGGAACTATTGTAAAGGACTTTACCCCGGAAGTTGCAAATGAAATCACGGGGATTTCAAACAACACATGGAATACAGTGCATGCAGGAATGAGAGCTGTGGTGAGCAGCAGCAGTACTTATAAATCATTGGGTGATTTTCAAATGTCTGGTAAGACAGGTACAGCACAGCAGAGCAAAACACATGCAAACCACGGTCTTTTTGTCGGGTTTGCTCCGAGTGATCAGCCGGAAGTCGCGTTTGCGATTCGAATTAAAAACGGTTATGAATCGGCTTATGTGTCACAGATTGGAAGAGATTTAATGCGTTATTACTATGAATTAGCACAATATGATGAACTTGTCACAGGACAGGCTTCAGATTTATCAGGTACAACTCGTACTGACTAGAGGGGTGAGGAGTTGAAGCAGAAAGTAATTATTAAAAGTAACAAGTATGGACTCATTGTTTATATGGATCCAGAGTCTACGTATGGAGAAATTCTTTCTGATGTAAAAGAAAAATTTGCAGATGCATCAAAATTTTTCAAAGGTGCACACATGGCCATTACTTTCGAAGGGCATGTGCTTACTAAAATGCAGGAACAGGAACTGATTGAAACAATATCAGAGATGGCAAAAGTACATATTGTCTGTATTTTTGATAACAATGAAAATACAGCGCGTTTATATCAGAGCGTTGTAGAACAAAGTCTGGAAGATTTACCAAGAAGAGAAGGACAGTTTTATCGCGGTACACTAAAGAAAAGGCAGGTACTGGAATCTGAAAAGAGTATCATTGTTCTGGGAGATGTCGATTTTGGCGCGACTGTTGTGTCTAAAGGAAACATTGTTGTTCTTGGAACGATACGAGGAACGGTACATGCTGGCGCTTCAGGCAATAAAAATGCGTTCGTAGTTGCATTGGCAATGAAACCGGAATCTCTTCGCATTGCTGATGCAGTGGAAAATCAGCTGTATATCAGAAAAGAAGAAAGACCAGAGGCTAAGATTGCATGGCTAGATGGGGAACGCATTTATATTGATCCACTAAAAGATCTGAATTGGTAGGAGGAGTATAAAATGGGTGAAATCATTGTAGTTACATCAGGAAAAGGCGGAGTTGGCAAGACAACAACGACAGCGAACATTGGAGCAGGGCTTGCAGAACTTGGCAAAAAAGTACTTGTGATAGATACAGATCTTGGGCTTAGAAATCTTGATGTGGTAATGGGACTTGAAAACCGTATCGTCTATAATCTTGTGGATGTTATTGAGGGAAAATGTCGTCTGAATCAGGCACTCATTAAAGATAAGCGGTATGAAAATCTGTATTTACTGCCGTCGGCACAGACAAAGGATAAATCGGCAGTTACACCTGAACAGATGATCAAGCTGACTTCTGATCTGAGGAGGGAATATGATTTTGTATTGCTGGATTGTCCGGCGGGTATAGAACAAGGGTTTCAGAATGCTATCTCTGGTGCAGATAAAGCACTGGTCATAACAACGCCGGAGGTTTCTGCCATCCGTGATGCAGACCGTATTATTGGTCTTCTGGAAGCAAATAAAATCAGAAATATTGGTCTGATCATTAACAAAATCAGAATTGAGATGGTCAAACGTGGTGATATGATGTCAGTGGAAGATGTGACAGAAATCTTACCTGCAGATTTGCTTGGTATTATTCCAGATGATGAGCAAGTCGTAATTGCTACGAATCAGGGAGAACCTGTCATTGACATGGATTCTTTTGCAGGACAGGCTTACAGAAATATTTGTCGTCGTCTGACCGGAGATGAAATCCCGTTCCTTAATCTTGAAAAGTCAAAAGGTTTTTTCCAGAAACTGACGCAGGTCTTTCATAGGAATTAGGAGGGATATCATGAAAGTATTTGAAGAAAAAAAATCGGTATCTTCTGTTTCGATAGCGAAGGATCGTTTGAAAACGCTTTTGGCTTCAGACAGGATTAAATGCCAGCCAGATACTTATGATATTCTGTGCAATGAATTATACAGCACACTTAGGAAATACTTAAAGATATCAGAAAAAGATTTTGATGTCAAAATTACAAGAACAAAGATTTATATTACTTTGTCGGGAGAAGAATAAATAGTGAAAATATTTAAAGTTAATAAACCATATCAGCTAAAAGATTATAAATTCAGTCTGGTCATTACTGTTTTGGCTCTTACAATCATCGGAATCATGGTTATCGGAAGCGCAAAACATTCTGTTCAGAGTAAACAGATCCTGGGCTTATGCATTGGAATCGTAGTTATGACAGTAATTTCACTGTTAGATTATTCATGGGTCCTTAATTTCTATTGGTTTATCTATGTTTTTAATCTTGCAATGTTAATTTTTACCCACTTCTTTGGAGAAGAAGTAAATGGTGCAAAGCGTTGGATTGATATAAAAATTACTAATTTCCAGCCATCGGAATTGACAAAAATACTAATGATACTATTTTTTGCAAAATATCTGATGGATCATGAAGATACAATAAATACACCACGGACCATACTTACATCTGTAGGGCTTATGATTCCAACATTATTGCTGGTTGTTTCACAGCCGGATTTATCTACTACAATTTCTCTGGCTGTTGTATTTTGTATTATAATGTATATCAGTGGTCTGAGTTATAAATTTATTGGAACTGTATTAGCGATCTTGATTCCTTGTGCTGTTATTTTCATAAGTATCGCTGTTCAGCCTAATCAGCCATTCTTAGAAGATTATCAACAACGCCGTATTCTTGCATGGCTGGAACCTGAAAAGTATGCAAGTGATGAGGCTTACCAGCAGCTGAATTCCATCATGGCAATTGGTTCGGGACAGCTTACGGGAAAAGGATTGAATAATAATACAACAACTTCTGTTAAGAATGGAAATTACATTCTGGAGCCACAGACAGACTTTATTTTTGCAATTGTTGGTGAAGAGTTGGGATTTGTGGGTTGTTGTCTGGTCATTGGTCTGCTATTATTAATAGTAGTACAAATTATTCTTATAGGAATGAAGGCACAGAATCTGGCCGGGCGGCTCATATGCTGTGGAGTGGCGGCGCAGATAGGTATCCAATCGTTTATCAATATAAGTGTAGCAACTGGAATTTTTCCTAATACGGGTATTCCATTACCATTTGTAAGTTATGGACTCACTTCGCTTGTGAGTATGTACATAGGAATTGGTTTTGTACTAAATGTCGGATTACAACCAAAGAAATACCAATAAGAGTAATACCAATAAAAGGGGTGACACAAAATGAATATAGGACTTATAGCACATGACTCCAAAAAAGCACTGATGCAGAATTTTTGTATTGCATATCGCGGAATTTTAAGTAAGCATAATTTATATGCAACTGGAACAACAGGAAGATTAATTGAAGAGGTAACGAACCTTAGTATCCATAAATATCTGGCGGGACCTTTGGGGGGAAAACAGCAACTAGGTGCACAGATTACACAGAATCAGCTTGATGCACTTATTTTTCTTCGTGATCCATCAAATCCTAAACCTCACGAACCAGATGTAAATGATGTGATTCGTTTATGTGATATGCATAATATTCCAATGGCAACGAATCTTGCTACAGCAGAAATTATCATTTTAGCACTTGACAGAGGAGATTTAGACTGGCGTGAAATGTACAAATAGATTTATTTTTTTGATGGTTAGTATCTTCTGTTTTTTGAGTATGTTATGTGGATGCAAAGAAGCAGAATCCTTTCCGGTAACAGAATATTTACTTAGAGAATATAATGTACCTATTGAGAAGGGCGTATTGTTTGCAGAGGACTTATGTGTTGCGCAGGATGATGTATCGCTCACATCGTATGCTGAAGATACCAATGTAAATTCGGCAGCGCTTTTTGATGTTGCGAATAAGCAGGTACTGTATGCTTACTCGGCACATGAGCGTGTGTATCCAGCCAGCATTACCAAAATCATGACAGCACTACTTGCACTTGAAAACGGGGATCTCTCTTCTGAAGTTGCCATAAGTAAGAATGCAGCTGCATCAAGTTTCAGTATTTATGCTCAAGTCTGTGGACTGAAAGAGGGAGATATCTGGACTTTAAATGATCTCATAACTGCTCTTTTATTATATTCTGGAAATGATACAGCAGTTGCGATTGCGGAACATATTGCCGGAAGTGAAGAAGCATTTGTCCAGATGATGAATGAACGGGCAGAAAGTTTAATGGCATACAATACACATTTTTGTAATCCCCATGGTCTTCATGATGATGATCATTATACGACAGCATATGACATCTATCTGATATTTCAGGAATGCATTAAAAATGAAACATTCGTAGACATCATTAACCAGGATGAATGGACCGTGTCCTTTTTAAGGGATGGTGTTCCACAGGAAACAACGTTTAAGGCGACAAACTGGTATTCCAAAGGTGTTGTGTCTAAGCCGGAAAATGTAAAAATTCTGGGCGGTAAGACAGGAACTACAGATGAAGGTGGTTATTGTCTTGTTTTACTGGAAAAAGATGCTGATGAGAATGATTATATTTCAATTATAATGGGAGCTCCGGAGAAAGCTGAGTTATATACAGATATGACAGCTCTCATACAGGCAATTCCGGATAACTAAAAACAAGAGGGGTATCACCCCTCTTATTTCTCGCCAGACATATTAGATAAAGAGTTACGGGTTCTTTATCCTTTTACAGTAGCCATAAGTAAGGCCAGAAACAGTGCTATAGTTCTGACATGCTGTCGATTCGGCCATAAAGGCTGATAAGATAAATTCCGCTTAAGCCTACCAGTACATAAATGATACGGCTGAGCCAGCTTAGACTTCCAAATAGCCATGCAACTGCATCAAATCTGAACAGACCAATTAAAAGCCAGTTGAGAGCACCAATGATTACAAGAGTGAGAGCTGTATTATCAAACCATTTCATGTTTGTGTTCCTCCTTGTTTAGTCTCTAAAAACAGTATTAACAAAAAGAAACAAATTTATTCAGGAAAATAGAACGATGTTATATTATTCTTATTCAGATTATTTAAAAGAAAAATTTGGAGAAAAAGTATATAAATTACCAATTAATCTGCCTGTCACATGTCCAAATCGAATCGGAGGGGCCGGATGTGCTTTTTGTGCTGGAGCAGGAACTGGGTTTGAAGCAATGGATTCCTGTAATAGTGTCACGAATCAGCTTTCTGCCACACAGCATCTAATTGAGCGAAAATATCATGCAAAAAAATATATAGCTTATTTTCAGAATTATACAAATACTTTTATGGAGATTGAAAAATTCAGGGAGTATTTGTGGGAAGCAGCAGCATTTGCGGGAATTGTTGAAATTTCGGTTTCCACTCGTCCAGACTGTCTGACAACAGGGTATCTGGATGTGATGAAAGAAATTCAGAAAGAGACTGGAATTGAGATGAATATAGAGCTTGGTCTTCAGACCGCAAATTACCACACATTAGAATTTATTGATCGTGGTCATGGACTTGCAGAATTTATTGATGCAGTCCTCATGATAAAAAGATATCCGGATTTTACAGTTTGTGCTCATGTGATCTTGAATCTGCCGGGAGATGATTTATTAGATGTGAAAGAAACCGCAAGAATACTTGCAGCATTAGGCGTTGATATTGTCAAGCTTCATTCACTCTATATTCCATATAATACCAAATTATGCGAATTATATCAGAATGATAAAATAGTATTGTGTACAAAGGAAGAATATTATGAAAGAGTAGTTACATTTTTAGAGCAGATTCCGAAATCTATGGTAGTGGAGCGTTTATTTTCGAGAGTACCTGAGAAGGATGCGGTATTTTCAAACTGGGAAACCAGCTGGTGGAAAATGAAAGATGAATTGATAGAAAAAATGGAACGAGAAAATCGTTACCAGGGAAAAGAGTTTCATTACTTAAATGGAGCTGCTCTTAGCAGATTGAACTAAAGAAGGTGAAGATTTATGGCTGGGAACAAAAAAATTGTCAGCATAAAAAAGTATAGAAAAAAAGAAAATTTGAATATTGGAGTCATTCTTTTCGGCGTAGTATTTCTTTACCTTGTCGTAATGATTATTATGTATTTTGCAAAAGACAAAACGGCAGTATATGAAGTACGCGAAGGAAGTATTCTGCGGGATAATTCTTATACAGGACTGATTCTGCGCGATGAAACTGTTGTTTATGCGGATAAAGACGGGTATGTGAATTATTTTTATGAATCAGGAAAGAAAGTACCTTTTGGATATAATGTGTATCTTCTGACACAAGATGAAATATTGAATGAGTCGGGGGAAGAGACGAAGAATGAAGAAGTTGTTCTTAATTCTGATAATTGGAATCGGCTTTTAATGAAAGTACAGGCATTTAATGAAAGTTTTAACATCAATGATTTTTCCTCGGCTAAATCTTTAAAAGAAGAGACAAATACAATTTTGAACAGTAACACAACACAGAATCGTGTTACGCAGCTGAATACAATTTTAGAAAACACGCAGATGGAATATATCGCTTATCAGTCTGATGAAGATGGAATCATTGCTTACAATATCGATGGATATGAGTCGTTAACAACGGAAAATCTTTCTGAAAAAGAAATTTCCAAAAATGGATACACAAAGGTTTCACTTGTAAATAATACAAAAATAAAAGCAGGAGATCCTGTATATAGGTTGGTTACAGAAAAGGATTGGACACTTGTGATTCCTTTGACTGAAGAGATGGAAACGCAGTTCTTAGAACAAATGGGTGAGAAAGAGTATTTATATGTAAAACTCAGGGTGGCAAAAGATAACGAAAAAATTGGCGGATATCTGAGTATTGAGCATGATAAAAAGAACAATGCCTATGGATTCATTCATTTATCAGATTCACTGGTACGTTATGTAGAAGACAGATATTTGGATATAGAACTGATTCTGGAAAATCAGTCAGGACTAAAGATCCCCAAATCTGCTGTGGCCCAAAAAGAATTTTACGTTATACCTGAAGAATATCTGACAAATGGTGGTTCGTCTTCGTCTTCGGGTGTTTTAAAAGAAAACGCAAAAAATGGAAGTATTGAATTTGTGGAAGTTAATATTTTCTCAAGAGATATAGAAAATGGAACAGTATATGTAAGTACTCAGAATTTTAAAGATGGGGATACGCTCATAAAACCAGAATCTTCTGAGAAGATGACATTGATGGAAAAGATGTCTTTAAATGGCGTATATAACGTTAATAAAGGGTATGCTGTATTTACACAGGTAAATATTCTTTGCGAAAGTGAGGATTATTATATTATAGAAGAAGGAACCAGCTATGGTCTTTCAAATTATGATCATATTGCTTTAGATGGAAGTATGATTCAGGATAATCAGATCATTAGTCAGTAAGGAGTTTTAAGATGATAGCAGAAAATATACGTGATGTTGAAAGACGGATCGTTCAGGCATGTGAACGTTCTGGTCGCAATCCGGAAGAAATAACACTCGTTGCAGTAAGTAAGACCAAACCAGTGGAAAAACTGGAAGAAGCGTATGCAGCTGGGAAAAGAGTGTTCGGTGAGAATAAGGTTCAGGAACTGGTCGATAAGTATGAAGTCATGCCAAAGGATATTAAATGGCAGATGATTGGACATTTACAACGTAATAAAGTAAAATATATTATTGATAAGGTTGACCTGATTCATTCAGTAGATTCTATTCGGCTCGTGGAAACGATTGATAGAGAAGCTGCAAAAAAGGGAATCATTGCCAACATATTATTAGAAGTCAATATGGCAAAAGAAGAAAGTAAATTTGGATTAATGCCAGAAGAGGTCATGGATTTTATTGATGAAGTTGTCAGATATCAGAATGTCAGAGTGCAAGGTTTAATGACAATTGCGCCTTTTGTAGATGATCCGGAATCGAATAGAAAACATTTTGCCAACTTACATAAATTATTGGTTGACATCAGAAAGAAAAAAGTTAATAATGTTACTATGAATGTTCTTTCGATGGGGATGACCAATGACTTTGAAGTTGCAATTGAAGAAGGTGCCACTATGGTACGAGTTGGAACTGCAATTTTTGGCGAGCGAAATTATGTTCAGTAGAAACGTACAAGAGATAGGAGTGTAAAAAATGGGTGTTTTAGATAAGTTTTTAGATGCAATTAAATTATCAGATGATGACGAATATGAAGATGATGATTTCTTCGATGATGAATTTGATGATGATTATGAAGATGAAAAACCTAAGAAAGGGCTCTTTAAGAAAGAAAAACCAGCATATGATGACGATGAAGAAGAGTTTGAAATAAAAAAACCTGCACGTTCGAACAGTAAAGTTACTCCAATGCGACAGCCGGCAAGAAGAAATGCTCCAGCTATGGAAGTTTGTGTCATCAAACCAAATAACATGGATGACAGCAGAGAGATTACGGAAACATTATTAAGTGGACGTACGGTTATTTTGAATTTAGAGGGTCTTGATCTTGAAGATGCACAAAGAATTATTGACTTTATTTCTGGTGCTGCTTTTGCAATTGATGGTAATCTTCAGAAGATTTCTAACAGCATTTTCCTTGTTACACCAGCACATGTTGATATTTCTGGTGATTTACAGGATTTACTCGGAGCATCACTTGGTGCACCTGCAATGCGTAATCGTTACTAATTTTGAGGGAAAAGATGGAAAAAGAAGAAACTTTATTACGTAAGCGATTTGTTGAATTATCGAACACAGCTTATCAAAGAGGTATTATTACTTGTTCAGATTTTCTCAATTTGAATGAATTGAATATTTTACATACTACGCCAAAGGACCTTTTTCCTATTCCATACAAGACCTTTGGCGGGTATGTATATTCGGAGCGTCAGATGGCAGCATTTCTACCTGATGCTTTTTTATATATGGAAGAATCTGAAATACAGAATTTATATCCGATTCGAATTGTTAAAATCACACCTGTTCATGTAAAATTTGCGGAAGAATTAGGACACAGAGATTATCTTGGTGCCCTGTTGAATCTTGGAATTGAACGTTCGAAACTGGGAGATATTTTAGTTCAGGAGAAATCAGCTTATGTGTTTGTCAACGAAACATTAGCTGATTTTATTGTGAGTGAACTGGTCAAAGTACGCCATACAATAGTTCTGCCACAGATCGTAGAATCGGCAGAATTTATTTATGAACCTAAATTTGAGATTGTGAAAGGAACTGTTGCTTCTGTCAGACTGGATTCTTTATTATCACTTGCCTATAATTCTTCGAGAAGTAAACTGACCGGTCTTATAGAGGGTGCCAGAGTTTATGTAAATGGAAAACTAATTACGAGCAACGCCTATCATATAAAAGACAATGATATTATCTCTGTTCGAGGGATGGGACGTTTTCAGTTCAGGCAGATTGTCTCAGAAACGAAAAAAGGAAGATATTATGTTGAGTTATACAAATATATATAGAAGGAGAAGAGAATGAAAAAATATTTATCTGCTATTATTAGTATATTTGTACTGATTTTTATTGATCAATATACTAAAATTCTTGCATTAACACATTTAAAAAATCAGGATCCGTTTGTAATATGGGATGGTGTATTTGAGCTTTGCTATCTGGAAAATCGTGGAGCTGCATTTGGAATCTTTCAGAACCGGCAGATATTTTTCATCATTATGACTGCAATCGTTCTTATTGCCATTATGTTTATCTATAAACGTACTCCGGATACAAAGAAATATCTCCCACTTCGTCTTACGATTATTTTTATTACTGCAGGTGCAATTGGAAACATGATTGATCGTATTTTCCGAGGATACGTTGTCGACTTTTTCTATTTCTCATTGATTGATTTTCCAATCTTCAATGTTGCAGATATTTACGTTACAGCTACTTTCTTTTTACTGGCAATATTACTTTTATTCTACTATAAGGATGAGGAATTGGAGATATACTCATTCAAAAAGAAAAATTAGATTAGAGAAAGGTTCCAGACTATGAGAATAGAAGAATTTCAGATTGAAATAGAAGGCGGAGAGCGTATTGATAAATTTCTTACGAATGAAATGGTTGATTATTCTCGTTCTTATGTTCAGAAACTGATTAAAGATGGACACGTCAAAGTGGGAGATAAAACAGTAAAAGCAAATTATAAATTAAGTTATGACGAAATTATCCGCGTGGAAATTCCAGATCTGACGGAACCTGATATTGTTGCAGAAAATATCCCACTTGATATTTTATATGAAGATGATGATATTTTATTTGTGAATAAGCCAAAGGGAATGGTCGTTCATCCCGCAGCAGGACATTATAGTGGGACTTTAGTTAATGCACTTATGTATCACTGTGGAGACAGCCTTTCGGGAATCAACGGTGTGATGCGCCCTGGAATCGTTCACAGGATTGATATGGATACTACTGGGTCTCTTTTAGTGTGTAAAAATGATGTGGCACACCAGAAACTTGCGGAGCAGTTAAAAGAGCATTCTATTCATCGCATCTACCATGCCCTGGTGCACGGAAATATAAAAGAAGATTCCGGAACAATCAATGCTCCAATCGGGCGTCATCCCATTGACCGCAAAAAGATGAGCATCAATACACAGAATGGACGCGAGGCAATTACGCATTATGAAGTGTTGGAACGCTTTGGAGACTATACTTATATTGCATGCAAATTAGAGACCGGCCGAACCCATCAGATCAGAGTCCATATGGCAAGCATCCGGCATCCGCTCGTTGGAGATCTTGTATATGGACCGCAAAAATGTCCATTTCCGAATTTACAGGGACAGACTTTGCATGCAAAAACGTTGGGGATCATTCACCCGCGAACAGGTGAATATCTGGAAGTAAATGCTCCGCTTCCTGCATATTTTCAGAAGCTTTTGGAACGTCTGAGACAAAATCATTAAATGGCTATACTTTTTTTGGCTGGTGAGTTATAATAAATATATTAAAAAACAATTTTGAAGGAGCGTGAGCTGTATGAGCAAAACAAATACTATCATTACTATCGGACGTCAGTTCGGAAGTGGTGGAAAAGAGATTGGACAGAAACTCGCGGAAGAGTTTGGAATTAAATTCTATGACGCTGAAATGCTTGATCGCGCATCTAAAGAAAGTGGACTTTGTAAAGAAATTTTTGAATCACACGATGAAAAACCAACGAACAGTTTTTTGTATTCTTTAGTAATGGATACATATTCATTTGGGTATTCTTCAGGAACATTTACAGATATGCCTTTAAATCATAAGATATTTTTGGCACAGTTCGACGCAATCAAAAAAATAGCCGAAGAAGGTCCATGTGTGCTTGTGGGACGTTGTGCAGATTATGCATTAGAATCATATGATAATCTTCTCAGTGTATTTATCCATGCTGATATTGAAAGTCGTACAAAGAGAATTGCAAGAGATTTCCAATTAACAGATTCAAAAGCAAAAGAGATGATTCTTAAGACAGATAAAAAACGTGCAAGCTACTACAATTATTATACAAATAAAAAGTGGGGAGATGCAGCAAGTTATCATTATTGTTTCTGTAGCTCTAAACTTGGAATTGATGGTACTGTGGAAGCAATTAAGGATGTAATTAGAATCCGTGAACAGAATATGAATGCCAAAATCTGGTAATCAATAAAATAGAAAGAGGTGTCCGTTAGGCACTTCTTTCTATTTTACTTGTGTCACAGTAAAAATAAACCCCCTGCTATGCAGGGGGAGAGCAGATCTTTAGATATAAGTATGAGCTCCTGTGCTATCATAGAAGTGGGTCTGCAAAACCACAAATAAAATAGCACAGGAGGTCCTAAGAATGGACAC
>JAQYAI010000149.1 GCA_029227655.1 bacterium | reverse complement strand
CAACCTCTGGCCTTACTCCTTCCTGAACCGCTTCTTCATAATATATCCGGCAAAACGTCTCGATATCGGGAGCTCCTCCCTTGGCAAGCGCATCCGCCGGATAGCTTTCTCCACTCTCTTCAAAGTATTCCACCATCTGCGAAGTCTGAATACTACTTTCTCCCATGATCGGATACTGCCCGGGAACGATCGACGCCTCCAACGCCTCCACTTCACTACTCCCCGCATCTTTCTCACTGCTTTTCTCCGTCCCGGTCTGTTCGTCTTCCTTCTGCGGATTCCCGTCCGTCTTTTCCGTATGCTGTACTTTTACGTTTTCATGGAACCTTTTCATAATCTTCTGTTCCAGAAGCATGGCACCACACACCAACGCCATTACAAATATCGCAATCAGTATCTGTATATTCCTTTTTCCCAATCTTTTCTCAACTCTGTTCCAAAACTGTATCATGCCACTTTGTCCACTGCACTTTCTTACTTAATAACTATTCTATTTTATACAAATTATTTCCATTATAAAAGGATTTACTTTCTATTTATATTCCTTTATACTGAGAAAAGATTGATTGATAAGGAGTGGAAAACGATGTTCCGATTATGGGCGAAAGAATTCAAAGATAACCGCATGTTACGAGACACTATGATCTGCGACGACAGTGATGATACAAGAACACATAAGATTTTTCGTGCATTGGACGAGGTCTGCTATGAATTTGATCTCAGCAAACCGATCTGGCTGGATTCTACGATAAATGAATTTAAACGACATGCAAAGACACGGTTTTATCAGGATAATTTTGTGGATTCAATTGATTTTGATTATTTAGAGATTCATGTGATTGAGGAATAAGGTAGCTGAAGAGAATATAAAAAAGAACAATCAAAACTGATTGTTCTTTCTTCATTTTGTCTCAATATGATTTTTTTAACCCATGTATCCAGTCTGTTTTTTTGTAAATAATCAAAAATACCACTGAACTGATCGTCCAGGTGATTGGATACGCCCAGAAAACAACGTTAATGACTGGCACTAAACGGATTGCAATTGAAATATAAAGAATTCTGATTCCACACCAGACGATCATCATAACAAACATCGGGACAAAGCTTCGTCCGGCACCTCTTTGTATTGCACCCATACAATGCGAAAACGCAAGTAAACAGTAGAATAATGAAATCGTTCTCGCCTGCATGACTCCAATCTGTACCGCCTCGCCACTTCCGCCAAAAGCCTCGATCAAAAGTGGAGCTAAACTAAAAATACATACTCCTATGATTTCTGCCATGAACATAGAGCAGGAAACGCCGAATACGGCACCCTTTTTCGCTCGGTCATATTTCTCAGCTCCCAGATTCTGACTGATAAATGTCGTGAGTGTCTGACAAAAACAAGTGACCGGCATGAACGCAAAACCTTCTATCTTAAAATAAGAACCACTTCCTGCCATAGCGCCTGCACCAAAGCTATTGATCTGTGACTGGACAAACACATTTGCAAATCCTACAATAGAATTCTGGATTCCTGCCGGAATTCCATTCGATACAATTTGCTTTAACATTCCTTTGTCCAGACAGATTTCCCACAGGTTCAGTCGTAGATCTTCCGGATTATGCGCAAGTTGCCAGATGCATAAAAATGCACTCAGGCACTGTGAGACCAGGGTTGCAAATGCGGCGGCTCCAACGCCAAAATGAAGACCGGCAATCAGAACAAAGTCCAACACCACATTTGTAACCGATGAAATAATCAGATAAATAAGTGGATGTTTACTGTCACCAAGAGCCTGTAGGATTCCCATAGAAAAATTATACAGAACAAAGCCCAGTGACCCTGCAAAATATACGCGGAAATATGCCATAGAACTTGGCAGCACTTCGTCCGGGACCCCAATAAGCTTCAGAATCAGCGGTGCAGCAATCTCAGCCATCACCGTTATGAAAATACCACAAACAAGTGCAAAACCTATTGCCGTATGCATGGCCTTTCGCATATCTTTCATGTTTCGTGCACCAAAGTTTTTCGCTATGACAATACCAGAACCGATACCGATCCCGTTAAAAAAGCCGACCATCAAAAGAATCAGCTGTCCTGACGAACTGACCGCTGCCAGTGCATTATTTCCCATAAAGTTTCCTACAATCAATGAATCGACCGTATTATAAAGCTGCTGAAACAAATTCCCCCAAAAAAGAGGGACCGCAAAAGCAACCATTCGTTTCCAAATAGGTCCCTCTGTCATAAGAGTGGCCGAAGAAGAGCGCGACATCTCTATATTCCTCCATTTCTTATGTATAAATCTTCTTTTTTATGAACCAGATACCACTAATTGTTTAATAAAAACAGATGGTGCCACAAACGCTCCAGTTCCTGTCAGACTGGTTAGGTAATCATTCCCTATCGCCCCTATTTCTTTTAACATATCATAGAAATTTCCAGCCACAGTGATCTGATTGACTCCACCTGTCATCTGTCCATTTTCCACAAAATAGCCTTTGGAAATCAGCGTAAAATCACCACTGACCACATCTGCTCCTGCAAACATACCGTCGCAATGTGTGATGTAAAGTCCATCTTGCATTTCACGAATTAAGTCTTCTCTTGATTTCTTCTGGCCTTCCAGTCTTACATTGGTCACTCCAATTTCCGGTTTGCCTTTATAGCTGTTTTTAAATCCATTTCCAGTTGTCTGTCCATTCGTTTTTTCTGCTTCTTCCTTATTATATAAGAAGAGTTTCAACACACCGTTCTCAATCAGAGCTTTTTTACTCGTAGGCGTTCCTTCATCATCAAAACTGCGATTATTGACTCCTCCCGGAAGCATTGGATCTTCTACCAGACTTACGATCTCTGATGCAATGGATTCTCCTTTTTTCTCTGCAAGCTTACTGATTTTTTTATTTACAGAATCCGCTCCAAACGCGCTGATGTACATGCTGAGCATCTCGCAGATCACACTGTTTTTGAGGACAACCGGATATTTTCCTGAAGCTGCCGGTCTTGCATCCAACATTCCACAGGCGTCTTTTGCAGCTTCTTCAAAAAGTGCCTGAAGTCTTAGGTCTTCCATCATACATGCGGTCGCATCATTTCCCGAAATCTGTACCACACTATCTTTTTCCGCTGTCGCATTTACCCATACATGGGCAAACTTGATACTGTCTTCCATGCAAACTCCACGGTCATTCAGGATACGGATCTCACGAACCGTCTCTCCCAGATGGCAGCTGCTGATTTTCTTCAGCTCTGGATACTCTTTCAGAACCTGCTTCTCTGTCCTAAGAACATGTTCCGTCATTTTATCCAGCGTATTGAGCTTCCATTCTTTTTTACACTCTGTCGATGCAAGATTCAAAGCCTTGAATGGGATATTTTTCATCTCCGCCGCCATTTTCAAAAACTGAATCTCTTCCTCAAAAAATTCTTCTGAAAAATCCTCTACAGAGATTGCCCCTGCCTTTCCCTGGTATTCACCCTGCACATGGCAGGAAGTCACATTGCTTTGCTGGCTTTCAAAAGCCCTTCCTTCATGGGCATTCACCGACACTTTCTTTTCTGTCTCAAAGTAAAATTCCAGATTGGAAATTCCCTGCCCATGGGCAGCTTCTGTAAATTTCTGAACAAATGCATTCATCATCTTACTGAATCCCTCCTACTGTCATATTACTTACGCGAACGGTCGGCTGTCCTGCTCCAATAAATAATGCCCCACTGGAAGCATAGCAGAATCCCTGACGAAGTTCATAGTTATTTGCGACCATGTCCACATTCTGAAGCACGGTAAGACCGTTTCCAATTAAAGTGATTCCTCTCACTGGAGTTGTAATTTTCCCATTTTCAATCAGATAACATTCTCCGGCGCTAAAGTTAAAATCACCGGTCGCCGGTTCCACAGAGCCGCCATTGATCGCACTTACAAAAAGTCCTCTTTCTGTGGCGCGGATAATTTCTTCCGGGGTACTCTTTCCCGGTGCAATATACGTATTTGTCATTCGTGAGGTCGGAACAAATTTATAATTCTGTCTTCTGGAAGACCCGGTCGGTGCAAGTCCTGCACGCATCCCGTTCAAACGGTCCACCATATAGCTCTTCAGAATACCATTTTCGATCAAAATATTTTTCTGCGTAGGCATTCCCTCATCGTCAACATGAAGAGATCCCCACTCATTTGGAATGGATCCGTCATCAATCAGTGTGACCACATCAGAAGCTACTTTTTTCCCGAGTTTTCCACAAAATTCGGAAGACTCGTTGGCGATCACGGATGCTTCCAGACTGTGTCCACAAGCTTCATGGAACAAAAGTCCACCAAATCCATTGGCAACGACTACACTCATCTGTCCGCCCTTGCATGGCTGGGCATGAAGAAGGACTTTTGCCTGTCTTGCTGCTTCTCTTGCACAGGCTTCTACATCGATCAAATCATAATATTCATGCCCGCGCATTGCACCCGGTCCATAGTAGCCTGACTGGGTGTCTGTTCCCGCCTGTGCAAATGCATTGATGTAGAGTCTTGTCTTCTCGCGGTGGTCTTCTACAAAAAGTCCTTCTGTGTTAGCGATCTGAACCATCTGTTCCATATCGGTCAGTTTCACTTTCATC
>JAQYAI010000148.1 GCA_029227655.1 bacterium | reverse complement strand
ATCATTGGGCCAAATGGCTGTGGAAAGAGTACTTTGTTGAAGATCATCAATGGAATCGTAAAACCGGATGCAGGGACAGTAGAAATCGGGCAGACCATTCGTATTGGATATTTTTCACAAGAAAATGAATACATGGATCAGAGCATGCGTGTCATTGATTATGTGAAAGAAGTAGGAGAATATATTACAACTTCGGATGGCAAGATTACTGCATCCCAGATGCTGGAACGTTTCCTCTTTGACGGTGCCATGCAGTGGTCTGTAATTGAAAAACTTTCAGGTGGGGAGCGCAGAAGATTATATTTACTTCGCATTCTGATGAGTTCACCGAATGTGCTGATTCTGGATGAACCGACCAACGATCTTGATATTCAGACCCTTACAATACTGGAAGATTATCTAGATCATTTTGATGGAATCATCATTATCGTATCCCATGACCGTTATTTCCTTGACCGGACGGTGGGAAGAATTTTCTCTTTTGAGGGAAATGGAGTGGTTCGCCAGTTTGAAGGCGGTTATTCCGATTATCTCATTCGGAAAGAGCTTGAAAGGCTGGATGATGATTCGATTCAGGTCAAGAAAGTGGAAGTAGAAGAGACTTCAAAGAATAACTGGAAACAGAACAGACCATCAAAGCTAAAATTCTCATATAAAGAACAAAAAGAATTTGAAACGATTGATGATGATATTGCCAGATTAGAAGCAAAGGTCGAGAAAATCGATGCGGATATGATGGCAAATGCGACCAATTCTGTAAAGTTAAAAGAATTGATGGCAGAAAAGGAAGAAGCAGAAGTTGCTTTAGAAGAAAAAATGGATCGCTGGGTCTACTTGAATGATTTACATGAACAGATCCAACAGCAGAATTCATAAGGAGGTATTATTTATGTGGGACAGAGTATTATTAAAAGCAAGAGGAAAAGATGCATTTCGCCGTAATTATGGCTCGGCAGTGGCAGTTGCTTTTATCATGGGACTTATATCTATGGTCATGAGTGGCAATTCCAGCGCATCGAATGCAGGCAAACTGACACCGAATATAACATACCACGTGGAAGAAGGATATCATATGTCAGGTTTTTCTATGTTTGGGGCTTTGGTGGGAATGTTCTTTGTTGTATCAGCAATTGCACTGATGTTACTCAAAGTATTCATAGAATATAATCTTCGGGTAGGAGGAGCGAAGTTCTTTATTCAGAACCAGATTTCAAGACCAGGTGTAGATATGATATTAGACGGTTTTCGTTCTGGGCATTATGGTAATATAGTATTGACGATGTTCCTCAGAGATTTGTACATTGCTCTTTGGACGTTACTTTTCATTGTACCTGGAATCGTAAAATCTTATGAGTATATGATGGTTCCATATATCCTGGCAGAAAATCCTGGAATGGATCAGAAGGAAGTATTTCAGATTAGCAGGGAAATGATGAACGGACAGAAATTGAATGCATTTGTCCTCGATTTGTCGTTCCTCGGATGGGAAATTCTCAGTGTATGCACATGTGGTCTTTTAGGAATCTTCTATGTGAACCCATATATCGAAGCAACACATGCAGAAGTTTATGCATTTAACAAGCAGAAAGCGTTTGAATCAGGATATATCAGATAAATCAGATAAGGAAAGCAAACAGGCAGCTCCAAGATATTGGGAGCTGCCTGTCTGCTTTGGTAATGCAGAAATTATACTGTAAATAAGAGTTCATCGTAGCTTGGATATGGAAGAATATCATCTGGCAGATATGTTTCTGTTTCGTCGGCTAATGCACGAAGGGTATCCATATCAGCAAGGATGGTTTCGTGATAGAATTTTGCTGCTTCTAATACATCAGTCATAGATTCTGCAGTCAGTGTATCTGCTTCCAGTTTTTCTGTTAGATCAGAGATCTCATCGTATGCAGAAGAAAGCTTTGTCAGTAATTTGATCTCAGCAGTACATGGAAGATCAGCGACAGCACGCTTGCCCTGAACAGAAGCAGTCAGTTTGGCGGTGTATTTCATAAGTGCCGGAAGGAACTGGCACTGCACCATATCGCGAAGTGTTTTTGCTTCTATGTGGATGGTCTTACCGTAGTTTTCCAGTAAGATTTCATAACGTGAATGAATCTCTGTTTCTGTGAAAATGTTGTGTGAGGTAAATAAATCAATATTTTTCTTTTCTATAAAAGCAGGAAGCGCATCTGGTGTTGATTTCAGGTTGTAAAGACCACGCTTTTCGGCTTCTTCAATCCATTCGTCTGTGTAACCATTTCCATTGAAAATGATTTTCTTATGTTTTAAAATAGCACGTTTTACTAATTCGTGTACGGCTTCTTCCATTTTATCAGCAGGAACATCTTTCAGTTCTTCGTAGAACTGGCGGAGTGCTTCGGCAACGGCTGTGTTAAGTACAATGTTCGGACCAGAGACGGAAAGTGCTGATCCAGGCATACGGAATTCAAATTTATTTCCGGTAAATGCGAATGGTGAGGTACGGTTTCTGTCTGTGTTATCTTTTGTAAAATGAGGAAGAACAGCAGCACCTGTCTCCATCTGAATCTTCTTCTGTTTGCCGAAGAACATATCATTTTCAATCGAATCAAGAACTGCCGTGAGTTCTTCACCGAGGAAAATAGAAACGACTGCCGGCGGAGCCTCATTTGCACCGAGACGATGATCATTTCCTGCGGTTGCAACAGAAACACGCATCAGGTCCGCATATTCGTCTACCGCTTTGATCACTGCCATTAAGAAGACAAGGAACTGAATATTCTCAGCAGGAGTACGTCCTGGCTCTAACAGGTTTTTCTTTGTATTCGTAATCATTGACCAGTTGTTATGTTTACCGGAACCGTTGATGCCTTCAAATGGTTTTTCGTGGAGTAGGCATACAAGATTGTGTTTGTCAGCAACCTTCTTCATGATTTCCATTGTGAGCTGGTTGTGGTCAACGGCAATGTTGGCTGTATCAAAAATCGGAGCAAGTTCGTGCTGTGCCGGAGCAACTTCGTTGTGTTTTGTTTTGGCTGGGATGCCAAGTTTCCAAAGCTCTTCGTCGAGATCATGCATATAAGCTGTCACACGAGGAGAGAGAGTACCGAAGTAGTGATCTTCCATTTCCTGTCCCTTTGGTGGTCTGGCACCGAGTAAGGTTCTGCCTGTGAAGATCAGGTCTTTTCGTTTCGTATACATCTCTTTGTCTACTAAGAAATATTCCTGTTCAGGACCTACTGTGGTAGATACACTTGTCACATCTGTCTGTCCAAGTAAATGAAGAATCTTTGTAGCCTCTTTACTGAGTGTTTCCATAGAACGTAAAAGAGGTGTTTTCTTATCTACGGCTTCTCCACTGTAAGAACAGAAAGCAGTAGGAATATATAATGTTCCATCTTTGATAAATGCTGGTGAAGTCGGATCCCATGCAGTG
>JAQYAI010000147.1 GCA_029227655.1 bacterium | reverse complement strand
TGTAAAAATTGTGGATGGAGAAGTTGTGGATTACAGTCCAAAGAATCTCCATGCACTGACATTTCCACTTGGCCAGTTATCAAACTGGGCAGGATCTTGCTGAAATGTCATGAATTTCTTCAGCAGTGGTGCTGAATATGACCAGTATGTTGCCGATATGGGATTGGATCCGGAAAGTCTGATTAAGGCAGACATCGACAGAGCCATCATGGAAGCAAAGGCTACATTTGAAGTGTAGGATGTACTGGAAAACGGAAATAGACTGTAGCATACAGGAGGATAAAACGATGCGCGTATTAAGTGTACCAGAACTTTGCTGCCCAAATTGTGTAGCGAAAATTGAAGAAGCTTTAAAGGATTCTGTAGTAAAACACTTTGAAGTGAGCTTAGAGAACAAAACAGTTTCTGTGTGTGACTGTGACACATGTCAGGAAACAGCACAGGCGATTTTGAAAGAGCTGGGCTTTGATTCTGAAAGAATTTCATAGAAATTAAGGTAAACTGTTAAAGACCCTTGCGGAGAATATTTTCGCAAGGGTCTTTTTGAGAAATAAGTAATGAGTGTTTAAATCATTTTTTCAATTGGATGATGCCCATCAACTTTCCGAGTGTACATCTTATATAATGTTCCGTCAAGCGGAGATGATTTACAAAATTCAGTGATTGCATCTGCTTCAGTCTCGGAATTCATGAAGCGGATCGCAAGACCACAGCCTGCAGAAATCTCGCGGGGAACGGGCATGATGGTGATAGAAAAAAATTCTTTGATGTATGCTTCGGCTGCCATGACGGCAGTAGTTGTTGGAAATGTCATGATGTAATAAAATGGACTGCTATTCATAATCTTCTTCTTTCGTATAAATTTACTTCTTCTATCTTATAATGAATGAGAGGTCTTGTATAACTTTATTAAAAAAATCAATAAGGTAACAGTTTGGCGGAACTGTTAGCAATAAGTTGTAATTTTGCTTATAAAAGTGTAAAATATAAGTGTATGTATAAAGAGGATTGTGGGTTGTGTAATAACCGAGGAGAATGTTTATGGATAAAGAAATGTTAAATTACACACAGAATAGAGAATTATCATGGCTGAGATTTAATGACAGAGTGTTGGAAGAGGCGAAAGATCCTTCCGTTCCACTTTTAGAGCGCATGAAGTTCGTGTCTATTTTTACCAGTAATCTGGACGAATTTTTTATGATTCGTGTTGGAAGCTTGTTTGATATGGAGCAGTCCGGATTAAAGAAGGCCGACAGCCGGTCTGGAATGACGCCAAAAGAACAGTTGGATGCTATTTTTGATGCGGTGGCACCGTTATATAAAAAGCGCGATAAAATATACGAAGAAATCAAGCATGAGCTGAGTCATTATGGAATCTGCGGACTTGCAATGAAAGAACTGGAAGCGCAGGAAAAGAAATATGTGAAGAAATATTTCAAAGACCAACTGTTTCCGGTATTGTCGCCGCAAATCGTGGATGCAAACCATCCATTTCCGCATCTTCTAAGTGATGAATTATATGTCATCGCTAATTTGAAAAAAGACAATAAGACGAAACTGGGAATTATTCCGGTCCCTAAGTTCGTGGCAGATGTTATCTATCTGCCGGGACATGACATCCGTTATATTCGTACGGAACGAGTGCTGCTGGAATTTATGGATCTTGTTTTTGATAAATATGAAGTGACGGATAAGAGCTGCATTTGTGTGACAAGAAATGCAGACGTTTCGCCGGAGGATGAGGGCCTGGAAATTAATGATGATTTCCGGCATGTGATGATCAAAACGCTTCATAAGAGACGCAGAATGGCAGCAGTGCGTCTGCAGACATCAGAAATGCTTCCAAAAGAGATGGAAAAAGATTTATGCGAGAAATTGCATATTACATCCAAACAGATTTACCGCACAAAGGCTCCGATGAAATTGGGCTTTATTTTCGGTCTGATGGACAGAATTCCAGAGTCTATGAAGAAGATTCTACTGGATGATCCATTTGTGCCACAACCGTCCCGCTATCTTGCGGAAGGGTCAGTGATGCGTCAGGTGAAGAACCGGGATATCCTCTTATCTTATCCGTACGAAAGTATGGAACCGT
>JAQYAI010000146.1 GCA_029227655.1 bacterium | reverse complement strand
CCCCAGAAATCTACCATCCGAATCTCCGGTTCCTGTCCAAATGCAAATTCTCCCGGGCGGTAAAATACTTTTCCAATCTCTGTCTCCTGACATTCAAACCCATTTTCCAGAAACTGTTCTTCCTCCCCATCAGCAACTCTTGCTGTCACTACCCTTTTGGAAGCACCTCAGGTATGGGAACAGATCGTAAAAAGCATCAGATTCGCATATCCCGTCCTCTTCATATAAGAAAGCATCGCATTATTTAATCTTATCATCCTCTTCTCCATAACCTATGAAAGCGCCTTTGATTTCCATTTTCCTCTTCTATAAAAAATCGTTGTGAGCACAGCACCCATGACCCATGAAAGCAGAAGCGAAATCGGAATACATTCCCATCGTCCATAAGGAAGCTCTGCGGTTCTTGTCAGGAAAGAAATTCCATATGCAATCGGAACGCGAATCAGAATCGTTGTACAGAGGGAGATCCACATTGGTGTCACTGTATCGCCGGCTCCACGCATGGTTCCGGAAAGGCTTTGTGTCACTCCCATCGCAATATATCCGACTGCAAGAATTCTCATCATGCGCATACTCAGATCTACCAGCTCCGTCGTTGTTGTGAATACCCCCATCAAATGCTTTCCGAACAGCAAAATAATACTTGTAATCACCGCGGAGCAGCCAACGGACATCAAAGTTCCCTGTTTCGCCCCAAGCATCACGCGGTCCATCTTTTTGGCTCCCACATTCTGCCCGGAATAGGTCGTCATTGCTGTCCCAAATGAGAAGTTCGGCATCATCGCAAATCCATCCACACGCATGACAATAACGTTTGCTGCAATGAACATTTCCCCAAAGCTGTTCGTCAGAGACTGCATCACGATCATCGCAGAGGAGAAAATTGCCTGGGTAAGCCCAGATGGAAGACCAAGCTCCACGATCTGCACAACGTGATGCTTTGTCATCCGAAGTTCCTTTATGCCAAGGTCAAAGGTTTCTCTCATGTGCATCAGTTTCCACATACACAGAACCGAAGAAATTCCCTGTGCAATGGCAGTAGCCAGTGCTACACCCGCAACCCCCATATGAAATTTGGCTACAAACAGTAAATCCAGACCAATATTAATCACGGTGGCAACCAGCAGATAAATTAATGCCGAGAATGAATCTCCCATTCCACGGAGAATCCCACTTAAAATATTATAATAAGCCATTCCGGCGATTCCATACATCATAATTACCAGGTATGACGTACAAGCACCAATGATCGTATCCGGCGTATTCAGCATCTGCAGAATCGGACGTATAATTGGCGGAGCTGCAAGCATCAACATGAGCGAAGTAATCGCAGTCACAGTAATGCAGGTCCCGATCGTATTCGATAACTCTTCCCTTGCCTTTGCCCCAAAATATTGTGCGACCATGATTCCAACACCAGAAGAAATCCCTACAAATAACACCAATAACATATTTAGTAACGGTGAAGCACTTCCAACTGCCGCCAGTGCATTATCTCCCACATAATGTCCCACTACAATACTGTCGACCGTATTGTAAAGTTGCTGTGCAATATTTCCGATCAACATCGGAATAGAAAATACCGCAATGCTCTTCCATGGTGTTCCAACCGTCATATCTGTCGGCTCAAATAATTTCTTAATGTTCGCCATACCCTCTTTCGTTCCTCTCTTAAAAACAACCCTTTCTCACATAACACATTAATTATACACCAAAACAGTTGTTTGTAAACAGCCTCTCTTGGCGCGTTTGCTATGGATGTAAGCTATAAAAAATTACTATAAGAAGCTTTCTCATAGATTTCTATACTGCTTCTATGCTATACTGAATCATATCCTGCAGAATCAAAGGAGGTATGTTATGCGAAACGCTAAAAACTGTATCCTGATCGCTGATGATGAAAAAGAAATCCGTGACATCTTAAGCCTGTTACTGTCAAGTGAAGGCTACGAAGTGATCGTGACTGCAAACGGAAGCGAAGCTGTCAACCGCGCCAGCGAAGAGGTTGATTTATATATTTTAGATGTTAACATGCCGGAAATGTCCGGTTTTGTTGCCGGTTCTGAAATCCGAAAGAAATATGACTCCCCAATTATCTTTTTAACTGCTTATTCCAGTGAATCAGATAAAGTCATGGGCTTTTCCGTGGGAGCAGATGATTATATTGTGAAACCTTTTTCCAACATGGAGCTCTTAATGCGTACCAAGGCCATTCTTCGTCGGCGGGTAGTAAGCGCGCCATCAGCCCCCGTGCCTTCGTCTTCCAGTCAGCTTGCCATCCAGGACTTGATTCTGGATCTGGACCAGCAAACCATACTCCGTGGCAGCGAACCGATTGTTCTGACTTATACAGAATTCAAAATACTGGAACTGCTTGCTTCAAACCGCAAAAAAATTTTCTCTCTGGATCACATTTACAATACGGTCTGGAAAGAAGAAGCAGTCAGCGACAGCGCCATTATGGTACATATTAAAAATCTGAGAAAGAAACTGGGTGATGACTCTAGAAATCCAAAATATATTAAGACCGCCTGGGGAAGGGGATACTATGTCGACTAATCGCAAATTATCCAAAGAGATACTCATAACCATCGTAATTTCTGCTGTTATTTCTATTTTTTTATTTGCCTTCCTTCAGTTGATGGCAACCTCTATCACTTATAATTATTTTGAACAACAAAGGCAGACCATCAATTCCTACCTTTCAGGCACATTGCAGCTCTGGATCAACGGTATCTGCTTTCTTGCATCCGTTTTCTTTTTCGTTGTGATTTTTCTCTTCCTTTTAAGTCAGAAATTGCTTTATCTGGGAGAAATCATCAGTGGTATCGAAGCTTTACGTACGCATCACATGGACTACATTATCCCGGTGGTCGGTGACAATGAATTCACAGAGCTGGCAAAACAGATCAATTATCTTTCAGAAACAGAACGGCAATTAAAGCAGAAAGAAGATGCCTTAAAAGAAGACCGTGAGAAACTGATCCGCTCTCTTTCTCATGACATCCGGACACCTCTGACTTCTATTTTGTCTTATTCTGAATTGATGAGTTCCAAAAAAGACCGCACCCCAAAGGAAATGGATACTTATATTGAATTAATGCACAAAAAGGCTCTACAGATCAAAGGCCTGACGGATCGTCTTCTGGAAAACAGCATACGAAATCCTGAATATTTTGACCATGGGAAGTTTCTTTTGGAACAGATTCTTCTTGACTGGGAGGAAGATTTGTCCGAAGACTATCACTGTGAAATTGACTGGAGTGAATGTTCGGACTTTAAAGGATACTTTGACGTTCAGGAGATTCGTCGTATCTTTGATAATCTTTTGACTAATATCCAAAAATACGCAGATGAAACCGCACCGGTTCTTCTGAAATTGTCTGTATTGGAAAATCAGCTTCTTATCTGGCAGTCAAATCAGATTTACCTTCCACAAAAAACAGTGGAAAGCCATAAACTGGGAATTGAAACGATTCGCAGTATTATTTCGCGATACGACGGAACCGTTGAAATTTCCTCTACGGAAAATACCTTTCATATTATGATTTCCATTCCGGTCAATCTTTAGAATTCTTCAGAATTACCTCCCAAATTTCCTTATATTGTCGGCTTATACTGACAGCAGATGATACAGGAGGTATAAAGATATAATGAATGCATTAGGAGCTTTACTTATTTTATTTGTTGTTCTTGTTGTTGTTTCATTTTTAGGAATTTCTTTCTTATTTCTGAGTAAAAATAAAAAACTTCAAAACGGTGTCTTCTTTTTCCTGGCCTGCTGGGGAATGTTACTTTCATGGATGAATGCGACCAGCGGACCTTCCAACTATGTTGGCAGACAGTTACTTGCATGGGCTATTGGATTTATTGCTGTCATTGCGATGCTTACCCGGTATGCGGGACACTCGGAAAACAGATTTCCTTGCTCGAACATTCTGGTTTCCCTTTCCGTTGTCCTTAGCGTACTGACCATGTTTTTTGTATAACATCCATTTGGAAGGAGATCTATTATGCCGAATACGCAAGAAGAATATATTTATATCATGATTTCCAGAACGAATACGCTTTTAGGAAATATGATCCGGGCAGGGCTTGGTGTATCCTACAACCACTGTTCCCTGTCTTTGGACGAAAGTCTGGAAACGATTTATTCCTTTGGACGAAAAGAACTGAGAAATGTATTTTTAGCAGGATTTGTGCAAGAAAGTAAAAATAATGGTTTCTTTCGTGTACATAACACCTCTGACATCATAGTGATCCGTATGTCTGTCAGCTCACAGGAGAAAGAACGCCTCTGTGAAATCATTGCTGATTTTCAGGCTTCCAAAGATTTGTACCGTTACAGCCTTCTCGGTCTGGTCTACTGTTACTTTGGCATTCCTGTCAAACGGAAAAACAAATATTTTTGCTCGCAATTTGTTACAGAAGTTCTACTGGAGGCCGGAATTCAGGTGTTTGATAAACCAGCAACACTGGTACGCCCACATGATTTTCTGGATCTTCCATCGACAAAATTTATTTACACGGGTCAAATAAAAAATTACTCTTTTACATAAAAGAAACCATTTTTTAACAAAAAACAAAAGCGAGATGCGCGGCGTGCATAAACACGACACTCATCTCGTTCTTTCATTATCTTAATATTCTAAATTATATTTTTTTGTTTCACGCCATCCTTCATTAAGCGTTCTTCTTTTTCCTTCTTCCAGTAGCGTTTTTCCAAATATGATACATGCATTTGTTTCTTCTGCCGCTTCATTCCATGCTTTTGTAATCTCTTCCGAATGTGCACAATTCTTCAACTCATAATGCTTCACCAGATATTCTCCCAAATATCTGTTGAATTTTTCCTGTCCATAAAGATTCATATGACTGTCATTATAAAAATCTTCCGCCATATCCAATTTGATAGCTTCCTTTTCCAGCTCGAAGTTCACATACGGAAATCCATATTCTTTTACGATTTCTCCCGCACGGTTCGAACGCTGATAATCCCCGTAGGTTTTCTCTGTAACTCTGTGTGGTATCCGAACAAATATTACATTATCGATTTTTTCATCCTTCAAATACTGCAGAAGATCACGAAGATAGTATTCTGCCTCTTTTGCCAGTGGTGCAGTCGAATGATCGTTTGTAATATCGACCAGTTCCTTTTTTATCTCAGCCTTCTGGGAAACGGTCTGAAATCCCTTCAATCTGCTCCCGCCATTTAAAATCATTTTGGCCTGCAAATAAAGATTGGCGCCACATATCTGGAGATTTTTCCAATTTGAGTGGTATTTTAGAAATGGAAAGAAATAGCTCTCCTGCTCCTCCTCAGGCACCACTTCTTTGATCGTCTCTATTTTATTTTCAGACCATGGCATATTATCTATATACTTTCGCAGCCGCTTATCCTGTGTCTGGTATGCTCCATTTTCAGGAACCGCCCCGTTGACTTCAATCACAAGGACTTTTGGCTTCTGATGTGCCAGCACTTCCCTGACCTGGGATTTTACCATAGAGACCGGGCATCCGGCAATCGAATAATTATAACTGGTAAATCCGTATTCTTTCCATAGAATCCCTGGTGCAATCGACGTATAGGTCTCACTTGCACCGATCGTAACCATATCTAGACTATTCTCCGGTTCCATATAGAATCCTTTGACCCGTACCGCGTCTGCCAGACTGTTTACCTGCAAAAATCGGGATATTACACCCAGAAGCAGGATAAATACCAGTCCAAAACAACACAATTTTATGATTCTTTTCTTCTTCATTGTATGTACTTCCATTTATGATAAATATTAAAACTGCATGTAGACAAAATCAGATGCGTTGTACCCGGGACCATACACCCCGAATACTGCAATCACAAGCAATCCTAGCATCAGAATTACCCACTGGCTCTTTCGGTATTTTTGCTCCAGCAGCACACGAACCGTTGTATCAGGATACCGCTCCTGCACAAAGCTGACACCAAAAAGAAGAACGGCCGCTATTACCAACAGAACGTAGTCTTCTTTTGTCAGACCACATGCCAGTAATTGTTCCCAAATCTGCGCTTTATTCAGACTGAAATCTGTAAAACATCTGCCCATCATTTCCATAGCTGCGCAGAAATTTTCGCCAATATCAAACATATATCCTACAAGGACGATAAGGAACGTCCGAAAAATCTGAAATCCATGCCACCATCTGCTTTTCGTATCTATGGAAAGTCTCTTCACACCTATGTCAAATAGAGGCTGCATCAGAATGGACAGCATGATCACGCCTCCATTCCACACTCCAAACGCCACATATTTCATATTTGCGCCATGCCAGATTCCCACCAACAAAAAGGTAAGAAAGGATGCCAGCCCTGTAGGAAATACTTTCGCAATATGTGCCCCGGCCTTTGTGCTGCCAAATTTCTGTTTCATATCTTTGCCCATTTTCAAAAATCGTTTGGACATGGCAAGGGAATAAAAGACATAATTTTTCATCCATGCTCCCAGCGTGATATGCCAGCGTCTCCAATAATCATTGATCGTTACGGCAAAATATGGACGTCGGAAATTTTCTTCCATTTGTATTCCCAAGATTTCCGCAACCCCTCTGGAAATATCAATTCCACCCGAAAAATCAGCGTAAAGCTGTAGCGCATAGGTAAGTACTGTCAGCAAAATAACAGTTCCATTGTATTGTGTATAATCCGCGGTCACTGTATGGATCAGGCTCACAGCCCGGTCTGCAATGACCATCTTTTTTAAATATCCCCAGACCATCAAAAGTGCACCATATTTTAAATTCTTATAATCAAATCGGTGCTCCGCATACAA
>JAQYAI010000145.1 GCA_029227655.1 bacterium | reverse complement strand
AAAAAGCCTTCAAATACTGGTATTCCAGCACTTAAAGGCTTAACTTACTTATTAGCTTCTACGCTCTACTGATTTAGTCCTGAACGTATGGCATTAAAGCGATATGTCTTGCTCTCTTGATTGCTACTGTAAGAGCTCTCTGATGTTTTGCACAGTTTCCTGTGATTCTTCTTGGAAGGATTTTTCCTCTTTCAGAAACATATTTCTTTAATTTTGCTACATCCTTGTAATCGATTTCGTTATTTTCTTTTCCACAGAATACACAAACTTTTTTTCTTCTGCGTCCGCCTCTTCTCTTCATTGGAGAATCTGGTCTATTTCCTTTTTCGAATGCCATGTCTGCACATCTCCTTTCAAAGCCTAATTAAATGGTAATTCTTCATCAATTCCATCTGGAATATTCATGAAGCCGTCACCAGCTTCTACGCTTGGTGCCGGAGCCGGGCTTGTCTGATAAGACTGTGCACTACTCGCATTCTTGCTTTCTGCAAATTCCTGTTCCTCAACAACAACTTCTGTTGTGTAAACTTTCACGCCATCTCTGTTCGTATAGCTTCCAGTCTGGATACGACCGCTTACAGCAACCTTTGTTCCCTGACGGAAGTAACGTTCTGTAAATTCTGCGCTTTTTCCAAACACTACACAGTTAATAAAATCTGCGCTCTGTTCTCCATCGCGTTTAAATCTACGGTCTACAGCTAATGTATATCTTGCAATAGCGAGAGTATTCTCACCTTGTGAATATCTAACTTCAGGATCTCTTGTCAGACGTCCCATTAAAACTACTTTATTCATACGTTGCCTCTTTCTAAGCTTCCTGTTTCACGCATAAATATCTGATAACACCATCCATGATACGAATTCTCTGTTCAACTTCGATTGGTGTTGTTGTATCAGATTCGAATTTAACGAAGTAGTAGAAACCTTCTTTCATTTTCTGAATTTCGTAAGCTAATTTCTTCTTACCCCATTCTTCAACTTCAGTTACGTTACCGCCGAAACGTGTTACAAGTGCGTTTACTTTTTCGATAACTTCTGCTCTAGCTTCATCTTCGAGTTTTGCGCTGACAACAACTGCTAATTCATATTTGCTCATGTCCTGCACCTCCTTATGGTCTCTGGCCCCCGAACCCATGCCGGGAACAAGGAATAAATAGTATATCACAATTTCATACTATATCATATTGATTTTCTAATTGCAAGCTTTTTTTCTTATTTCTCTTGTATTTTTCTCGACAAGCTTCCGGGACACCATCACCTGATGGCCGCATCCCAGACACTTTAATCTGAAGTCCGCTCCCACGCGCAGAATCTCCCATTCACTGCTTCCACACGGATGTGGTTTCTTCATTTTAATGATGTCCCCGACATCAAAATTCTTAATATTATTCATCTTCTTGCCTCCGCTCTGCCACTTTCACAGCGTGAACTACAAATCGGTCATCATTATTATCTTTTGTACAAGTAGATAAGGTCACGATCTGCGCATCTTCTCCCACCTCGATACCCGTGTCATAATTGCTGGCGTCTCTGGTAATCTTTACAAATTCTGCAAATGCCGCTTCATCCGCAAACTGATATATATAGCTTTCAGACGTATCTTTGACAACACCTGCGCTATAGATATGATACTGTAGTTCTGTGCCATCCGGTGTGTAAATATAGAAGTATGGATGCTGTTCCCAAAATGCTTTTTCTGCATACTGATCCAATTCATGGAACATCGTTCCATTGTTCATATAATGTCCGTAAATAATCGTGTTCTGGTCTTTAAAATCCGGATTATTGTAAGCATTCACAAAAATAGAACCTACGGTATTCTCAAAGCCTTTGAATGTCTTATACAGGTATTCTGCATTGTCTCTTCCCTGGACAACCGGATAACTGATCACGGCAGGTTCTTCAAAACGAATCCACCCTACAACGTCTTTGTTAATTTCCTTCAATGCATCAAAATCTACCTGAAAACGTTCTTCTTCGCTTCCTTCTTTTCCTTTATTGATAATGGCAATCTCTTCTAATTCTTCGTACTCCGACTCTCCCTCATGGTATCCGTGAAATATCTCATATAACTTAAAAGCAGAAATACAAAATACAACAAGTGCCACCACTAACACAATGGTAGAAATCACCTGGCTTGCGATCTGTTTCTTTGTCTTTTTCTTTCTTCGTCCTCTATGATATTTTTTTCTTTTTTCCTCCATTTTGATTCCTCCGAATCTTTCTCAAATTAATAGTGCACCTCTACATTATTAGAAAACTCCCCTCATGTCAAGCTATTGGAATTTTATATTTTTTTATAAAGTGTTAATTGACTCTACAGATAAAACTCGTAAAATAATGTTTATCAATTTAAATTATCTTTGAAAGGAATTATTATGAAAGAAAAATTTATGCGTTTTATGTCCGGACGTAATGGAGTGGACGAACTGAATCGTTTTCTCCTGATAGTAACATTGATCTGTTACTTTGTATCTATTTTTACGAATTGGAGCATTCTTTATTCCGTTGCAATTGTGCTCTTGTTTTATTCCTATTTCCGAATGTTTTCCCGCAACCTCTACAAACGTTCAGAAGAAAACCGTACATATTTAAACAAAACTGCAAAGCTTCGGTATAAGTGGAACGCAAAAATTTCGCAGTTAAAACAGCTTCGTACACATCACATCTACAAGTGTCCTACCTGCAAGCAAAAAATCCGCGTTCCTCGCGGAAAAGGACGCATTGAAATTCGTTGTCCGAAATGTCAGAGTACATTTATCAAAAACAGTTAGTCGCTTAACCTCTAAGCCCTGCAACAATTCTGCCCGGATAGATCAGCAGATCCAGTGCATCCTGCATAGAACGCACGCAAAGATCTGCTGTCCTATAGAGGCTCGCGCTCATTCCTTCCCGGTCCATGACTGCAATTCCAAGTGCAGCTTCTTTTAGCATCAATTCATCATTTCTCCCATTTCCAATTGCTGCACTGTGCTTACTTCCCATAGATTTCAAAATTTCTTTCTTATAATCCCTGGCATTTCCAGTTGGAAATGTATGAAGAATCACCGGAAGATCTTCACACTGTTCTTTTGCATTCCCATGTGTATCCGCCGTCAGTACATAGATACGAAAATCTTCTGCCAGAATCCGAAGCCGTTCTTTTACACTTTCCGGAATGATTCCATCCACTGCAATCGTCCCGTTAAAATCCAGAAAAATGGTATCAATATTCAGTGTCTTATATTCAGGAATTACTATTTTCATTATTATTTTTCCCCTTTCTAAAATCCCCTCTTCCAACGACCACATGGTATCCGATTTCTTCCATCTCCTCACGGACAATCTGGATTCCTTCTTTCGCGGTCAGATTTGTACCCGCTTTGTTATCATACAGCATATAATTCTTTCTCACATCCTCCGGCGACAAATTTGGCATGATGACATTACATCCATGAAGCACGCCCTGCTTGCGTCCGTCATTATCAGCCGTTCCAAGCGCTGTTGTTGATGGTAAAAGCACAAATGGCAGCATAATACGACAAAGTGCCAAAAGAAATAAAGTAAGCTTTACACTTCCTTTCGCCTCATCTCTGAACGGAGTATCTTTGTGTGGCAAAAATGGTCCCATACCAATCATTTGCGGCTGAAATTCTTCTATAAACAACATATCTTTCGCAAGGGTCTCCGGTGACTGTCCAGGCGAACCAACCATGAGACCGCAACCGGTCTGATATCCAATCTCTTTCAAAGCTTTCAGACACTGCATGCGGTTCGAAAGCTTCATGGCAGACGGGTGTAAATATTCATAATGTGCTTCATCTGCAGTCTCATGACGAAGCAGATAACGATCCGCCCCCGCCTCAAACATTTTCGCATAAGATTCTCTGCTCCTCTCTCCAAGAGAAAGCGTCACTGCACAGTCAGGATAGGATTCTTTTATCTTTGCAATAATCTCACACATGCGTTCATCCGTGAACCATGCATCCTCTCCGCCCTGTAATACGAAGGTGCGGAATCCATTTTCATACCCGGCCGCACAGCATGCCATAATCTGCTCCAGATTCAGACGATAGCGCGCCACATTGACATTCGATTTTCTTATTCCACAATACTTGCAGTCGTTCTTACAGATATTTGTAAATTCTACAATTCCCCGGAAATAAATATCTTTTCCAAAATTTCTTACTGCAATTTCTCTCGCAATCTCTGCCGCCATTTTTCGATCTTCTTCTGTAAATGTTGCAAAAAGCTGCACCCACTCTTCACGCTCCAGATGATGCTCTTTATTCAGTTTTTCAATCAATTCTCTATTGTTCAATTCCTGTTCCTCCTGTGAAGTTCGCACTAAATAAAGGAAAGGTATTACTGCTTTCCTACATTCGAATATGCAACCTTTGAACTAACTCCTTTTAATTTTCCAATCTTTCCAGATAAGGTGCTGATGACATCCTGTGGCGCATCAACTGCAATACTGATAATGTTAATTCCTTTCTTACGATAAGGAATTCCCATTCGCCCGATCACATAATCACCGTACTGATGCAAAAGATCATTCATTTCCTGTACCGATTCCGAATCTTCAATAATAATACTAATAACAGCTACTCTTGTCTCCATATTTCTCTCCTCAATTTGTAAACATTAAAAGACTGTGCCCGAAAGACACAGTCTCATTTATGAATCCCTTAACAAAATATCATTCATTTCATGTAACCTTAATGTCTTTCACCTCAATTCTATATTTTGGTGTTAGATAACATCAGTGAACAGGAGACTATATGCCTGTTCACTGATACTAGTTATCTTTATAATAACATCCCGCCAATTTCAGGTCAACAATGTGATTTTATTTCACTATCTTCTATTTCCAGAAAGGTACTTGTGACATGCCCTTTTTACCTGATGCATAAGAACTGCCATAAGAAATACAATCGCTGCCGACATAACGAATGATTTTATAATCCACAAAATATTCATGCAATTCTCCTCGTTTTACTTTAGTTAGTTTATCCTAACCAAAGTATAAACTATATATTACTATTTTGCAATCATTTTATGCAGTTACATCTCCAAATGACAAAAAAGGACTGTTGCAACAGCTCTTTCATTGTATTTAATAGGGAGCCGGGTGTCTATATAGGAAAATCTTCTCACTAGCGACCTCGAATTTCAACAGGAGTACCTATGGCTAAAAATTTTCTTGTCAGCCACCCTATTTTTCATCAAAAGTATCTATGCCGAAAAATAGCTTTCCCAGCTACTTACTTTTTTTATTCAAGTGCCTATATATAAAAAAATAAGTATAAGGTACTCAAAATCCATCCATTGAGTTTCTATGGCGAAAAATGCTTGTCGAAGATACCAGAATTCAGGCAGATAGGACAAAAATCATAAAAATCGGGTGTCTAGAGAAATAATTATTCTGTATAGGTACTCTCGGGAATAAACTTTCACTTGAAGTGCCAAAAGAAGTCATTGAAATGTAAAAAATAAAGCCATTGCTTCAGTAGATTATCAACCTACTTTACAATGACTCTTTCTCATAAGGCGCAGACCGGATTTGAACCGGTGGATACTGGTGTTGCAGACCATTGCCTTACCACTTGGCTACTGCGCCATAATGACTCCGACGGGAATCGAACCCGTGTTACCGCCGTGAAAGGGCGATGTCTTAACCGCTTGACCACGGAGCCATATGATTATTATCGCTCATCAGCGACTCGTTTAATATATCATATTATGGCTCCTTTGGCAAGTGTTTTTTTCATTTTTTTTGATTTTATTTTGTAACAGTTCAGCCATGCGCTTCAAAGAGAAAGAAAACAACTGAGAGCTTGCTCGCAAAAGAGTTTTCTTTCTTTTGAAGCATATGGCGTTCTGCCAAAGCAAGAAGTAGCTGCATCGCAGCAAATTCGAGCTGTATGGCTGAACTGTTACTTTTATTTCAACAATTCTTCAATCGCTTCCTGTGGCTGTGCGCCCATCGCACGATTTACCACTTCACCATTCTTAAATACAAGAAATGTTGGAATAGACATCACCTTATATTGCATTGCAAGATCTCTTTGCTGATCCACATCAATTTTACAGATCTTTACATCCTCTCTCTCAGCAGCCAGTTTATCCATGACTGGATGCATCATCTGACATGGTCCACACCATGTTGCATAGAAATCTACCAGAACAGTAGTTGTCGCATCTAACACTTCTTCTTTAAAATTATCTTTATTAATAATAACAATTCCCATGATCTTACCTCCTATTTTAAATATAATATCATATTTTTCTTTTTATACAAATTAATTTTTTCTATATCTATTTTATTTTATGCAATGTCAGAAAATATGTGCCCATTTTTTTATAATAAAAAAACTGTAAATGAAATCATCACTTACAGTTTAAACTCCCCGAGTTGGGTTCGAACCAACGACCCTTCGGTTAACAGCCGAATGCTCTGCCGCTGAGCTATCGAGGATTATTTATGAAGTTTATACCTTCAAAACCACATACGAATCAATCTACATCCATCTTCCTATCCATTACCTTCTTGGTTATGCCCTCGACCGATTAGTAACAGTCAGCTCCATGCATTACTGCACTTCCACCTCTGTCCTATCTACCTTGTCGTCT
>JAQYAI010000144.1 GCA_029227655.1 bacterium | reverse complement strand
TCGAGATCCTCCACAAATATTACGATGTGTGGATTTCCCATGGAGACCCCAGTCATCAGAAACTCCTTCTTACATACCTGAATCGGCTCCTGAAACACAATATCCTTTTCACTTCGAATTGGAATGCTATGCGAATTTAGTATCGGTACACCCATGTCTACTTTAACATCCTGCACTTTTCCAGAAATAATCCCCAGATAAATAGAATGAAGCCCTGACAACGTTTCTATTCTAAGTTCATGCGACCTAGTCATCCCATGTTCAAACACGTATTTTCCAAGGCACCTTATCCCATTTCCGCACATCCCGGCACTGGAGCCATCGGAGTTATAAAGTTCCATTTTAAAATCCGCTATCTCTGATGGCAATATCAGCAGCATTCCGTCAGCTCCGATTCCATAGTGACGATTGCACAAATTTACCGCCATCTTTTCCGGTGTGGAAATTCTTTCCTGGAAACCATTGATACATACATAATCATTTCCAAGGCCATGCATTTTTGTAAATTTCATAAATACTGCCCTTGACTATTTCTTTTCTTATTTTAATATATTGTATATGGATGTATTTATGCTGTCCATGTGAAAGCGTATTTCTTTTTTATTATATTAAGTGCACTTTATTTTGTCAACGTACTAAATTGGAGGTTATTATATGAACTATATCGATTTTCATTGTGATACTTTATCACGTTTGTATTACGAAAACACATCCGAGCCATCCGAGACGTTGTGGAAGAACAACGGACATCTTGATTTGACCCGGTTAACCCACTCCGGATATCTGGCCCAGTTCTTTGCATGTTTCTTACATAAGGCCAGTCCATCCAAAATGGAGAATCATTTTGAAGATGCTCTGGGCATGATCCAACTCATGAAATCTTCCCTTGTCCAAAATGATTCTGCAAGGCTAGCCCTTTCTTACGCAGACTATCAGGAAAACAAGAGCAATGGAAAGCTTTCCTGTTTTCTCACCGTTGAAGAAGGTGGGATTCTGGATGGCGATATAAAGCGATTAGAACAGTTATATCAAAAAGGAATTCGTCTGATAACTTTGACATGGAATTTTGAAAATGCCCTTGGCTTTCCGCATCTTATGTCAGACAAACCCGATACTGGTTTAAAACCTTTTGGTATTGAAGTTGTGAAACGTATGGAAGAACTTGGAATGCTCATTGACGTATCCCACCTTTCTGACATGGGCTTCTGGGATGTCGCAGCAAATACGAAAAAGCCTTTCATCGCCAGCCATTCCTGCTGCCGAAGTCTGCGCGGACATTCAAGAAATCTTACCGATGCAATGCTCCGTCATTTAGGAGAATGTCAGGGCCTTGTAGGAATTAATTTCTGTGGTTCTTTCCTTCAGGATGATGGTATCTGTACACTGGATGCCCTCGCAAAGCATCTAAGACATATAATAAATGTAGGCGGACTTGATATCGCCGCACTTGGAACTGATTTCGACGGCATTAACTGTGAACTGGAGATCCCGGGATGTGAGTATATGTATCGACTTGACGAAGCATTACATGTAAATGGATTTCTTCCATCAGAAATAGATGCTATCTGTACCAAAAATGCGGAACGGATTTTACAACTGTTGTAATAAAACGGGCGTAAGTGACTCTCACACGAATCCTTACGCCCTTTTTATTTCTGAAATGTTCTATTTTTATGCAAGTGCCGCTGTAATGATAGCCATCGAATAAACTTCTTCCGCATTACATCCACGAGAGAGATCATTGATCGGTGCATTAAGTCCAAGAAGAATTGGTCCGTATGCATCGAATCCACCTAATCTCTGTGCAATCTTGTATCCGATATTTCCAGCGTTGATTTCCGGGAAAATAAATACATTAGCCTGTCCTGCTACTGGATTTCCAGGACATTTTGTGTTAGCTACAACCGGCGAAACCGCTGCATCGAACTGTAATTCCCCTTCAATGGCAAGATCTGGTCTTGCTTCTTTTGCCTTCGCTGCGGCAGAGCGCATCTTATCTACACTTTCGCCTTTTCCAGATCCCATTGTTGAGTAGCTGAGGTAAGCAATCTTTGGATCGATTCCAAAAAGCTTTGCACATTCTGCTGATTCGATACCGATTTCAACAAGTTCATCATCTGATGGATTCAGGTTGATCGCACAGTCACCCATTGCAAGCATTTCGTTCGTTCCATCTGCATTTGGCCGCACCATGATAAAACAAGAGGAAACTACTTTGTTGCCCGGTTTTGTCTTAATAATCTGAAGTGCAGGTCTTACCGTATCTGCGGTTGAATATGTAGCTCCTCCAAGCAAAGAATCTGCAATTCCCATCTTTACCAGCATGGTTCCAAAATAATTGCCTGAAGCCAGGATTCCTCTTGCCTGTTCTGGTGTCATTCCTTTACTCTTACGAAGTTCGCAGAACAATTCCACCATCTCTTCATATCTGTCAAAATTATCTGGATCAATGATCTCAGCTCCATCAATCGCAAAGCCATTTTTCTGGGCTGCTGCTTTTACTTCTTCTACTTTACCGACAAGTATTGGTTTTAAAAATTTATCCTTCAGAAGTCTTGATGATGCCTCCAGAATTCTGGCATCTGTTCCTTCTGTAAATACAATTGTTTTTGGATTTTCAGTAAGCTTTGCGATCATCTTATCGAAAATATTCATGTTAGCCATTTTCAGTATCCTCCTCTTTTTACTGACGAATTGATTTATCATATATTTTACCATTCTTTCCAAGAATTGTAAAACATTATATGTTCGCTTAAAAAGTCAATTCTATCCGTGTCCCCCTTCCAGCCTCACTTTCAAGCGTTATCTTTGCTCCATGCAGAATTGCTCCGTGCTTGACTATCGAAAGTCCCAGACCTGTTCCGCCTGTTTCTCTGGAGTGACTCTTATCCACACGATAAAATCGTTCAAAGATTCGATCCTGATGCTCTTTTGGAATTCCGATTCCAGTATCTTCAATAATCATTTTCTTTCCATTTAATGTCTGTCCAATCCAGATAAAGACTTTTCCATTTTCTACATTATATTTAATAGCATTTTCACAGAGATTATAGATCATCTCCTGAAGAATATGCGGAATTCCTTCTACGATTAGCGGTTCGCCCACCAATTCAAAGTGAATATTTTTCTTAGATGCAGGCATGGCAAGACGGCTGATAATATCTCTTGTCATCTGATAAATATCAACCGCTTCCTTTTCTGTTTCGAATTCGCCTTCATCCAGTTTGGATAATTTAATAATGTCGTCAACTAATGTAATCATACGGCTCGCTTCATTGTAGATACGCTCCGCGAATTTCTTCGTGTCTTCCGGGCGGGCAATTCCTTCTTTCATAATTTCCGCATACCCGGAAATGGATGTAAGTGGTGTTTTCAGTTCATGCGATACATTGGCAGAAAATTCCTTCCGCATCCGCTCCACTTTTTCCTTTTCTTTGTTCTGCCGGTCCAGTCTCTCAAGCAATGGCTGAAGCTCTTCATATACATTATTTTCAAGTGGTTCTTCTAGATTAAGCTCATTGACCGGCCGGATCAGCTTTGCCGCCTGCCGGTTTGCCAATATCCACGCAAAGCCAGTCATGACTGCTCCAATCAGAAGCATCTGTGGCAGGATTCCAAGCGCCATATGCCATATATTTCCCAGGTTTCTCGCCACTCGAAGAACATTCCCATCTTCCATCCGGATTGCATAATAATAAAGACTTTCTCCAAGCGTATCCGATCTTCTGACATCCGCTCCACTGCCATATGTAAGCGCGTCCTTTACTTCTTTTCTGTTACGATGATTTTCCAGTGTAGTTTCATCCTTACCAGAATCATAGAGCACTTCACCATCCGCGCCAATGTATGTCACCCGGGTTTCCAACTGTACTTCATCTATCTTCTGCAGATACTCTTCCCCTGCAATCTGCAAAGATGCCACAACATATTCAGCCTCCTGCGCCAGCTCCATCTTGGCACTTTCCAGTGTCTGTCGGTAAACAACCACGACAATCAGACCATAACAAATCGCCAAAGACAAGAAAATGACCAGATACATACTCTTTCTAATCCTATTTTTCATTCTTGTCTCCTATTCTATAGCCAACACCGCGTACTGTTTCAATCAAATCTCCAGCCTCTCCCAGCTTTTGTCTGAGCGTACGCACATGCACATCCACGGTTCTGGTCTCTCCGTCAAAATCATATCCCCATATTTTTTCGAGAAGCTGGTCCCGAGACAACACAATATTGGTATTTTTCAATAAATATTTCAAAAGTTCATACTCTTTTAATGTCAGGAAAACTTCCTTCCCATTCACAAATACTCTGTGTTTCTGAGTGTCCATACGAATCGGACCAAGTTCATGGTCTTCCGTATTTTCTGTTTTTTGTGTTCTTCGAAGAACAGCCTTAATGCGTGACAAAAGTTCCATCATGCCGAACGGTTTCACAACAAAGTCATCTGCCCCGGCATCGAGACCCATTACCTTATCATACTCCGTGCCTTTTGCCGTCAGCATGATGACAGGAATATTTTTTGTACGTTTTGATGCTTTTAGTTTCTTCAGAATGGTCATTCCATCTTCTCCCGGGAGCATGATGTCAAGTAGCACCAGATCAGGAATTTCCTCTTCCAGTGCTTTAAAAAATGATTTTCCCTCTTCAAACCCTCTGGCCTGCATCCCTGTTGTCGCCAGTGTATAAATCACAAGTTCACGGATATTTCCATCGTCTTCTACACAAAAAATCATAGGACCCCCTCTTCCAGACTATTTATTGGATCTGCGTGGTACCTGCATGTGTTCCTGTAATAGAAAATTCTACCCACTCTGCAATATTGGTCGCGTGATCCCCAATACGTTCTAAATATTTTGTAATCATAATCAAATCGATTGCCTGATCTGCATACGCATCTTCATGCTTCGAAATCAATTCGATCAGCTCTTTCTTAATCTTTGCGAACATTGCATCCACTTCATCATCCGCTTTTAAAACTTTTCTTGCAAGTTCCAGATCCTTCTGCACATACGCAGAGACACTGCTTCTTACCATTTTCGCGGTAGCCTTTGCCATAAGGCGGATATCTCTTAAGGACTGATTTTCCTCAAACTGTACAGTCATAACAATATCTGCAATATCCGCAGTCTGATCTCCAATACGCTCCATGTCTGTGATCATCTTAAGTGCTGCCGAAATCTGCCTGAGATCTCTTGCCACCGGCTGCTGCTGAAGAAG